>CABXDL010000011.1 GCA_902510995.1 uncultured Candidatus Actinomarina sp.
ATTCATGTTTGTTGAAGTACCTGAACCTGTTTGAAAGATGTCTAATACAAAATCATCATCATGTTTTCCATCAATTACTTCTTGAGCACTTTCTGTAATTGCTGTTGCAATATCTTTTTCTAATAATTTATTTTTTTCATTCACTAGTGCACAAGCTTTTTTAATTTCAGCTAAAGATCTGATAAAAGTTCTAGAAAATTTCAAGTCTGAGATTGGAAAGTTTTCTACTGCTCTAGCTGTAGATGCTCCATATAGTGCTGATTCTGGGACTTCGAACTCACCCATGGAGTCCTTTTCAATTCTTGTGTTCTTTTTATTCAATTTTCTTCCCTGTATTGAGTGTATCCACCAGAATCGACTTCTTCAATCAATTCATTTCCACCTGACTTAACAACCTTACCACCAACAACAACATGGACTTTATCAACATCTAAATATTTAAGTATTCGACTGTAGTGAGTAACTAATATATATGATGTTGAACTCTCTCTATTTTCATTAATTAAATTAGCAACTGATTTAATTGCATCAATATCTAACCCTGAATCAATTTCATCTAATAACGCAACTTTAGGATTTTTAAGTGAGAGCTGGAAGAGCTCTGATCTTTTCTTCTCTCCACCTGAAAGGTCTACATTAACTTCTCTATCTAAAAACTCTTCCATGTTAAATTTTTTCGCTAATTCAATTATTTCTTCATCTGATAATTCATTATTTATATTTCTTGAAAATTCCAATAACGTTACTCCGTTAAGTCCAACTGGATACTGGAAAGATTGGAATACTCCAGAATCTGATCTTTCATTTTGAGGTAAAGAAGAAATATCTTTATCGCCAATAGAAACTGTTCCACCTTGGGTGTAGTCTTTATTCCCCATGACTGCATGGCATAAAGTTGACTTACCCGAACCATTTGGACCCATGATTGCATGTAATTCTCCAGGACCTACTTCTAAATCAATACCGTTCAAAATACTTACATCTCCTATTGAAGCGGTTAAATTCTCTACCTTAAGCATCTTCATCTACTTCTAAATATAGATATTCATCATCTACATCTGTCTTGTAAACAACTACAGGTTTTGTTGCTGGAAGAGTTGTAGCTTCTCCTGTTTTTAAATCAAATTCAGCGCCATGAAGTGGGCATTCAACTATACAATCAAATACCTCTCCTTCAGAAAGAGAGGCTTCTGCGTGTGAACATATGTCATCTATTGCATAGATTTCTCCATCTACATTAAATACTGCAATTTTCTTATCTTCAACCTCTACTAATTGTGAGGTGTTTTCAGTAATTTCTGAAAGCTTTAAAACTTTAACTTTTTCCATTATTTGCTCTCTCTAAAACATTCTCATATTTTTTTTCTAATATATTGGATACTTGATCATGAATAATTTCCCAACTTTCATTATTGATTACTTCATTAAAAAAGCCCTTGATTAATAATTTTTCAGCAGCTTCTTTCTCTATTCCTCGAGACATTACATAGTGATATAACTTTTCATCAATAGGACCAACTGATGAGCCATGACTACAAATAACATCATCACAAAGTATCTCTAAATTTGGTACAGATTGTGCGGTTGCTTTTTCACTAAGAAGGATATTTCTATTTTGTTGATGAGAGTCTGTTTTTTCTGCACCTTCTCCAATGTGTATAGTTCCTGTAAAAATTGAGCTACTTTCATCACCCAAAACACCCTTTGTTATCATATTTGAAGATGTATTCTTTCCAAGATGGTTAACAAATACTCTATTATCATGGATTTGATTTTCTTCACCGAAGTAAACTCCATCGATATTAAATCTAGAACCATTACCAACTAAATCAATATCCATTCTTGATCTCGAGAAAGAAGCACCAGTACTGACTAAATGGATTGAGAGATTTGCATCATTTAAAAGCTTTCCATAAAGTGAATTTATTAATTGAATCTCACAATCTGTTGTAACGCTAATAATTAACTCTAAGTTTGCATTTTTATCTAGAAATAATTCAATTAATGGATAGGTATTTCCTTTTACTAATTCAGCAAAATTCAAAAATACTTTTCCAGATGTATTTGTATTTACATTAATTCCAAGATAAGGAACAGCTGTGTCATCAGACTGATAGTTGATTGAATAGTATTCAGAAAAATCTTTTTCTATATCTAGTCGAAACCCTCCTGTAGCTTTCTCAAACTGTTCAACCACAAATTTATCTAAAGGACGCTTAATAGATTTATCAACAATTGGAGAACTAATATCATTTAAGCTTGTTAAGTTGGCTCCATCTATCTCATTATTTATTGAATGATTGTAACAATTACTATCTACATTAAATTCTGAATTGGTTACTAGCTTTGACTCTTTTCCTGTTTCAAAATTGTTAATATTAAATACATTTTTCCCAACATACTTCCAATCTTCATTTTTTACAGATATATCATCGAAGTCTTTTGAGGCTTTATCTTCTATGTTTTTTTCAATTATTTTTGTATTCAATATAATCCTAAATAATTAGCCTACAGCTCCGGCTTCAATCATATTAAGTTCTATCAATTGGTTAAACTCCATCGCATATTCCATCGGTAAAGTTTTAGTAAATTCTTCAACGAATCCTGCAACAATCATTGATGTTGCCTCTTCTTCACTTAATCCTCTACTCATTAAGTAAAATAATTGATCTTCACCTACTTTTGAAACAGTAGCTTCATGACCAATTTCTGCAGTAGATTCCTCAATCTCCATATATGGATATGTATCAGAGCGAGATTCATCGTCAAGAATGAGAGCATCGCATCTTACGAAACTTTTTGCTGTTTCTGCTCCTTCTTCTACTCGAACTAAACCTCTATAAGCACCTCTTCCACCACCTTTTGATACTGATTTAGAAGTTATTAATGATGTCGTATCAGGTGCAAGATGAATCATTTTTGCTCCTGTGTCTTGATGTTGACCACTGTTTGCAAAAGCAACGGACAAAACTTCTCCATGAGCTCCAGGTTCCATTAAATAGACTGAAGGGTACTTAACTGTTAAGGAGGAGCCTAAGTTAGCATCTATCCATTCCATTGTTGCGTTGGCGTAAGCTTGGGCTCTTTTAGTTACAAGATTAAAGACATCATTTGACCAATTTTGAATTGTTGTATATCTACATTTTCCAGAGGGTTTAACTACGATTTCTACAACTGCAGAATGTAAAGCATCAGTTGTATACACAGGAGCAGAGCATCCTTCTATATAATGAACGGAAGCACCTTCATCAACAATAATTAAGGTTCTTTCAAATTGACCCATGTTCTCAGCATTAATTCTAAAGTATGCCTGTAGCGGATCCTCAACATGAACTCCTTTTGGAACATAAATAAATGAACCACCAGACCATACAGCAGAGTTAAGAGCAGCAAACTTGTTATCTCCTGGAGGAATAATGGTACCAAAATATTCTTTTACTAGCTCTGGATATTCTTTAACTGCAGTGTCCATATCACAAAAAAGAACACCTAACTCTTCTAAGTCTTCCCTGTTCTTGTGATAAACAACTTCACTCTCATATTGTGCAGTTACTCCAGCTAAATAAGTTCTCTCTGCTTCTGGAATCCCTAGCTTCTCATAAGTCTGTTTAATTTCTTCAGGAACTTCATCCCATGAATTAGCCTGATTTTCAGTTGGTTTAATATAGTAATAAATATCATCAAAATCGAGACTGCCCAACTTTTCTTTAGCTACCCATTCTGGCATTGGTTTATCAAGGAATCTTTTATATGCTTTAAGCCTGAAATCAAGCATCCATTCAGGTTCTTCTTTTATTTCAGACATTCTTCTAATTATGTCTTCATTTAAACCTTTTTCTGGTTTAAAAACATTCTTTTCGGGGTCTGACCATCCAAGTGAATATTTACCAATATCGATATTAACGTCAGTCATACTCTTATTTTAGTTCTAAATTTGTACAATAATAAGTACTATCTATGTAGATTATTTAGCAAATTAAACTAAAAAATATGCCAGTTATTTGTATAAACCCAACAAATGAAAATGAAGCTGAAATTATTCATAAACTAAGCTTGCAGAACCAAGATCTCAGGCTTTTTGTTTCAAATAAAATTGATGAAACCTATATTAAAAAATTAATAGGGAAAAAAGCTATTGGTGATATATCTGACGATACCCATATTTCTACTGCATGTAGAGGTGCCTTTTGTGGAGTATTTTTTGATAACAATGAAAAAGATATATTTATAAATGCAATAAAAGAAAGTGGTTTAAAACGAGTAATTTGGGTTTCTGAAAATCAAACAAATAAAGAAATATTAGAACTTAAGAATCTTATTTATATAAAACATAAAGACTACAAAGGCGTGGAAGAAAAAATCCTAGATATAGAAAGTCAAGAAACTGTCGAGTATGGTTTGATAGACTTAAATACATAATATGACAAAAAAATCAGTATTTAAAGATGGTTCAGGAGCAAGAAAGGGTTTTGTATCCGAGTTTCAAGACGACATTGAGACAAGAGATAATTCAAAAAATAATACTTCCAAAGTAAAAAATAAAATCATCAATAAAAGTTCAGAAAATATGAAAGAGATTGTTGATAATTGTGTTGCTTTAACGATTACTTCTCCACCATACAATATTGGAAAATTAAGTGATGTAGAAATGAGTGATAAAGACTATTGGAAAATGGTTGAGAAGTGCTTTAAAGAAGTTTACAGAGTTACAGAGTCTGGAGGTAGACTCGTAGTTAATGTTGCAAACCTAGGAAGAAAACCATATATCCCTTTTTCTGATAAATACACTGAGCTATTAATTAGCCTCGGATTCATAATGAGAGGAGAAATTATTTGGCAAAAATCAAAAGGTGCGAATGCAAACTTTGCATGGGGAAGTTGGCTTTCTGCATCTAATCCAGTTATTAGAGACATACATGAATATTGTTTAGTCTTTTCAAAAGATTCTATGACTAAAGCTTCAAAAGGAGTATCAACTATTGAAAAAGAAGAATTTATGGATTCCACTCTTTCAATATGGAATATACCACCAGCTAGAGCAAAAAAAATTGGTCATCCTGCTCCATACCCAACGGAACTTGTAGAAAGATTTATAAAATTATACACCTATGAAGGAGAACTTGTACTCGATCCCTTTATTGGTAGCGGAACAACAGCTATAGGTGCTCTTAATTTAAATAGAAACTACTTAGGGTATGAAACTAATGAAGAATACATTAAATTAGCTAATAAAAGAATTAAAGAAGAAACTAACTAGATAATATATAAGCGATAGAGAGTAATACTCCTGTTAAAAAATGTATTCCAATAGTTGAAACATTAACTAGTAAAAGCTCATAAGGTACTTTTTGTCGATCAGCTTCTGGATTGTTCCACTTTACCATCCATTCATCTGCCATTTTGAAAGCTTTCCATACCAAAATAACTGGTAATAAAGCAATGAATGCAAAAACTGTTCCATAGTCAGTGAAAAAACTGATGACCCCAATTATTCCAACTGCAATAAAGGCTTCTACCATAAACTGTTTATAAAGTGACAGTGGCTTTTCAAGTCTCATCCAGCCGTCATCAACAGCAGCTTTAACAACCCAAGTATTTTTACCTACAGCAGCATCTGAAGGAGCATCTTGAAACTGATTAATCCAAACAATTAGCATAACTAATATTCCTATTGGTACTGATGCAATTAATGCTTCAACCCAATTCCATGAAGATAAAATATTACTATGCAAGGGTGCAGTCAAGGCATAATGAGAGCCCATGACCATTACTGGACCAAATCCAAGAGCAATAGCTATTTCTCCTAATCCTTTGTAACCAAGTCTTATCGGATCTCCGGTGTATCCTAGTGCAAGGAAAGTGCCAATTATACCTGTCCATAAAATTGGTGTATTGCCAAAGAACTCTCCACTAATTTGTTGATTAATATATAAACCTATAGCAATTGTTCCAATAATACTTGCTAAAGCTGTAAGTAAAACCTGTCCTGGTGTCATTAGCCCAACTTGGATTACTCGGCTTCCTCCATTAAAAGGGCTTGCAACTTTATTAATTTCATCTGCGTTAGAAGTATGGTCAAAATAATCATTAGATGAATTAGTAGCTATTTGAGCTAATGATGCACCAAGAAGAACTAGCCAAAACATATTCCAAGACCATTCTGTTAATAAATTATTAGATTTTAAATCGCTCCAAGCGACTGATGAACCAATAAAAATTGGAGCAAAAGTAGCAGTTAAAAAAGGTGCTCTAATCGTTCTCAACCATAGGCCTATTCTTTTTAATGCCATTCTGAAAGCAAACTTTAATGCTGAGGTTTTGTTTGCAGGGTAAGTCTTCCATTCAAATTTCTCTTCCTCATAGAAATCTACATATTTAATAGTTGTTGGTTTAATTCTGTAATACCCCACAACATCATTTTTTATCAAAAAATCATCATCCATAAATTCTTTAAAAGCATCTGTTGTTTCAAGAACCAATTTATAGGCTTTCTTTTTTTCATCTTCATCTTTAATTTTGTAAGCTTCACCATCAATCTGAAGACCTCTAATACCTTCTTGACCTTTAGGCCATACAACAACATGAACTCGAGGATTTAATCTTATTTGTTCAGCTTTTCTTGATGGGTTAAATGTGAAGAAAATTAAATCATCACCATCTCTATTGAAAAAAACAGATGCACCTGATGAGTTTCCTCCAACACTAGTTGCAATAAACATCCTGTCCGAAGAATCTAAGACATCTTCAATTTTTTTATTTAAGAGATCAGTCATACCACAAAGAGTAATATGCTTGTGAAATTATGCACAAAGTCCTTACTATTTATTTTTTAACCATTTAATATTAAAAAGTATGTTTAAAGTCTTTAAAACTCCAGAATTTAAAAAAGCAGTGCTCTTTTATGTAGAAGGTATAAAAGGAAATAAAAAACATTTCCTTATTTCAATATCCTCTGCAATTATTTGGTGTTTCTTAGTTGTTTTACATCCATATATTATCAAAAGAATTGTTGATGATGGTATCGTTTCAGGGAATACAAGAATTATTGCAATCCTATTATCTTCATTGATTGTAATTGGATATAGCCGTGCACTATCTATAGGGACTAGAAGATACTTTGGAATGTCTGTTTCTTATAATGTTGAAGCAGAAATTAGGAATAATATTTTTTCACACATGCAAAAACTTGCTTTCAAATTTCACGATAGAGTTCCTACTGGAGAGTTGATGGCAAGAGCTTCCAGTGATGCATCTCAAGTACGTATGGCTTTTGCAATAGCTCCTTTAGCATCTGCTAATATTTTACTTTTATTTATTCTCAGTATTACTTTATTAAGCATAAGTCTCCCATTAGGTTCTGTTGTGCTTCTCTCTATCCCAGCAGTACTTTGGTTAGCAGCTAGCTTTTCATCAAAAGCAATGGGCATCTCACTAAAAGTAAAAGAGGCAGAAGCAAATATGACAACTGAAGTAGAAGAGCAACTTGGAGGAATAAGAGTTGTAAAAGCTTTTGGGAATGAAGATACAGCTTCAAACAAAATAGATGAGGCTATTGAAAATATCTATGACAGATCAATTGACTACTTAAATCTCAGAACAAAATTCATTCCAATGTTTGAATTAATTCCAATGGTCATTACCTTGCTTGTCTTAATTCTTGGTGGATACTTAACTATAAATGAAAATATATCCTTAGGAGATTTTATTGCTTTTACTCAATATGTATTTCTACTTCTTTGGCCATTGAGAATTACTGCATGGTTTTTATCTGAAATACCTGCCAGTGTTTCTGCAGGAAATAGAATTTTAGAATTATTAAATGAAAAACCTTCAATTATTGACCCTCAACAAATTAAGACACTCCCGAAAGAAGGTACCGGTCAAATAAAATTTTCAGATGTTAATTTTAAATATGGAAATGAAAATATTTTTAATGACTTATCTTTTACAATAGACGGTAAAAAAACTGTTGCTATTGTTGGTTCTACTGGGTCAGGTAAATCTACGCTTGGGTATTTAGTTCCAAAACTTTATGAAATAGATTCAGGAAAAATAGAAATTGATGGAGTAGATATTAATGACCTTGAACTATCTGACCTTAGAAAAAATGTAAGCCTCGCTTTCCAGGAAAGTTTCCTTTTCTCAAATACTGCTAGAGAAAATATATCTATAGGCTTAAATAATGCTTCAAATGAAGAGATTGAAAATGCAGCTAGCGTTGCGAAGGCTCATGAATTTATATCTGAACTACCAGAAGCATATGAAACTACTGTTGGTGAAAGAGGTTATGGGCTTTCAGGTGGCCAAAGACAGAGAGTTGCATTAGCAAGAGCTATTGTTAGGAATCCAAGAATTTTAATTCTAGATGATGCTTTATCAGCTGTTGATGCCTCAACTGAGGAAGAAATAAGAAAAGAACTTGAAACAACTATGGAAAGTATGACTACTTTAATAATTACTAATAGAGTGCCAACTATTGAGCTTTGCGATGAAGTTATATTTATTGAAAACGGATCTGTAAAAGCTCAAGGAAAACATAAGGAAATTATTAAAAAAGATCAATCTTATAGAGATCTTTTTCTTGAAGGAAGCACAGTGGAGACTGCTCTATGAAAGAAAAAGTTTTTATTAGGTCTTATAAATTAGTTCCTGAAATACGAAATCCTTTTATCAAAAGTTCGTTAATTGCATTATTTGGAACTGGCTTAAGAATGGTTGGGCCTTTTCTTATATCTAGAGGGGTTGATAACGGTGTAATCAAATCAGACTATAGTTACGTTCTTCAACAAGCAATGTTTTACCTTCTAACTCTTATTGTATTATATTTTGTTACAAGCAAAGCCCTTCTAGCTATTGGTTTAGTTGGAGAAACATATGTTAGAAAAATTAGAGAGAAACTATTTAGACATTTAGCATCATTAGATATCAATTATTTTGAAAAAAATAAAACTGGTGTACTAGTTGCCCGTATGACTTCTGACATGCAAAGTCTTAATGAGTTTGCTAGGGAAGGAGCCAGTAGTATATTAACATCTCTATTGACTATATTTGCTGCAACAGTCGCTGTATTTCTTGTAGATTTTAGACTATCCGTAATTGCCTTTATAATTTTGCCTGTTCTTGGAGTGGCGACAAGAGTTTTCAGAAAACATGCTGATGCTGCATATTGGTCAGTACGAGAATGGATTGGTCAAGTTTTGTCCTCACTACAAGAAGGAATCTCTGGAGTTAGAATCATACAAGCATACGCTGATGAAAATACACAAATTAATAGATTTGAAGATGTAAATGGAGAACATCTAAAAGCTAATATGAAATCTGCAAAAAATATTGCTGTTTATTTCCCTTTTATTGAAATTACAAGAGTTACCTCCATAGCGATTGTTATCTGGTTTGCCGCACAAAGAATAACAGAAGGAACATTAACAATAGGAGAATTAGTTGCTTTACTTTTTTATCTAAACTATTTTTTTGATCCTTTAATTCAGCTTTCATTTAATTACGATTTGTTAAGATCTGCAGGTTCCTCTATGAAAAAAGTATTCTCAATACTTGATGAAGAACCATTATTAAGTATAAAAGGAGATACAACACCAGATATGGATAAAGAAAAAGTTGTTGAATTTAAAAATGTGAATTTTTCATACGGTAGGGAGCTCGTCCTTAAAGATGTAAATTTTGAAATAAATAAAGGTGAAAAGATAGCAATTGTTGGAGAAACAGGTGCTGGAAAAAGTACGATTGCAAAATTAATTCTAAGATTTTATCTATCTACTAAAGGAACAGTAAGTTTTTTTGAAATTGATGCGAATGATGTAAGACAGAAATGGGTTAGAAAAAATATTGCATATGTACCTCAAGAGAGTTTCTTATTTAGAGGAACAATAAGGGACAACCTAGTTTATTCAAATCCTGAAAATATAGATCTAGAGGAAGAGCTATCTTCGATGGGAATACTTACATGGTTTGATAGATACGAAAATAAACTTGACCAAGAGGTAGGAGAAAGAGGTGGGAATATCTCTGCTGGGGAAAGACAGTTTGTTGCATTATTAAGAGCTGTTCTAGCAAAGAGACAAATCATTGTCTTTGATGAAGCTACTGCAAACTTAGATATTGAATCAGAGTCTTCAATATTAGATGCAACTGATAAACTATTATCTTTCCAAACATCAATTGTTATTGCTCATAGGTTGGAAACTGTTTTAAATGCAGAAAAAATAATGGTTATGAAAGAAGGGGAACTTGTCGGTTTTAACAGTCACGAAAATCTATTGAAAAATAATTCAGTATATAAAGAACTATTCTCTGCTTGGAATCTGGTTAATTAATTATTGATTAGCTAGTTGTATTAAAAGCTGACCTATATAGTCTTCTGGAAGATTTCCTGCTCTACGAGCAATTACGTTTAAATCCTTATCTAAAAATACCCAGTATGGAAATGATGTAAGACCATAAGCTCTTGATATGTCCTTGTCTAAATCATAAATCTGGGTTTCACTCCAACCTTCTCTAAATAACCAATCTTGTGGAGGGTAATTATCTCTGCCCCTGTCTATTGATGTAGCAATTGCAATAACATCAATACCGTCTGGAACACCTATAGTATCAATAATTTCTTGAACTACTGGAAGCTCTCGTTGGCAATGTGGACACCAATGAGCAAGAAATAAAAGTGCTTTAGCATTTCCATTTTTCTCTAAAGAAACTATTTCTGAATCCTGATTTGGTCCTGAAAAAAGTGGTCCGGGTAATCCTACAGCTATACTGTCATCATTTTCTCCAGCGTATTGAGGAAGATTTTCACCATTTATCGTTGTCTCGCCTTCAGGTAGTGGCGCTGCTACTGGTTCTGAGCTTAAGGTAACTCCAATTGCAACAGCTAAGCCTATAACTAGAAGTATTCCTCCGCCGATAATAAAATTTTTATTCACTAATTTGTTTCCTTGCATAGTCATAATACAAGATTGCAGCAAATATGGTAATAAATCCACTTCCAGCCATCACAGGAATACTTATGAAACCAAATATATCAACATACCTTAAAGAACAAGGGACATCTATTGCACAAGTACCTCCATCTCCTCCTCCGTTTTGAAGATAAATATGATAGAGACTTAGAAAAAAACCAATTAAGCTAAAGTATCCAAATTTAAATAAAGCTTTTTTAAATAAAGAAGCTAGCATTACCAAAGCAATAGGATACATTAGATACCTTTGGTACCAACAATACTTACACGGTATAAACCCAACTACTTCAGAATAAATTAAACTTCCAACTGCACAAAATGTAGCAACACTTATTGCATAATTTAAAAACTGATCTGTAATCAACTTGTTAAATGTTCTTTTAGTTAAATACAGATAAAAAATTGAGGCAGTAATTACCCAGGAGACTAAAGTCATAAAACCAAACAAAGTATTGAAAAATAATATTTTATCCATTTAAATAATTCTACTCGTTAAAAGACTAAAGAAATATTAATAGTTAGACTATTGCGTTTCCAGAGTTTGGGTCAAAATAATGTAATTTTGATGGATCAATTGCTAAAGTAATTTTTTCTCCTTCTTTAACAATTGAATTTGGATTAACTCTAGCAATAAATTTTGTTTGGTCTCCTAAGACTGATATATCTTCACCTTCATCAGCAAGAATTTCCTCTATTGCCTCTGTTTGTACTGGTTTTATGTCTTTATAGAAATGGATATAAGAATCTGAACCAAGTTGTTCAAGTAAAGATACCTCAATATTTAATTTCTCCGAAAACTCTTTTGAATTGGCATAGTTTGAATCCTCAAATGCTTCCGGCCTAATTCCTAATACTATCTCTTGTCCATCAAATTCTTTTAATTTCTTATTTTCATCTGCATTACACTTAACTGAATCTCCACCAAAAGATAACGTTATATTCTTTGTTGAGGCTTTAACTGTAGCATAAACAAAGTTCATAGCTGGACTGCCAATAAATCCTGCTACAAAAATATTTTTCGGATATAAATAAATCTCTCTAGGTGTATCTATCTGTTGTAATTCACCTTTTCTTATAACAGCAACTCTATCTCCCATAGTCATTGCTTCTACTTGATCATGGGTAACATAAAGTGTTGTGGTTTCTAATTGGGTGTGTAATACTCCTAACTCTGCACGCATCTGTACTCTTAACTTTGCATCTAAATTAGAAAGAGGCTCATCCATCAAAAACGCCTCTGGATTTCTTACAATTGCTCTACCCATTGCAACACGTTGACGCTGACCTCCAGACAGGGCTTTTGGTTTTCTCTCAAGGAGTTCATCAATTTCTAAGATTTTTGCAGCTTCTTTAACTTTTTGATCAATATCTTCTTTTGATAATTTACGCAATTTAAGTGAAAAAGCCATATTGTCATAAACACTCATGTGTGGATATAAAGCATAATTTTGAAACACCATAGCTATATCCCTATCTTTTGGTGCTACTTCGTTGACTGTCTTCTCTCCTATAGATATTTCACCTTCAGTAATGTCTTCAAGACCAGCAACCATTCTTAAAAGTGTTGTTTTACCACAACCTGATGGACCAACGAGAACTACGAACTCGCCATCATTTATTTGAATATTTACATCTTCCAAAGCTCTTGTTCCATTTGGATAGATTTTCCCAACAGAGTTAATTTTTATAGCACCCATAATTACCTAATGTATTTTAACCAAATATCATAGTATTTTAAAATCATTTAGATTAATAACTAAAGTCTAGTTCTTCTGTTACTTCGTCAATATATAGACTCGTAAGTTCTATGTACTTAAACATTGCGTACCACAATGCATCTGAACCTATTCTTCTTTCCATCAATTCCGAAGCATCATACCTAAATAGGTTACTTTCTAAAGATTTCTTAATTAGACCAGTTTCTTTAATCGTCTGTTTATTTCTTAGTGTATTAATTTCTGAATTCATATTTGCTGAAATATATGTTGAGTCATTCTTTGATAGCCACGATTTACCGAAATCATTTGATATCAAAGCATTCAATACTTTTGTACTTTCTTTACTTTCATTTATAACTATTAATGCATCTCCTATTCCAACCATTGCCTCTTTATTGTTCAATGATGGAAATTTGAAAAAATCATAATCAATACCATATTCCTTATCTTTTGGAAAATAATTTGATGCGAAGTGGCCTGACCAAGAGAAAATGCATGAGTTATTCTCATCAGTTAGATTCTTATAGTTGTTTCTAAATTCTTTTCTTACAATTCTTTTATTTCCACCGAATACTGCATCTTTAATAAAAATTAACTTTCCAATATCTAGTATTGATAAAGTAATCTCATCAGATCCTGACATTATCTCTTGATTTGACCATTGGTCATAAATCTCAGGGCCTTGTTGGTGAAGAATTAAATCTTCAAGCCAGTTTGTAGCAATCCATCCAGTCGAAGCACCGCTTTCAATATCTAAACACCACAAATGACTGCCGCTTGATGAAAATTCTTTTGTAAATAAAACCATCTCTTCATAACTATTAAAATTAGGTGAACCAATTGATTTAAACTTTTCTACATCATACCAAACAAGTGAATTGGGAATCAATCTAAACCAAACACCATAATTTATATTTTTTTTCTTTGAAGTTGTTATCTCTAATAAATGGGAGGGGAATCTATCCTCTATTATTGCTTTATCAATACTGTTTTCAATAGGTTTAGCAATACCTCTCTCTCCTAGGTTTACTACTCCCTGAGGATTTGGGATTAATGCTAAGTCTGTGTCAAATTCATTGGTCTGAATTAGATAGGTTTCAATATCAGAGACTGGAATATAGCTAATTTTTATGTTTTCAGACTTTGAAATCTGTTCTAACTCTTCAATAAAGTAATCCATCTGTGGAAAATAGGGACCTTTTATTACGACTTCATTTGGTTGATAAGCAAACCAAGAAAAAGAAATAACAACTAAGAGAAAAATTATAAAAAATATATTTTTATTTTCTATTGCCATAAGTATGCTGCTCCTCTAACACCACTACTCGATCCATGTTTTGCTTTAACTACCGGTGTTAAGAAAAAATTTGAAGCTATATATGGAATAATTCTCTTTGGTACTTCTTCGTAAATTTCATCGACATCTGACATTCCTCCGCCACAAACAATTACATCTGGATCAAGAATATTTACAAAACTACTAAAGGACCTTGCTGTTCTTTCAAAGTATGTATCCATAACTTCTGTTGCTAAATCATCTTTTCCTCTGTACAAATTTATTATTTCTCTTGATGAAATTTGATTCCCAGATCTGTATTCATAATCATTTTCTAGTCCTGGACCTGAAATAAAAACTTCAATTGCTCCTATTCTTCCGCAATGTCTCTTTGTAGATCTTTCATAATCGTCCATTGGGCCTGGTATTGGGTTTTGACCCCACTCGCCAGTAAGTTTATTTGGTCCTTCAACAAGTTCTTTATTTACAACATATCCTGCCCCAACTCCTGTTCCAAGTATTACTGCGAAAATACTCTTATAATCTTTACCTGCTCCATCTATTGCCTCGGATAAAGCTAAGCAATCTGCATCATTGGCAATTTTTATTTCATAACCCAATTGTTTTTCTAAGTCATTTCTTACAGGTCTATTTTCCAATGCTTTTGAATTTGAAACTTGAACTAAACCAGTATCTGGATGAAGAGACCCTGGCATTCCGATTCCTACAGTAAATTTGTCAGCTTCTTTAGATATCTCGCTAATTAAATTGACTACAGCATTAAGAATTTGTTCGTAATCATCTTTTGGAGAGTCTATCCTAATTCGGTTTAATTCAGAACCATCATTGTCATCTATAGCAATAGCTTCAATCTTTGTTCCGCCCCAATCAATACCAATTTTCATTTTATTTACTCAGTTCAAAATTTAAGCTATATTTTTCTATGTTAGTAGTCCCAATTTCTTCGAGTTGATTATTTTTATTTACTGACCAAATAAATGGTGCATCTGGATAATCCTTGGCATAATCAGTAGCTACCCCAATTAAGATTTTTTCGTTATCTGTTAAATTTATCGTTAAGAATCGTAAATAATAAAAATAATTATTACATCTATCATCCTGTGTAGAGTCAACAACTCCTTTAATATTTTCTTTGTAATTATTATCTTTTTTTAATTCAAGAGAAAGTTCACCTGGGCCAAAACTTTCCCATGAGGGCCCGAGACATACGCCATTAAAATCACTCTCGTAATCTTCTCTAAATTTCATATCAAAAACTAGAGAGTAGCTTTCTATGTTTTTATCATTTTTTGGAAAGCTTTGTACTTCAAGTTGAATCATATCTTTATTTTCATAAATATTGAACACTAGTTTTGTTTCTATGTTCTCAATCTGATCATTTGAATATATTTCATATTCAATTACGTCAGTAGTTAAACTGCAGGATATAAAAATAATAAAACTTAAAAAAAGACCGAGGGATCTCAACCCTTTACAGCTCCTCCAATTAAACCTCTAATAAAAAATCTTTGTAAGCTGAAAAAAACAATTAAAGGAACAATCATAGAAATTACTGCACCTGAAGTTCTTAAGTGCCATGCTTCTCCATAGGCTCCAATAGCTAACTGTGAGACATGGGAGGTAACAACTAAGTTTTGTGGTTTATATACTCCAAGAAAAACATTAGAAACAAGGAAATCATTATAAACCCAGAGAAATTGGAATGTTGCAAATGCTGCTATGCCAGCAACAGATAAAGGCAGAACTAGTTTAAAAAAAGTTGTAAAATTACTCGCTCCATCAATCTTTGCAGATTCAATAACACTCTTAGGTAAACTCATCATGAAATCTCTGAGAAGAAACGTTGCAAGTGGTAGGCCAAAACCCGTATGAGCAAACCAAACAGCAACAAAAGTACCATTTAAATCTAATTCAGGGATTATTGGAATTCCAAATACCTCTATCCCACTTTTAAATAGTTGCACTAAAGGAATTAATGACATTTGTAAAGGTATGATCATGGAGCCGACTACAAACAAAAATAATATTTCTTTACCTTTAAAATCCATAAATGCAAAAGCATATGCTGCAAATGCTGCAATAGTTATAGGTATTATTACAGATGGTATAGTTACAGCAAATGAGTTATAAAAAGACCTGTCTAGATTATCAGCAAAAAAAATCTCAGAGTAATTACTCATTGTTAATTCAGACCACAATTTACCCGTATAGATAGCATCCCACCAAGATGTTCTTTTAATACTTTCTCCTGGCCTAAATGAACTCAATACAAATCCAAATACAGGAAATGTCCACATTAAAGCAATCGTAATTAAAATTAATTTCGTAACAGGCTTGTCATACCATTTTTGATTATTTCTTATCATGATTGGCTATTTTCTCTTTCTCTAATAGCAGTTCCAACAAGGATTGGTAAAACACAAACAAAGATTAACACTGCCACAGTTGCTGACCTACCAAAATTTCTATACTTTGAGAATTCATCAAGCATCTTTACAGCAAGTAGGTTCGTTTCTAAATCTCCTCTAGTTGAAACATAAATTATATCAAATGCTTTTAGTACAGTAACAACCATATAAGTTCCAACCACAATTATTGTGCTTTTTATATAAGGAATAACAATTGATATGAATACTCGAAATTCTGATGCTCCATCAATTTGCCCTGCTTCCATAATTTCAGCAGGGATTGATTTTATTCCAGCTGAGAAAACTACTGCTGCAAATCCTGTAAAGGACCATATCATTATCACCATTAACAACATGGTATTTACAGGTAGGTTTATTAATATACTGCTAAACCAATTGTCAGGATTCAAGTTTTGCGCAAAAGGCAAATTACTCAGATCTCTTTGTTGAAGCCACCCAATAGGTTTAAGACAATTAGGATCATCGAAACCATTAAAGACTCCATCAATAATCCTATTATTCATACATTGAGTTCCAAGACGATCAACAGATACTCTGATGCCATTTATTATTCCAATTTGTGTTAAAGGAGGAGGCCTGTATTCGTAAATGAATTTAAAAATTGCACTTGCACCAACTGCGGAAATTGCCATAGGCATAAACACAATTGATTTAAAAAATGCCTCACCTTTATTTAACCTGTCAGAAAGCCATCCAACAACTAGTCCGATTAATATCACAAAGAAAACAACAGAAAATAACCAAATTATTTGATTCCTTATAGTTACAAGCATTTCTGGATCTTTAAATGCCCATTTGTAATTTTCAAAACCTATAAAGTTATCACTGTATCTGTCTTTAAAGCTTATATAAATAGTCCTTAAAGCAGGATAAAAAAGAAATAAAGTAATCATAAATAGCGAAGGACCAACAAACATTCTTGCTTCTAAAGCATCTCTACTGTCTTTTGGGGCTAGTTTAATTAGCCTATCCATACCAAAAAATAATAAGAATATAAATGAAGACCCTACAAGAATTGCTAATACTACAAGTAAATTACGGGGTATTTGATCTGTTAACTCTCTGAACAAAATAGCTTGAGCTAAAAACCAGGCTAGAGGAAAGAAACCAAGAGCTAACATAGAAATTCCAATTGTTAGTAATTTCTCTTGTTGTGTTGTTTCTTTCATGTCAATTTCACTATTTTACACTATCAACTAAACGATAGCCACCCTAATAGGGTGGCTATCTCAACTAATTAAAAAATAGTTGGCTTACGGCCAAGAATTTTCAACAGTGTCTAATGCTGTATCAATATACCCTGGACCTTCGACTGCTAAGTTCATCATTTCTTTCCAGAATGAACCAGCGCCAACCTCAGGTGGCATTAAGTCTGAAGCATCAAATCTGAAGCTATTTGCACTTAACGCAGCTGCGATTGTGTCACCAAGAATCTTATTGATAGGTGCTGCATACAATGATGTATCAAAACCTGTGTGAGCACTTAAACGTGCATTGTCAGGTCTAGTAGCAACATTGTTGTAGAATTCTGCACTTAACATGTATTCAGCAACAGCTTTTGTTGCGTCTCTATCATTAAATGCACCCCACATGTCTCCGCCACCTAAAGCAGCAGCTGGAAGACTTGCATCAATTGATGGGAATGGGAATACTGTTGTAACAGTTCCTGCTCCCGCTTTTTCACCTTCAGGCCAGAATCCTGTAATAAAAGAAGCTTGTCTATGCATGAAACAACCTGGGTTGCCATTAGCATCTTTTGAGAACATTGGATCTTGTGCATTACCGAAGTATGTTGATACGATAGCATCTGTACCACCTACAACATATCCTTCTGTATGCATAATTTGGCTAAGAAGGGTAGCAGCGTTTTTAACCATTGGATCGTTGAATGGAATATCGTGGCTTACCCACTTATCATATGAATCTACACCGTCTCCAGTTCGAAGCATAATATCTTCCATCCAGTCAGTGGCTAACCAACCAGAAGCACCATTTGAATACATACCGAAACAGAATGGATTCATTCCGTCAGCAACAATTTGATCTGCTAGAGCAATCAATTCGTCCCATGTAGCTGGAACAGAATATCCTCTTGCTTCAAATTCTGCTGGTTGATACCAAACAATACTCTTGAGGTTCGCTGCATTAGCACCACCATAAATTACACCATCTACCACACCTAGTCCTACTAAGTATGAAGAGAAGTTTGTTTGATACTCATCTAAGTCGATCCCTAGATCACCTAGTGGAGTTAACATTCCTCTGGTTGCAGCATCTACTACTGCACCTGGTTGTGGCCATAACGCGAAGTCAGGTGTATCACCAGACTCCATTTGAATTTGAATTTCTTGCTCAAAGTTATCTGAACCTTGGTAGGTAACAACTATTCCTGTTTCCTCCATAAAAGGTTCAAATGCAGCTCTAAATCCATCTTGGTCTGTACCAATTAAAGCACCAGTAATGGTGACTTCTTCGCCTTCGAGGCTTCCGCCTCCACAAGCGCCAAGAATTAGAGTGAGGAGCAAAAAACTAACCAATAAAGGTTTCTTCATTATTTATTTCCCCTTTGTATACGTACGTAGCCAAAGATATTTTATCTTTAACTGCTATTAATTATATAAAAAATGTTTTTTTTGTTAATAGTTCTTAACTTTTTTTTTATTTTAATTTGATTTTTAAAAATAATATATTAAATTATGTGCCCGAGGGGGGACTCGAACCCCCACATCCTTTCGAATAACGGATTTTAAGTCCGTCGCGTCTACCAATTCCGCCACCCGGGCTACCTTCTAGTAATTAAATTTAATAATTTTTTAGAATTAGCCCTTCTAAAATATCACTTTTTGAAACTTTTAGCTCATTTATTTCAAATTTTTTCATTAATGAGTAAACCAATAATGCTCCGGATGTAAGCGTTTTTCCTCTTTTTGGATCAAGAGACCCGTGCTTTCCTATTATTTGTGAAACAGTCATTGATTTGAGTTTATTATAAAAAGATTCAATCCATGCATAATCAATAGTTTTTAAATGTATTTCCTCATCATTATATTTTTTTTGATCTAAAAATATTGAAGCTATCGAAGTAAAGGTCCCTGACACTCCAATCAAACGTCTATTTGAAGAATCTTCAAAGAAATCTAAATTATTATTTATAAATTCAATAGCTAAGGTTTCTTCATTGGATGTCGTAGGATTCTGTTTAAGAAAACTTTCATTCAAAGACACAACTCCAAAATTTAATGAGTTCACATTTATTTTATTTTGTTGATCATAAATTATCTCAGTACTTCTGCCCCCAATATCAACAATTAATAAATTATCTCCTAATCCTTGCTCTGATAGAACACCAACACTTGTAAGCTGGCCTTCCTCTTCTCCCGTAATCACTCTGATTTCAAGATTAAATTTTTGTTTTATTTGTTCAATAATCGCTTCTGAATTCTCAGCATCTCTAAATACTGCTGTACCAATACATAGAATTTGATTGGTTTCATATTTTTCAATTTCTTTTAGATACGTTCTTAAAGTTTTAAATAATCTTTTTTTTGAATCTGCAGATATATTTTTTGATTCCTCGAGACCTTCACTTGTTTTTGTTACATTATGAGTTTTATATAATTTTTTTAATTCCCCATTTTTTACTTCAGATATGAGTAACCTTGTTGAATTTGAACCACAATCTATAGCGGCAACTACTACCACTTGCTCTTCCATTTAATATTTTTATTATAGTTTTCATCAACACATGGCTCTTCGCAATTAAATCCACCGACAGATTCTATTACTATCTTTCCAATAATATTTTTATTTGTGGCTAGCTCGTCTGCTAAGTGTGAATGTAGACATTTTATACTTTCTTTTGCTCCTCCGACTCCACCTGTTGGGTTAATTAAATTTTCTTTATTTATATTTTCTCTATTTCTTTCTTCCTCATAAGACTTTTGCCTCTCAGTCCATTGTTGATTCAAATCTTTATTTTCATTTAACTGTTTGTCTAATTCCTTAATTAGACCTTGCGATTCAAGAGACCCAACTTTTTTATTATACATTGGACATGTAAGCCAATAGCTTGTCGGAAAAGGTGTGCCATCATCTAAGTTAGAAGGTACTTTGATTACAGCAGGAAGGTTGTAATGGCAACTTGATGCAACTTCCACTTTACTTCTAAGAGATCTGCCAAGTTGAGTTTCTACAATTTTTTTATTTTTACTCGCCATTTGTGCCAACAATGAATTCTATAAAATACTGAATAAAACTTTTGCTTCTCTCACTTTGAAGTGTCTCGTCTAATGGTGTTAATGGTTCAGGAACTTCAAAAATATCTATTGTTTCACCTGGTTTTCCATACCCATTTTCACGCAAGATAACACCAACTTTCTCAGGATCATCAAGGTTTTCTATTTGTTGTGATAATACTTCAATATCTACTTTTAATTCATTTATAAGCTCTGTTCTATTATTAACTTCATTTTCTAGTGATTTATATTGATTAAAACTAGGTTTGCCTTTTTCAAAAACAAAAAATAATGACATAAATGAAATACCTAAGATAAAAATCTTTACTAACAAATTTCCTTTAAAAAATTTTAATTTTTCCATTTTTTATTATTAAAAGTTTCGTAGCCTACTTTTTCTCCAATCCTAAGTAGTTCGTTATACTTTGATGTCCTCTCAGACCTTGCGGGAGCACCTGTTTTAATTTGTCCACTTGATATTCCGGTAACTAGATGGCTAATAAATGTATCCTCTGTTTCTCCTGATCTGTGAGATACCATAGATGTATAATTATTCTCCTTAGCTAATTTAATTGTCTCAAGTGTCTCAGTTATGCTCCCAACTTGATTGATTTTGATAAGAATAGAATTGGCTGCATTTTGATTAATGCCTTCTTGTAGCATTTTTTCCTGAGTGACAAAAAGGTCATCTCCAACAAGTTGTGTCTTCTCTCCAATTTTTTCTGTTAATAAAGTCCAGCCTTCCCAGTCGTCTTCACTTAAACCATCTTCAATTGAAATTATTGGATATTGATTTGCTAAATTAACTAAGTAATCAACCATCTCAACCGAACTTAATTCTTTCTCTTCTATTGAATACTTGCCATCCTTGTGAAACTCTGAAGCTGCTGCATCTAATGCTATCGAAACTTCTTCCTCAGGTTTGTATCCTGACTTTTCAATAGCTTGTAATATTGTCTTTATAACTTCTGATGATGAATTAAGATTTGGAGCAAAGCCTCCTTCGTCTCCTACATTTGTAGATAAACCTTTTTCTTTAAGTAATTCTTTAAGAGTATGATATATCTCTACCCCTGCTTGAAGCGATAAATCAAATGTTTCAAAACCATAAGGAACAATCATAAACTCTTGAATGTCAACCTTATTATCTGCATGTGCACCACCATTCAAAATATTCATAAATGGCACAGGCAAAGAAGGGGCTCCATATATATTTGGGATAATTTCATATATATGTTTATTTGATGATTTTGAAAAAGCTTTTAAGTTTGCAAGAGATAGAGCCAATATTGCATTTGCACCTAGTTTTTTCTTATTATCTGAACCATCAAGGTCAATCATTAATTGATCAATGTTTTTTTGGTTCGCCGCATCTTGACCTATCAATATATCTTTCATAGATGTATTTATATTTTCAACAGCTTTACTAACACCCTTGCCTAAATAGCTTTTATCTCCATCTCTTAATTCATAAGCTTCTAGTTTCCCTGTTGAGGCTCCTGATGGAACTGCTGCACGACCAAAAGAACCATCCTTTAAAGTAACATCTACCTCAACTGTCGGATTAGCTCTAGAATCTAATATATATCTAGCGTGAATTTTATCTATTTTTGTATTCATAACCCTGTTATCTAAAACTAACAGAAATTTAAAAGTTTTCTATTCTATTTCAGCTTTCTTTGCTTCAATCCATAGTTTTTCAACATCAGAATTATCATTTATCTTGGATTCAACATATTTTGCACGATTAATGAATCTTTCAGTGGATTTTTTAAGCTGTATTTCTGGGTCAGCTTCTATATATCTTGAAACATTAATTAAAGAAAATAATACATCACCTAATTCGTATTTTTTTTCTTCTTGACTTAATGCATCCTTTAACTCGTCTACCTCAGAAATTAAATCTGAAAGAGCCTCTTCATAGTTTTTATAAGATAAATTTAAACTTTCTGCTTTTCTCTGTACTTTAAATGCAGTTGTTATTGCAGGTAGATTTTTATTAATATCATCAAAGATTGAATTTTTATCTTCTTGTTTTATTTTCTCCCATTGTTTTTGGACTTCTTTAGGAGAATCTAGCTTTATATCTCCAAATACATGCGGATGTCTTTTAAGAAGTTTCTTATTCAGTGAATCGACTACATCGACAATAGAAAAATATTCATTCTCACTTGCTATCTTTGAATGGAGCAAAATTTGTAACAATAAATCTCCAAGTTCACTTTTTAAGTTTTGAAATGACTCATCACTATCATTCAACTTTGCTAAAGAATCTAGTAACTCGTATGCCTCTTCAATCAAATGCTTGGAAAGAGACTCATGTGTTTGTTCTTTATCCCAAGGGCACTCTTCTCTAAGCTTTGAAATAACATTTACTAACTCATCAAACTCTTTCATAAAACTATATTTTCTTCAAAGCTATATATTTTTCTTCTATTAACCAGTTAACAGTTTTTTTAATAAAGTCTTCTACTTTTATATATTCAACTCCTAGATCTTTTTTTGCTTTGGAGCCATCATATAAATGACCATTGGTTAAAACTCTTATTGATTCAGAACAAATAAATGGTGGGTTTGAAGAAAATACTTTTATAAAATCTCCAAGCGGAGCAACTGTCTTTAGTGCTGGTTTAGGTATGTAAAATGGATTCCCTTCCCATTCTGTAATTGATTTCAATATATTAATAAGTTCATAACTTTGTAAATAAAAGCTATTCAAAACATATCTTTCATTGTTCTTGCCTTTTAATAAGCCCTTGTAATGACCTTCCGTGCAGTCATCTATATCGATAATTGAAATATTATTTTTTATAAGGGGTGGATATTTTTTTCTCAATGTTGAGATTAATAATTTTGCTGTTCCTGAAACTCTCCCTGGGCCCTGCACTGAGGAAGGGTTAATAGATACAAACTCAAAATCTTTTGTATATTGGAAAGCTTCTTTTTCTGCCAGATATTTAGATTCTTCATATTTACTTAAAAAAGAACCTCGATGTACTGAAGACTCTGATCCAATAGTTCCATGTTTCTCTCCAAGGGTTACCGCTGAAGAAGTGTAAACAAATTTTTTAATTTTCAAATGGTTACCTAAAGCAAGCATTGACTTTGTTCCTTCAATATTTGTTGTAAACATACGAGAAGGATTCTTTGAGCACATCTGGTTGACTCCGGCAACATGAAAAATAGCATCGATATCTAAATTAAATAATCTATCTTTCAAAGAGTCTTCAAACAAGTCTCCTTTTATAGAAGTTACCCCAAGTTTCGCAAACTCATTATTACTAGTTTTAGATCTATCCAGAGCATATACTTTATGACCTTTGCTAGCTAACTTTTTCAATAACGGTTTGCCAACTACTCCGGTTGAACCGGTTATAAATATTTTTTCATATTCCATTATTGATTTTTATAGTACTCTCGAAAATATTGATATCCCGAAATATAAGAAAATATAAGTGCAAGGAATACGACTATTTCAGCTAAATCAAAACTTAGCAAATTAACATTAAAATCTAACATAACAAAACCTATTGACCAAAATTGAAAACTTGCTTTTAATTTACCAGTAATGCTTGGGGCTATCATCTTTCCTTCATTTCCAGCTATTCCTCTTAAAGCCATTACAATAAACTCTCTTGAAATTAGCAAAACTGTAATCCAGATATTTACCCTACCTATTAAAGTAAATCCAATAAAAATAGTTGAGACAAAAATCTTATCAGCAATCGTATCCAGAAAAGCTCCCGTTTTTGTTGAAACGTCCCATTTTCTTGCAAGCATTCCATCAAAATAATCAGTCCAAGCTGCAACAAAAGCTATACCAGCAGGAACTAACATCAACCCTTCCTTTGAGCCGTCAGATAGTAAAAGAAATAGAATAACTGGTGAAGATAGGAGTCTAAATAACGCAAGTAAATCAGGAATATTTTTTTTCATTACACTACATCAATTATTCTTCGCTCAGAAGCTTGTTTTATTGCCATTTCTTTATCTTTAGGAAATACTTTAACAATATCTGTTGCATCTTCTAGTAGAAATTTAACTTCTTCTATTTCTTCAGGACTAAACCTAGAAAGAACATAGTCTGCTGGATCAGTACCGCTAGGAGGTCTTCCAACCCCTATTCTTAAACGAAAATACTCTGTTGAACTAATGATATTGTTAATTGATTTAATTCCGTTATGACCCCCATCGCTACTACCTATTTTTAGCCTTAATCTACCAAAACCTAGGTCTATATCATCATGTACAACTACCATGTTTTCATAATTGATGTTTTTATTCTTTATGTACTCTTTTATTGCCTCTCCTGAATTATTCATAGATACCATAGGAATAACTAGATCAAGTTTATATTCTTCTGTCTCGTAAGTGCCAATCTGGAATTTCCCAGATTTATGAGTTTTTAGATTAATTTCATTCTTTTCGGAAAAGTTAAATAAACAATCTGCACCTATATTGTGCCGGGTCTTTTTATATTCTTTTTGAGGATTCCAAAGACCAACAAAGATTAGGTTTTTTTTATTCTCCACTTTCCTCTGAGGACTCACCTTGATCAGCTTCCTCACCAGTCTCTTGACCTTCGACTCCTTCGACGCCTTCTTCTCCTTCAAGACCTTCTTCTCCTTCAAGACCTTCTCCTAGAACTTCTTCTTCCTCAACAACTGCTCTAGGGATATTGACTGTAACCAATATAGAATCATCATCTTCTGTAGCTAAAGCAACTCCCTCTGGTAAATCTACTTCTGTTGCAACTACATTATCACCTACATTTAATTCAGATATATCTATTTCAAGTGATGAAGGTATAGATGCTGGTAGCGCAACAATAGTGATTGTGTTGTTTATTGTCTGAACAACACCCTCCTCATCTTTAACACCAATAGGTATCCCAGTAAAGTCAAGGGAAACATCTGCTTCAACAGTTTGTGTAAGGTCTATTTGTATGAGATCAACATGAACTATTTGATCTTTGTAAGGGTGTCTTTGTATCTCTCTTGGAAGTGCTGTAACAGTATCTTTTTTCCCAATTGATAGATTAAGAATGACGTTTGCTCCAGCATCAGTTTTAAGTGCATTATTAAATTCTCTTGCATCAATATATACAGACTTTGGTTCCATATCTAAACCATAAACAACTGCTGGTATTGAACCTGAAGACCTTAATCTCCTTGATTCTGCAGAGCCTGTGTCTTTTCTAACTGTTGCTACTAATTTTGTTTCCATGATTTCCTTACGAAGTATATAGAATAATGAATTTTAATTACTATTTAAATCCTAAATTACGATTTTTCAGTCGCTGTTCTTGCTGAAAATACAGCAAATGTAAGAGTAATAAAAGCAAATCCACCAGCAACTAAAAATCCTTTCAAAATATCATCTAAAACCCAACCTTCAATCATTATTGCTCTCATTCCTTCTAGTACATAAGTTGTTGGGTTATAAGCTGCTGCTGACTCCAGCCATCCCTTTAATGCATATCTAGGTGTAAAAGTTGGTGCTAGAAATAACGCTGGAAAAAATAGGAAGGTAGCTGCTTGTGCACCTTGTGATGAACCAGACCTAACTCCAGCAGCGACAGAGTAACCAGCAAAACCCATACCCCAGAAAAAAGCCATTGCTAAAACAGCAAAATATCCTGAATTTCCTGTAGCAGGATCAGCTCCAATAAAATTACCTAGTGTCATAATCAGAGTTGCCTGTAGTAAAACCCTTATAGCTCCTACAGCTATTGGAGCAAGAATAATGGCCCATTTAGATATAGGCATTCCTTGATATCTTTTAAAAACTCCTGATTCTATATCTTCTACTAAGTAAATTCCTGATGCTCCACCGCTAACTGATGCTGAAACAATTGAAACAGGAAGTATAAAATTTAGAAAGTTACCATTTGCAAAATCAAAAGGAGTGCCTGAAGCACTTCCTCCAAAAACTCCGCCTAAAGCTCCATCATAAATGAGAAGAAAGAAAGCAGAAATAAATACATTTGGTAATTCAGCTAATGGTCTTCTAGCCAATCTAAGTAAAAGTCTTTTAGTTAAGATTCCTAGTTGTAGGAAAAATGGTGCACTTTGATTATTCATATTCACTCAATTCTTTCTCTGAATCTACTTCTTGGTCTGATGCACCTTCTAGTCTATACCCTGTAACTTGAAGAAAAACATCATCGAGTGAAGGCTTGCTTGCTGAAACAGAAGTTACTTCTAAATTCTTTTCTGAGAGCTTCCTTAATAAATCTGGTATCTTTTCTGCGCCATTCTCAACAGCTACTCTCAATTCATTACCTTCAATTTCAGAATTTAATATTAAATCTTTTGCTGTCTTTGAGTCTTCATAGTTATTAAAAATAAATGTAATAACATCACCTCCAATTTGAGCCTTTAATTCATCTGGGGTCCCCTCTGCAACTACTAATCCATTATCAATTATTGATATTCTGTCTGCTAGTTCGTCAGCTTCTTCAAGGTATTGTGTTGTAAGGATTATTGTTACACCATCTTCTCTCAATCTTTTTATCTCATCCCATAAAACTCTTCTCGATCCTGGGTCAAGGCCTGTTGTTGGTTCATCAAGAAATAGAACCTCGGGTTTATGAACAAGGCTTAGACCTAAATCAAGCCTTCTTTTCATTCCCCCAGAATATGTTTTAACCCTTCTATCTGCAGCTTCATTTAACCCTACTAACTCAAGCAATTCAGAAGTCCTCGTTTCAGCATCTTGTTTTGTAAAACCCCACAATCTTGCTGTTGTAAAAAATAATTCTCTTCCAGTAAGTAGGTTATCTAGACCTGTATCTTGCAAAGCAATGCCGATTTTCTCTCTTACTTTCTTATCTTCTTTCTCTACATCTAAACCTAAAATACTTCCTTTTCCTGATGTAACTCTTAATAGGGTCGTGAGCATTAATATAGTTGTACTCTTTCCTGCTCCATTAGGGCCTAATATACTGAATATTTCACCTTCATTAACATGAAAACTCACATCTTTAACAGCTTCTACATCTCCATCTTTTGATTTAAATGTTTTCTTTAGATTTTTTGCTTCTACTGCAAACAACTTTATCCTTTCGTATAGAGTTATTTATGAAATAATAGTTTAGTCTATTTTTTTTGGCCGCGTAGCTCAGGGGATAGAGCACAGGTTTCCTAAACCTGGTGTCGCAGGTTCGAATCCTGCCGTGGCCGCTGATCTTAAAATTTAAATCCTTCTTTTTTTAATAAGTCTTTCTTCCTCTTCGTTCCTCCATGGCCACTGTATCCTCCTACCAAACCATCAGAGCGTATAACTCTATGACATGGAATTTGAGGTACATAAGGATTTTTACCACATGCATTAGCAACAGCTCTCGAGCTATTTGGTTTTCCTATAGCTATTGCCAATTGTTTATACGTTCTAGTTTGACCATATGGAATTTTGGCTATTTCTTTCCATACTGAAATCTGAAATTCAGTACCTTCTAGGTTTTTAGTAAATTTATTCTTCAATATCTTTAATAAAATTATCCGTTGTTATGTTAGTTAGATTCAATGCTTCTTTATTAAACCTGTTATTTGCAATAAGTGAGTCTTCATATGCAATGCTTCCTTTTAAAAATGTATATTTTGTAAGTGGACTAATAGAACCAAAAGCAACAAAATCATAATGAGCTGAATTAGTTAAGTAATATCCTCTAGCTAATGACTTGTTGGTAAGAAAATTTCTGTATACTTCTATTTCAGTTAATTCCTCACTATCTTCATAACCGTTGTACCAATCTTCACTATATATAAAGTATGTATTGGTTTGTAGTTCAATAGTTGATAACTCTTCAATGACTGGAACAAAAAATGGATCTTGTAAGATTAATGTATTACATTTATTTCTAAGACAAAATAGATGACCCGAACCTCCACCAGTAGAGTGTCCTAGAACTGATATGTTGGAAAAATCTGCAGAATAATTAGAATTTTTTAGATAAGATATTGTATTTTCGATATCCACTGACATTTCATACATCACATCATATACCTTTGTTGAGTTTTCCGATGATCCAGTATTAAAAATAGTACCAGATGGTAATTCAGTAAACATCGCTACTCCAGTGTGGTCTATTGCAATGACAACATAGCCTTGAGACGCAATTGTTATTAATTGATCAGTAGCAAATATTTTCTCACCCGCCCAACCATGTGTATAGATTAAAACTGGAGATTTATCTGTTAATTTTTCTAAATCGTTTCCAACATCAAAATATGAAAGATTTAAATGACTAAATAAAAATGTAGGAAGATTTATACCCCAGGTTCTATTTAGATAATTAATTACTGTTACTCCCCATTGACTAGAAGCATTTCTAAAAAGCTGAACTGGCTTTGTGTCTGAAGAGCTAGGGTAATAAACATCCACTAGCAGTTCCCTAGTTCCAAAAGAATCAAGATTACTGAGCTCATAAAATGCTTTAGGTTGGGCTCTGCCTTCAACAACAATATGTATTTCTTCATATCCCACAGAATATGATTTGTCTTCTACTGTAAATTTTGGAACTGGTAAAAAATACATAAACAAACCTGATGACAAACACAATAAAAAAAGAAGCGAAAATGAGAGAGCTCTCAATATTTTATTTTTAAATCTAAAACCAATTTTATGGTTTATAGCTGAAATAACAATAACTATATACAAAGGTATATATTGCCATTTGTAACCAACTATAAGTATCTGGACTAATGCTATTAAGGCCGAAAGTATTAAAGATATTGCATACACTTTTTCAGAAATAAATTTTTTAAATACTAATTCAAAAACCAATAACAAAATAACAACATCGAAAAAATCCATAATTTAATTAAGAAAAAATACCATGCTGTTTTCCAGAGTTTAAATATTTTTGCGCATAGATACCTGCTAATGATGTACTTTTTAGCTCTAACCAAGTAAACGGATTTGGTATCTCATCTCTTACATATGAAAGAAATTTAGTGACTGATTCTTTATGACCTTTGCCTTCGTTAAAAATTTTAGACTTGTCTAAAGAGCCTTCTAAATATCTTAAAAGTTGAAAATCTTCAATTATATATGAATTACCGTTTCCATGTATTTCAACTCTTTCTTTTGCCAATGCTTGATTAGTTTCAGAAAAATACTGAATTGCTGCATGTGAACCATTTGCAAAATTAATATTTAAAAATACTTGATTGTCTAAAGCTTTATTGTTTTCTTTATCAATAGGAGAAGAGGATGAAATACTTTGTGGGAGTGAATCAAACAAATAAGATGCTAGATCAATAGCATGAATTGCTTCACCAACAATTCTTCCTCCACCTATCTCCTCAACATTTGTCCAGTGATCTTTATCAAGTGGTGGAACACTAAATCTAAAATTAATACTGTTTGCTGGTAAATTATTTAATTTTGTTTTAACAAATTCAGTAGCACTTGCAAATCTTCTATTAAAACCAAGAAAGATTTTTGGATTGTCTGAATTATATATTGCCTCTTCGATTTCTGTTATAGAGGATGCTTCTATAGCAAGAGGCTTCTCAACATAAACTGCTTTATCAGCTTCGAGAGCTTTAATTACAAGCTCCGCATGATTGAAATGTTGAGTCAAAATAAATACTGCGTCTATTTCTTCAGCTTCTAAAATTTCAGACTCTGTTTGATATTTATTTTTAACTTTAAAACTTTTTGCTAAAAGTTCTGAACTTAATCCCCCTGATGAAGCAATACCTAAAATTTGGCACTCTTTCTTTAGCTCTTTTAATACAGGCAATATAGTTGTTGAAGTAAAATTTCCAGCTCCTATAAGACCTACTTTTACTTTCCCAACATTAGGATCAGGTTCAAGCTCAACTCTTTCAAACTCAATCTTTGGATCTGTTTTTACTTCATATCGTAAAAGAATTGATAGAGGTTTTTTGTCTTCGTCAAATTTTTTATATACATTAGGTGAATCACTAAAACCTACTTCCTCCGTAATCAAATCAGTTAATTGAATTTGGTTTAGTGACAATAGTTTTATAAAAGCTTCAAAATTTCTATTCTCAGTCCACCTAACATATTCAATCGGGTAATCCTTTCCAAGTACTTCATATTGTTTATCGTACCTACCAGGACCATATGATTTAGAAACCACTAATTCAAGCTCTTTATAATAGAACTCATTTCTCGAAATATTTAAAGGTATATCGCCTACAACTACAATTTTTGCCTTATTTCTTGCAATCTTTGTAGCAACTTCTATTGGCTCATTGCTTGATGAAGCAGCCGTAATTATTACTGAATCTACATTTTCTAGCTCTAAACCTTCAACTGATTCGTAAAAATTTTTATTATTTAAATGTCTACTTGAATCTGGATCTATACCAATTACTTCAGACCCTTGTGCTTCAGCAAGTCTTGATACTAACTGTCCAACTATCCCTAAACCTATTACTACCACCTTGGAACCCAGTGAGGTTTCAGATAGTCTCAAACTATGCAGTGCTATACTTCCTATCACTGTGAAAGCAGCTTCTTTCATGCTTGTGTCATCAGGAATACGTGTACATAAATTCTCATTAACTAAAACATACTCTGCATGGTTCCCGTTTGATATAACCTTATCTCCAACATGAAAATCTTTTACTCCTTGTCCTACTTGGACAACTTCTCCACTTGAGCTGTAACCAAGCTGAATTGGGAGTAAAATCTTTGGGAATACAGCATTCCAAACAGCTCCTGCTCCTTCTTTTTCTAACAACTCTAAACCTTTGGTAATGTTTGAGGAGTCTTGTAATTTCTCTCCTACTGATCTGTTTGCTGAATCAATAGTTGCAAGCTCAGTTCCAGAAGAGACAACAGAATAATGATTCTTTATTAATACCTCTCCTAGTCCAGGTTGTGGGATTGGTGTGTCCCATAATATAGGATCAGGATTATTTCTCTCTACAACTAATTGCTTCATTAACTATTCACCATTATTAATGATAACTACTTCACTTGTGTAATTAAGTAAGAGGTTAAATTATTAAACTCACTTTCAGATATACTTACTTCCTTATGTCAAAAAACAACATTAGAAACATAGCAATAATTGCTCATGTTGATCATGGAAAAACAACATTAGTTGATGGATTACTGCAACAAAGCGGAACATTTAGTGACCATCAAGTCTTAGAAGATAGGGTTATGGATTCTGGAGATTTAGAAAAAGAACGCGGTATAACTATCACTTCAAAAAACACAGCTATAAATTACAAAGATATAAAAATTAATATTGTAGATACGCCCGGACATGCTGATTTTGGTGGTGAAGTTGAGAGAAGTTTAAATTTAGTTGATGGTGTACTTTTATTGGTAGATTCAAGTGAAGGGCCTCTTCCACAAACTAGGTTTGTTTTAAAAAAAGCACTTGAGAAGAAACTTCCTGTTGTGCTTGTAATTAATAAAATTGACAAACCTGATGCAAGAGTAGATGAAGTTTTACAAGAGACATATGACTTATTTATTGATTTAGATGCTACTGATGACCAGATAGAATTTCCAATAATCTATACGAATGCAAAAGAGGGTATTGCAATTAACAATATTGGTGACGAATCTTCTAACCTAGACGCATTATTTAATTTAATTATAAACTATTTCAAAGGCCCAGAAACTTCAGATGATGGTACTACTCAATTTTTAATAACAAATTTAGCATATGACTCCTATGTAGGGCAGATAGCTATAGGAAGATTAGATAGTGGAATCTTAGATATAAGTAAACAGTACAGTTTGTGTACTGAAGATAAAACTATAAATAATTTAAAATTTTCAGCACTCTATACGTTTAAAGGATTAGAGAAAGATAAGGTAAATACATTAGAGTCAGGTGATATTATCGCCGTTGCTGGAATTGATGATATCAATATTGGAGACACAATTTCAGATAATGATAATCCAGTTCCACTAGATAGAATTAAAATTGATCAACCCACAGTTTCGATATTTTTTAATGTTAACAATTCTCCATTTGCAGGAAAAGAAGGAAAATATGTAACTTCTAGAAATCTAATAGAGAGATTAGAAAAAGAGGTGCTAAGTAATGTCTCCATTCAGGTATCAAGAACTGAAAAAACAGATGTCTTTGAAGTAAAAGGAAGAGGTGAGCTTCAAATGGCAGTACTTATAGAAACCATGAGAAGAGAAGGATATGAATTTATGGTATCTAGGCCTGAAGTAATAACAAAAGAAGTAAATGGCACTATTCATGAACCAGTAGAGAATGTATATATTGACATCCCAGAAGAATTTGTTGGTGCAGTTACTAAACAGCTTTCAATCAGAAAAGGTAAGATGACAAGTTTAATAAATAATGGGTTTGGGAGAGCAACATTAGAATTCCAAATACCATCTAGAGGTTTAATTGGTTTTAGAAATCAATTTTTAACAGAAACCAGAGGCTCTGGAATAATGAATGCTTTGTTTGATTCATATCAAGAATGGTTCGGAGATATTCCACAAAGAACCAGTGGGGTTTTGGTAGCAGATAGAGATGGCAAAGTTACTACTTATGCAAGTTTGGCAATGGTAGATAGAGGAGTTTTATTTGTTACACCAGGAACCATGGTCTACAAGGGAATGATTGTTGGAGAAAGAAATAATGAAGGTGACTTAATAGTAAATATCATAAAAGAAAAAAAACTAACAAATCACCGTGCATCTGGATCAGATGATACAGTGCCATTAAGACCGGCCCAATTAATGTCTTTAGATCAATGTTTAGAATTTATTAGTGATGATGAGTTTGTTGAAGTTACTCCAGAATCGATAAGATTACGAAAATCAAACTTAAATGTCAAAACATAACAGATTAATTTTTTATTCTAATTAAAAATTCATTATCAATTTATAACTACTTCACTTCTGTAATTAAGGGGGAGGTTAAATTAAGAAACTTACCTTCAGGTGTTTCTATGATTAAGGACCCATCTATATCTACATCTCTTGCCCACCCTCTTCCTTCAGGGTATTCAACAAGCTTTCCTAGTGTTGTGAGTTTCTCTTTATATTTTGATAATTCAAATTTATTATTTTCAACAAAATCTAAGACTAACTTTCCCCATTTCTCAGCATCAGAATTTATTGAATTATTATCTATTTTTTGATCATATAAGGATCCTGCATTAGGAACACTTGGGCTATCCCAAAAGTAGTTAACTCCAAGACCAACACATACAACACCATCTTGTTCTTCTACTAAAATCCCTCCAATCTTATTTTCTTTTAAATTAATATCATTAGGCCATTTGAGTTTAAGTTCCTTATTTTCAATAACTTCTAAAAAACAAAATCCAGCAATTAAAGGAATCAGGGTGTTATTTAATTTTTCATTATTTTTTTCAAATACTAATGAAACCGCCAAGCTCTGATCTGCATTCTGCCATTCTTTTCTCTCTCTCCCTCTTCCTGAGTTTTGTGAATAACTAAGAACTAAAAGTGGTTCAGAATCATAGTTTTCTAGAGCATAATTCTGAGTATTGTCTATAGATTCAAAAAAAATAGTCTTCATCTTGTTACTTCTTTACATATATGTAGGTCAAATACTTACATTAACAATAAACATGAAAACAAGAAAGTTGGGCATGTCAGACGAAAATTTAGCAGAAAATAGGGACAAAAAAGCTAAGAAAATACAACACCCTAAAGGTAAGTTATCTGCCTATGAAAGAATTGACCTTCTTTTGGATGAAGGTTCATTTACAGAAATTGATGAAAATGTTGTTTCAGATGAGAATCCAGATGGAGAAGCAGTAATCACTGGATCTGGAACAATTCATGGAAGGCCAGTGTATGTATTTTCAGAAGACTTCTCAATTATGGGAGGGAGCCTCGGAGAAATAGTTGCAAAGAAAATCTTGAGAGTGATGGATTTGGCACTTGATGCAAGGGCACCAATAATCGGAATCAAAGATTCTGGTGGAGCACGTATTCAAGAAGGTATCTCTTCATTGTATGGTTATGCACAAATTTTCAAAAAGAATGTAGAAGCTTCAGGAAAGATTCCTCAAATTTCAGTAATAGTTGGACCTTCCGCTGGAGGCGCTGTGTACAGTCCTGCATTAACTGATTTTATTTTTCAAGTACAAGGGATTGGCCAGTTGTATGTAACAGGTCCGGGTGTTGTGAAAACAGTAACTGGTGAGGATGTAAGTTACGAAGAACTTGGTGGAGTTGAAGCTCATGGAACAAAATCAGGTGTTAGTCATCAAATCTGTGAAAATGAAGAACAAGCTTTTGAAGAAGTAAGATATCTTTTAAGCTTCCTGCCGCAATCAAGTAATCAAAAACCTCCCGTATTTATAACTGAAGATGATAATGAACGCTCAGTTGAAATGTTAGACAGTCTTATTCCAGAAAATAGAAACCACCCATACGATATGAATGATGTAATAAATAATATTGTAGATGACGGAGAACAGTATCCTGTTCAATCTAACTACGCTTTAAATATTATTACTAGTTTCTCTAGGGTAAGTGGAAATACTATCGGAATAATTGCAAATCAACCTTTAGATTTTGCAGGGGTTTTAGATATTAAAGCCTCTGAAAAAGCAGCAAGATTTGTTAGGTTTTGTGATGCATTCAACATACCTCTTCTAACCTTGGTTGACGTGCCTGGATTTTTGCCAGGTGTAGAGCAAGAACATAGCGGAATAATAAGAAGTGGTGCTAAATTACTTTATGCTTACGCTGAATCAACTGTTCCTAGAGTTTGTGTCGTTGTTAGAAAAGCATACGGTGGAGCATATATTGTTATGGATTCAATGGGACTTGGTGCAGATAAGTTATTTGCATGGCCTAGTGCTGAAATTGCAGTAATGGGTGCTGAAGGTGCTGTTGATATTGTTAATAGAAGAGATCTTGAAAGTGCTGAAAATAAAGAAGAGCTTAAATCAAAATTAGTAGATGAATATAATGATAAATTCAGCAATCCTGATATAGCTGCAAAACTTGGTTTAGTAGACAAAATTATAAAACCAAGCGATACTAGAAAAATAGTAGTTGAAGCATTTAAGGAACTGTCAAACAAAACAAACTTAGGAGATAAACATGGAAACATTCCCCTCTAAAAATATAGCTATTACTTGGGTTGAAAAAGGTTCACTCGCTCGTAATCTTTTCTTATCATTTGGCTTTGCTATATTAACAGCATTGAGTGCTCAAATTAGAATTGAGCTACCTATTACACCAGTTCCTATTACAGCTCAAACTTTTGTAGTAATACTTGCTGGGTTGATACTAGGAAGCACTTTTGGATCTTTAAGTATGTTGATGTATCTATTTACCGGATTAGCAGGATTGCCATTTTTCTCAGGTAGTGTTGCTGGATTTGCAATATTAAAAAGTCCAACAATTGGATATATTATTGGTTTCTTTCTTGCAGCACAAATTATTGGGAGGCTATCTCACAATCCTATTGTTGGAATTACTTTAGGAACATTGACAATATACATAACTGGAGTAGCTGGACTTATGATGATTTTAAATATTTCAATGATTGATGCTTTTAGTATTGGTGTTATTCCTTTTATGATAGGAGATCTAATTAAGGCTGCTTTAGCAGTTTTAATAGCTTATCAAATTAGATAAATATTATGACAAAAAAAAGAGTACTGATTGCAAACCGTGGTGAAATAGCTTTAAGGATTATACGTTCAGTAAAAGAACTCGATATGGAAGCAATAGCAGTGTATTCAGATGTTGATGCTGACTCTCTTCATGTTAAAAGAGCTGATGAAGCTTACTACTTAGGTGGTTCTCTTCCTTCTGAAAGTTATAGAAATATGAAAAAACTAATGAAAGCTGTTGCAGATACAAATGCAGATATGGTTCATCCTGGGTATGGGTTCTTAGCTGAGAATGCAGATTTTGCTAAAGCTGTTCAAAAAAAAGACGTTATATGGATTGGGCCAAACCCAGAAACAATTAAATCGATGGGTGACAAGATTGAATCAAGAAAACTTATATCAAAAGCTGGATTAAATCCAGTCCCTGGACAATTAAAACCATCAAGAACTAAAAGAGAAGCAACTAAAGATGCTGCCGAATTTGGTTATCCAGTTGCATTAAAAGCAGCACATGGCGGTGGTGGAAAAGGATTAAGAATAGTACATAATGAAAAAGAGCTTTTAGATAACTTTGAAATAGTAAAGAGAGAAAGTGAAGCATATTTTGGTTCATCCCAAATATATGTAGAAAAATTTATAAAACCTGCAAGACACGTTGAGACCCAAATATTAAGTGATAAATATGGTAATCATATTTATCTTGGCGAAAGAGACTGCTCATTACAGAGAAGAAATCAAAAACTTATTGAAGAGAGTCCTCCTGTTTGGTTGTCAGAATATGGAAGAGAACAGTTGGAAAGTGCAACCATGAGGATTGCAGAAATATCAGACTATGTAAATGCAGGCACTATAGAATTTTTAGCTGATACTGATGAAAATTTTTACTTTCTTGAAATGAACACAAGACTACAGGTTGAACATACTGTTACAGAGATGCGATACGGTATTGATATTGTTAAAGAACAGATAAAAATAGCACTTGGTAATTCATTAGAAGATTTTAAAACTGAACCTAGAGGACATAGCATTGAATTCAGAATTAATGCTGAAGACCCTGCTAATAATTTCTTACCTACTCCAGGAACTATTACAGAATATAGGGAACCAATGGGAAATGGGGTCCGTGTTGATGGTTGGGTTAAAACAGGCTCCTCTATTTCTCATTTTTATGACAACTTAATAGCTAAGTTGATTGTTTGGGGAGTTTCTAGAGAAGAGGCTATTTCAAAAGGAAAACGTTGTCTTGATGAATATATTATTGGAGGAGTCCCAACTACAACTTCAATACTTTCACAAGTTTTATCAACAAAAGAATTTAGGGAAAGCAAAATACATGTAAAGTTTCTTGAAGAAAATTTTCAGATAGAGGAAGTTGAAGAAGAAGAATTCATAACTGACAGACCTCAAAAAGTAAATATAGCACTTGATGATTCTACAAATGCAAGTTTGGCCCCACAGAGGCCAAAAAAAATAGGTATGGATTTAACTGGAAATATTAAGAATCCAGGAATAATAACTGCTGACATGCAAGGAACAATCGTTGATACTATGACAAAGCAGGGAAAGAAAGTAAAAAAAGGTGACTCATTATTTGTTTTGGAAGCAATGAAAATGGAAAAAGTAATTACAGCTCCAATTCCTGGAACAGTAGTTCAATTTAATATTAAAAAAGGACAAGCTGTTAACAAGGGTGACGTCCTTGTAGAGATCTCAATATAATGGCAAATATACATGGAATTGGTGTAGACCAAGTTAACTTAAATAGAGTAAGAAAAATATTAGAAAAATCTAAATCAAAATTTGAGACACGTTGTTTCACAGACCATGAAATAGAATATGCAAATAAATTTAATGATCCAGCTAAAAGACTTGGTGCAAGATTTGCTGCAAAAGAAGCTGTTATGAAGTCTCTTGGTAAAGGATGGAGAGAATTGAAATGGAAAGAAATCGAAATAACTGGGGGTGGAAAACCTACAGTAAACTTATTGGGCAATGCATCTCAACTAGCTCAAGTAAATAAAATAGGAACTATACATATTTCACTAAGCCACGAAAAAGAAACTGCTATTGCGTTTGCTATTACTGAGGTAGCTTAATGAATTGGATTGGCATGTTTCCAGGTCAAGGCTCACAAGAAATTGGGATGGGTAAAGAACTATTAACTACTCATAAAGATTTATTAATAGATACATTTAAAGAATCTCTTGGATGGTCTATAGATGAAGTAATTAACTCTACTGATTCAGAAGAAATTAAGAAAACAAATATTGCTCAACCATATATATTT
>CABXDL010000012.1 GCA_902510995.1 uncultured Candidatus Actinomarina sp.
TATTTAATTCATTGAAACTTTCCATAGGCATATATACCTCTCCTCTAACTTCTACAATGCCTTTTATATCTTTATTTAGCTTCAAAGGAATATTTTTAATAGTTTTAACATTATGAGTTACATCTTCTCCAATAAATCCATCCCCCCTAGTTAAGCCTTGAACAAATAAGCTATCCTCATAAATTAATGAAATAGCAAGGCCATCTATTTTGGGTTCAATAACAATTGGAAATAAAGCTTCATCTGTAATTTTTTCAAGTCTTTCAAGCCACTTCTTTATATCGTTAATATTTTCAGCGTTATCAAGGCTATACATTCTTTGTCTGTGTTCTACTTGTTGAAAGGCATTACTTGGTGTTCCTGTAACTCTTTGAGTTGGGGAATAGCTTAGAATCAAATCTGGATTAGATTCTTCTATTTTCTTTAATTGGTTATATAATTTGTCATACTCTGCATCGGTCATTGTAGATTTATTTACAACGTAATAATCATGCTCTGCTTTAGATAGCTTACTAATAATTTCGTTTACTTTTTTACTATCCATTACTCAGTTTTCTCTAATACTTTTGAGGAGATCCTTCCCCCTCCAATAACTTTTGTTCCTTGGTAGATGACACCAAATTGACCTGGCGCTACGCCGTATGTTGGTGTATCTAAAATTACTTCTAACTCCCCATCTCTCACTTCTCTGATAGTACAATGTAGATCTTCCGAGTTATATCTAGTTTGAACAGCAAGATTATTTGTTTCTATATCGTTAACAAAAGATACATCCTCAAGTAAAAAATTTGTTACTAATAAATCTTTTTTTTCTCCAATGTGTACCTTTTTAGAAGAAACATCTATTTTTGTAACATATTTAGCTTGGCCTTGGCCTCCAGGAAGTCCTTTCCTTTGTCCAACAGTGAATTCATGTATACCTTTATGGTCTCCAACTTTGCTTCCTTTTTTATCAACAATTTCACCAGAAGATGAAATATCTATCCTAGTGTTTACAAAATTTCGATAATCCTTTTTCCCAACAAAACAGATATCCTGACTATCTTTTTTAAATGCTGTTTTGAGACCTAGTTCTGCAGCAATTTGTCTTACTTCCGGTTTTGAGATAGTTCCTAGAGGGAAATCAATATATTCTAATTTATCACCGGTCAACATATGAAGTACATAAGACTGGTCTTTATCTAAATAGTCAGCTTTATGAAGTTCATATTCATTTTTATTTTTAATTATTTTTGCATAATGACCGGTAGCTACTTTTTCACATTTTAATTTTTTTGCTTGTGTTATAAAATGATCGAACTTAACTGATCTATTACATTCAACACATGGGTTTGGTGTTAATCCCTTTGCATACATGCCTACAAAGTTGTCTACTACGTCTTCAGAAAATGATTCAGTGTAATCCATTACATAATATGGAATATCCAATTTAGCAGCTACTTTTCTAGCATCTTCACTATCTGATGCTGTGCAACATCCAGTTTCAGGCATTTCTCCATTTGCACCTTCCCAAAGTTTCATAGTTACACCTATAACTTCATGACCTTGTGATTTCAACAACCCCGCAACGACTGATGAGTCAACACCCCCACTCATAGCAACTAATATTTTCATGTTATTTTCTCCAATGAATCTAATAAAATTTTTGCTGCTTTCTTTCCATCTCCAAGATCTGTTGACCAACCAAAACTAAATCTCAAATGATTATTTATAAAGTCTTTGCTTACTCCCATAGCTTTAAGTACGTGTGATGGCTTCTGGGCTCCGCTTGCACAAGCAGAACCTCTTGAAACGCCCAAGCCATTTAAGTCTAAATCAACCATTAGTACTTCTGAATTTACTTTTTCAAATTGAATATTACTAATATGTGGTAAACGTTTTTCACTTTCACCAATAACTTTTACTTTGAAATTGTCCTTAACAATTTTTTCAAATTCTTGTTTTTCTTTAGTCATTATCATAATTTCATCATCAAAATTGTTTTGCTGTTCTTGAAGTGCGGAAGCAAATGAAGCAACTCCTGAAACATTTACAGTTCCTGCTCTCCTTTCAAGCTCTTGCTTGCCTCCATGCAACATACTTGGTAATTTAAACTCATTACTCAAGAACATTGCTCCAACTCCTTTTGGCCCACCAATTTTATGAGCTGATATTGCTGCACTTTGAATGCCTTCTTTATGAAAATCTATTTTATCTGAAACAACTGCTTGCACTACATCTGAGTGAAATAAAGTGCTTGGGTTCTTCTTTTTTACATCATTTGATAGTTCTTTAATTGGCTGGATAATTCCAGTTTCATTATTTGCCCGCATTGCCGAAGCAATGATTGTATTTTTATTTATTGCATTTAAAAAACTACTTTTATCTAACTCACCTGATTCTAAACATGCGGAAAATGTTACATTATAATCATTGTCTTTAATCCACTGGGCAGAAGCAAGAACAGCCTCATGTTCAATATTTGTAGTCACCAGATTAGAATCTGCATCGATTTTTTTATTAAAAAGCGATTTAATGCTCCAATTATCTGCTTCTGTTCCTCCACTAGTAAAAATTATCTCATTTGGTGCAACGTTAAATATTGCAGCAATAGTCTCTCGAGATTGCTCAAGTATATTTTTAGCTTTTCTTGATAAATTATGACCACCAGAAGAATTTGCAAACCCTTCGTGCTCTGCATCAATAAATGCTTTTATTGCAATTTCTCGCATAGGAGTAGTTGCGGCATGGTCTAAATATAGATATTCAGATTTTTTCATATTAATTTATTCTACTTATGAAGTAAGATTGTTTAACAAGCAATGAGTAAAACAATTAAAGTTTCAACCACAATTAATGCACCAATAAAAACAGTATGGAATGAGGTTTCTAGACTAGAAGAACATACTAATTGGATGAATGATGCAGAAAAAATAGACTTTTTGAGTAAAAATAACTCAGGAGTAGGGACAAAAATGAAAGTCCTCACAAAAGTAGGACCAATAAAACTGTATGATTATATGACTGTGACAGAATGGGTGAATGAAGAAATAATAGCAGTAGACCATACTGGGATTGTTTCAGGAAAAGGAAAATTTAGATTAGAAGAAGTAGATGAAAATAGCACTAAATTTAATTGGGAGGAAACCCTTAAATTTCCACTATATTTAGGAGGTATTATCGGTGAATTTTTTGGAGCTCCTATTCTAAAATTAATATGGAAAAAAAATCTTAAAAATTTGAAAGAAATATTTTAAATGAAAAAAATTATTTTATTAAGTTTATCGTTCTTGGTTCTAATGCAATGCAGTACATCAAATGAATCTGAAACAGTTGAGGAAGAAGAGTCAACTGGAGAAGAAGCAGTAACCTTTAACTACCAAGGTTTAGGAAATCCTTCAGAAGAATTTGTATCTAATTGGAACCAACTTGTTAGCACTATCTCAGAGGATGAAGAAACTATTCTTTACTTCTCTATGAATCCTGACAATGTCAAATGGACTTCAGAGACAAAGGAAGTTCTATATTATAGCTTTGGAGATTCCGGAGAACAGACTGACATAAACAATGTTTTTGTAATGAATATCTTCATTACTGATGATATTGTTTCAAGAATTGAATTTTTTGCTCCAACTTCAAAAGATGAGGCTAATGCACAACAAACTAAACTATTCTTTCTTTTGATACTTACTTTATCTGATGAAACATTAGATAAAGATGGGAGAGAAGCTATATTAACAAATCTTGGTCTTTACGATAACGTTAGCGATCCTAAACAGCTAGCTGGAAGTGTAACTAAAAATGGAGTTCAATATATTTTAGAGCCACTTGTAGAAAATAATTTCTTATTTGGTCTTTCTTTATATGCAAGTTTTGCTGATACAAGTGGTACTAATTAAGTAGCAATAACTTCTACAACACCTGGGACTTTATCAATCAATATTCTTTCTATTCCACTCTTTAAAGTAGCTATAGAAAGAGGACAACCTTGACAAGCTCCTAGCATGTCAATATTGACAACTCCATCCTTTACTGAAGCAAGTTTTATATCTCCACCATCTGCTTGAACAGCTGGACGAATGTACTCAATTGTTTCATTCAAAACTTCCATATCAATATCGCCATTTTTATCCCTTTCTTTAAGGGTTGGAAATTCGATGTTGTTTTCATTATTCATATAATTTAATTATATTCAATTATTGACCCAAGTGAGCTTAATGAAGAGACAATATCTTCATAACCTCTATTTATATGTTCAATGCCTGTAATTTTTGATATGCCATCAGCTTGAATTGCTGCTATTACCAAGCTAGCTCCTGTCCTGATGTCGGTAGCATTTACTGGCGCACCAGAAAGTTGGTTTACTCCTTTAATCATTGCATGCTGCCAACCAGTTTGAATATTTGCTCCCATTCTTTGAACTTCAGGAATCCATTGAAATCTTTGATCGTAAACATTTTCAGTAATTATCGAAGTACCATTTGCTTTTAATAAAAGAGAGCCAAATACAGGCTGAAGATCAGTTGCTACGCCTGGAAATGGTAATGTTGAAAGCTCTACTGAATTTAAATTACCTGTATTAGAAATTTCTATTGAATCTTCTTCAGTTTTTATTTCAGCACCAATTTCCTTAAACTTCTTTAATTCCATTGGCAAATTATCTGGATTAATTCCACGAACAGTCCCTGAACCATTTGTTGCAAGAAAAGCTGATAAAAAAGTACCTGCAGCAATTCTGTCTCCAACAACTTCATGGTCAGTTGGGTTTAAATTCTTTACTCCTTCAATGATTATCTCACTAGTGCCTTCTCCAGTAATTTCTGCTCCCATTTTTTTAAGCATTGCAACTAAATCTATAATCTCAGGCTCTCTGGCCGCATTTTCTATTACTGTTTTTCCCTCTGCTAAAACTGCAGCTAATAAAGTATTCTCTGTTGCACCAACAGATGCATAGGGTAAATTAATTTCAACACCTTTAAGGCCATCTGCATTTCCTGTCAATACACCATGTTCCAAAGAAAAGTGGGCACCCATTTTTTCTAGTGCATCTAAATGCATTTGAACAGGGCGAGGGCCTAACTCGTCACCTCCTGGAAATGCAATCTTAGCTTCCCCTTTTCTTGCAAGTAGTGGTCCTAAAATAATGATCGAAGCTCTCATTTTCTGAACCAATTCATAAGGAGCTTCTATCCCAATATTTGCTGGTGATTGAATACTTAATTTATTCTCAGTTAATTCTGTTTTTATTCCTAGAACTTCAAGAACTTCCTGCATGTATAAAACATCAGCAATATTTGGAACATTTGTAAGTGTATATTCTCCTTCAGAAAGTATTGGCAAGACCATCTGTTTTAAAACAGCATTTTTTGCGCCTTTAACTTCTATCTCACCGTTTAATTGATGATTACCTTCTATTACTATATGTTTTTCCACTATCATTGATACTACCCAAAGATTTAAGTGTAACAATATTTTTTATGTCAGAAGCAATAGAAATTTATAAAGCTAACAACCACGAGGAAGCATCTTCATGTTTGTCTAATCTAATAACAAACAATATTTTAACTTCAGATAATAAAGATTATTCAATAGGCCTATCTGGTGGGAACACTCCTAAACTTGCATATTCAATGATGCTTAATGACATTAAAGATTTCTCTAATATCACTTTCTGGACTATAGATGATAGATGGGTGCCATTAACTGACGAAAATTCAAATCAAAAAATGATAAATTCTAACTTTGAACAAACAGATGCAAAAATATTAAGCATTAAATATTCGGGTGATGATCCTTTGCAAGATGCAGAATTTTATTCTAAAAGTTTAAAAGAGAATATTAATAACTTTGATTCAGGAGTAATTGGTTTAGGTGACGATGGACATATCGCTTCTTTATTTCCAAATACAACTGGTCTCAATGAAAATGATAAACTAATTATTGCAAATGAGGTAAACATTATTTCAAAATGGAGAATTTCATCTAGTTTTAAATTATTAAGCAGTATCTCTAATCTATATTTATTAGTAACTGGAGAAAATAAAAAAGAGATACTCAATAAAGCAATAAATGGTTCTGGTTTACCAATTAATAAATTGCTGGAAATAAGAGATAACACAGTAATTATCACTGATCAGAATATATAAATATTAAACCTATATAGAGTGGGAAAGAGTCGCCTTTGTGTCAGTTTGAACCACTAACACTAAATCCTTCTACCCTGTTGGATGGTGACTCATGTTTTTTTTTAATTAATTGGAAGGAAGTAAAGTGTTAGTTAGGAACTATCTTCAAATGTTTCTTACTTCTGCTCTATGGGGTTCTTCATTTCTACTCATGAAGCTTGCACTAGTTGAACTAAATCCATTTCATATATCTTTTTACAGAATATTTATAGGAATGATATTCATGAATTTATTTATAACAAAAATCGACAAACTAAGTAAAAAAGATCATCTTAATATAGGCTTGGTTGGTTTACTTTGGATGTCACTACCTTTTTATCTTTTTGCTGCTTCTGAAGAAACAATTTCATCAAGCCTTGCGGGACTAATAAATGGATCAACACCAATATTTATAAGCATTGTTGGCGTCTTATTCTTTTCACAAAAAATCAGCAACATCCAAAAAATTTATCTTATGTTGGGATTCATAGGAATCTATGTTTTGTCATTTGGATTTAATAAAGTAAATATAGATCTTGAAGTTGGAACATTTTTAGCATTAATTGCTTCAATAAGTTACGGTTTTGCAGCAAATATAGTTCAACCTTTAATTAAAAAATTTGGAGCATTAAACGTATTAAAGATTGCTTTAAGGTACGGAAGTGTATTTTCATTTATTTTATTTTCGTTAAATACAAAAATTTTGATTCCTACGGTTAATGAGTCACTTTTCCCAATACTCCTATTAGGGGTTGGTAGTAGTGGAATAGCATTCTTATCTTTTTACAAGCTTATTGATGATGTTGGATCAATTATTGGTTCAATAACCATATATCTCGTTCCTATTTTTTCTATCATTTTTGGATATATATTTTTAAATGAAGAAACAACTTTTATTCAAATAATTGGAATTGCAGCAATTATTTTTTCTGCTTACATGTTTTCAAATAAAGAATCATAGTTTTTTGGTTGAACAAATATTGCCTCAGAAACAGCTGCTAAATCTCCATTGTCTAAATAGAGTTCTGCTTTATAAATAGAACCTTTGTCATTTACTGAATCTCTCCAAGCTATAGATTTAACAAATTTAGATGAAGAATTTACTGGTTTAATATATTTAGCTTTAAATTCTTTTGTAACTACCATCTCACCAAGCATAAAGCTTAAAGGACCCATAACTACATCCATCCATGAATCTATAATGCCTCCAAGAGTTGAATCCATTGGGTTGAAATACTTATCCTGAACAGGAAATTTACATATCATTTTATCCTCTTCCTTTATAAAGTCTATAAATTCTCCCTTTAACTCTTTATAAATATTAGGAACAGGTAAATCTCCCCATGTACGGTCTTTCATAATTAAATTATTTTAGTAAAGATAAAAAATAAGCTGCCTTGAATTTATCAAGACAGCTTATACAGGGTTAATGAGTTACAATTATTAATTTAATTAAAGAGTGTGACAGATTTATCTGCCTTTTGGATGCCAAACAGTTTTCGTTTCTATAAATGGCAATATAGAACTTAGCCCTTCTTCACTAGGTAGATGGAATATCCTCTTAACTGAGGTGGATGCATTTTCATTAATTATTTTTAAATTTTCTTTATTTAGCTTCTTGTACGAGGCAAGAGCATTGATTTCTACATGTCTACTCACATCATCAAGAATTTTGGAAAAATCACCTGAAAGTAAGTTCAATGCACCCGATGGTAAGTCTGAATTATTAATATCTTCAGCAAGTTTCAATGAAAGTACTGCATTTTTTTCAGATAAATTAATAACAGAACAACCTATTGATAAGGCAGGAAGAAAAGAACTTAGTAATTTATCAATAGAAATTTCAGTTGAGTTCAAAGAAAAGACAACACCTATAGGTTCTTGATGTGAAATATTAAAATATTCTCCAACAACTGGGTTTAGGTTTCCAGTAAGTTGTTCCCATTTATCAGCAAGGCCGGCATACCAAACAATAGTATTGATAGCATTGTCAATATCTTTATTAGCAGCTGCTTTTGTTAGTCCGTAATCTAAAAGTATTTCAACATAACTATCTCGATTTCCCTCTATCATTTCAGATAATCTGTAAATTATTTGTGTTCTATTGTACTGACTAAGTTTATTCCAACTATCAAACCCACTCTTAGAAGAAGTTACAGCATCACGAAGATCCTTCTTAGAAGTAAGAGGTAATTCATAGCTTTCACTTTTCAATTCAACTGTATAAGTTTTACCAGACTCTGATCTGACATATTTTCCATCTACATAATTTTTATATGTTTTTTTTATTTCTGTCATGATCGAACCTTTAAATAAGAAAGTAGCCCATGCCTACCTCCTTCTCTTCCAAACCCTGACTCCTTGTAGCCTCCAAAAGGTGAGGATGGATCAAATTTATTGAATGTATTAGCCCAGATAACACCAGCATCTAATCTATCTGCAGTCCATAAAATTTTGGATCCTTTTTCTGTCCAAATACCAGCTGATAAACCATACTCTGTGTTATTTGCAATCTCAACTGCCTCTTCAGGTGTTCTAAAAGTTAGTGTGGTTAATACAGGACCAAAAATTTCTTCTCTCGCTATGTTGTATGATGGCTGAACATTTGTAAACAAACTAGGTCTATACCAATATCCACTAGAAGGAAGTTCACATTCAATTTGAAACAACTCCCCTCCATCATTTACACCTTCATTAACTAACGAAGTGATCTTATCAAGTTGTTCTTTAGAGTTAATAGCTCCAATGTCTGTATTCTTATCGAGAGGATTTCCAACTCTTAATGTCTGCATTCTCTTTTCTAGTTTATTTATAAACTCATCATGAATATCTTCTTGGAGCAACAATCTACTTCCTGCACAGCAAACATGTCCCTGGTTAAAAAATATACCATTTACTACGCCTTCCACAGCTTGATCTAGGGCAGCGTCGTTATAAACAATATTTGCTGCTTTCCCTCCTAATTCAAGAGTTAAACCAATATCTCTTTCGCCGACAGCATTCTGAATATATTTTCCAACAGATGTTGAGCCTGTAAATGCAATTTTTGAAATGCCTTCATGATTAACTAATTCTGCACCTGTTGTTCCATCTCCAGTAACTAGATTAAAAACACCTTTAGGAAGACCTACTTCTTCACATAATTCGGCAAATAACAAAGCAGTTAAAGGAGTCGTTTCCGCAGGTTTTAATACAACTGTGTTCCCAGTTGCTAAAGCTGGTGCAACCTTCCAAGCAAGCATAAGTAAAGGAAAATTCCAAGGAATGATTTGACCAACAACTCCATAAGGCTTCATCTCCTTTGCTCCCCATGAAATATCTAACTTATCTGCCCATCCTGCAAAATAGAAAAAATTAGAAGCTACTTGAGGTAAGTCAAAATCTCTTGATTCCTTTATTGGTTTTCCTCCATCCATACTTTCTAGAACAGCAAACTCTCGCGACCTTTCTTGTATTAATCTTGCTAGTTTATAAAGATATTTAGCTCTTTCACTGGGTGTAGTTTTTGACCATCTTTTAAACCCTTCTTTGGCAGCATTAACTGCTTTATCTACATCTTTTTTGTTACCGATTGAAATTGAAGCTAATACTTCTTCAGTAGATGGAGATACTGTTTTTAAGTAATTTTTAGAATTCGGTGTTGAAAATTTACCATCAATAAAATGGCCATACTTATCTTGGATAGATACAATGCTATCCGACTCGATAGACTCTGAATATTCCCATTTAACCATAATTAACCCCTTGGAAAATAATAACTAGATTGGTAAGCATTAGTTTTAAGTTTTCTTATTTGTTTCAATACATCATCTAATAAGCTTGAAGCTCCAAACCTAAAATAATCAGCATGTAGCCAGTCCTCTCCTAGCTCTTCTTTAATAATAATTAAATACCTTATCGCATCTTTAGAATTTCTAATACCTCCTGCAACTTTTATTCCAGCACTAAATCCAGAACTTTCTTTAAACTCGTAAACAGCTTTAGCCATAACTAAGCAAGCTTCTTTTGAAGATCCATTAGATATTTTTCCAGTTGAAGTCTTAATGAAGTCAGAACCAGCAGCTAAAGCTATCAAACTTGCTTTTTTTATATTTTCATATGTTCTTAACTCTCCAACTTCGAGAATTGTTTTTAAATGTATATTTCCACAAGCTTCCTTTAGTGCAACTATCTCATCAAATACTTTTCTATAATCACCTTCAAAAAAAGCTTTTCTATTAATAACTATATCTATCTCGTCTGCACCTTCATCAATTGCAAATTTTGTATCTAGCAATTTTGATTCTAAAGGAACCTGTCCACTTGGAAAATATGATGATACTGAAGCTACTTTTACATTAGAAGTTCCTATTATCTCTTTAGCTGTTGAAACTAATGATGGGTATACACATACAGCAGCAGCACTAGGTACTTCTTTGTCAGTTGGGTCTGGTCTCATTGCTTTTGCAGTCATCTGAAGAACTTTTCCTTCAGTGTCCTCACCTTCTAAAGTTGTTAAATCACACATTGAAACAATATAATTAAGAGCCTGTAACTTTGACTCTCTCTTAATACTTCTTGTAGATAAAGAAGCGACCCTTTCTTTAACTCCTATTTCATCAACTTTTACACTTTCAAGTAATTCAATAGTAGAGGCCCAAGTTAATGGGCTAGCTAAAGCTTTGGTATTAATATTGCTCATTATCCAATGGTAAATGGAAAAAGGGTTTAATAATAGAAAATTTTTTAACTTAATTAACTAATGAATATTAGCTAAATATGTCATTATTGTTTCTTAAAAGTCTATTCTTAGATAAGCATGTCAAAAAATATTTTAGTTTGTGTTGCATGGCCTTATGCCAGTGGTTCTAGACATTTAGGTCATATCGGAGGCGCTTATTTACCTGCTGATATTTTTGCTAGATATCACAGAATAATAGGAAATAATGTATTGATGGTTTCAGGTAGTGATGCTCATGGAACTCCAATTACAGTCCGTGCAGACGAAGAAGGTGTAACACCCATTGATATTGTTGAAAAATATCACAAAGAGTTTTTAGGATATTGGGATAAATTATCAATTTCCTGGGACAACTATACAACAACTATGACAGAAAACCATAAAGAAGTGACTCATGACATATTTTTAAAATTGCTGGAAAAAGAATACATCTATAAAGCAAAGACTCTTCAAGCTTACGATCCGAGTGAAAACAGATTTCTACCCGATAGGTATGTAGAAGGTAAGTGTCCTAAATGTGATTATGAATCTGCCCGAGGAGATCAATGTGATAGTTGCAGCTCGACTTTAGACCCTGAAGAATTAATTGAACCAAAAAGTAAAATATCAGGAAATAAAGCAGAGTTTAAAGAAACTGAGCATTTCTTTTTAAAATTAAGTGCTTTAGGGGAAGACTTAGTTCCTTGGCTTGAGACAAAAGAAGACTGGAGACCTCATGTAATAAATTGGGCAAAATCTTTTGTTAAAGAAGGATTGCAAGATAGAGCTATAACAAGGGATTTAGATTGGGGTATAGATATTCCTGTTGATGACCTAGGAGATGGTAAAAAGATTTATGTATGGTTTGAGGCAGTAATAGGTTACCTATCAGCATCTATAGAGTGGTCAAACAATGATGAATCAAGAAATTGGGAAGATTGGTGGAAAAATAAAGATGCGGAATCATATTATTTTATCGGAAAAGATAATGTTCCATTCCATTCTGTAATCTGGCCAGCAATTTTAGTTGGATATGGTGATCTAAATTTACCAACTAATGTTCCAGCTAACCAATACATACTTATTAAAGGTGAAAAAGCTTCTGCAAGCAGAAGTGTTGGTAAGTCACTATCAGAATATTTAGAAGAATGGGATCCAGATGCAATTAGATACACATTAGCTTCTGTCTTACCAGAACAGGCTGATTCTGAACTTAGTGATATTGAAATGGTTAGAAGGAACAACGAAGAACTCGTTGCAACATGGGGTAATTTAGTACAAAGAGTATTTACACAAATTGAAAATAATATTGATAATATTAACGAGGCCTCAGATGAGACTGAAGTAGATACCACTCTTCTAAAATCAGGCGAAGAAGCTTTTATTAATGTTGGAAAACATATAGAAAAAGTAGAACTAAAAGCTGCTCTACAAGAAGCAATGCGTTATGTTTCGAAAGTAAATATATATCTTAATGAAACAGAACCTTGGAAGATTATTGTAGAAGACAATAAGCGAGCTTCACGTATTTTATATACTGCATTGACTGCCATAGATGCATGTTCAAATTTACTGTCACCATTTATGCCATCTACTAGTGAAAAAGTTAGTAATGCTATTCCAAAAGAGAGTAATAATGAATGGAGTATGAATTCAATAAAAATAGGCACCCAAATAGAAACTATTGGGCACCTATTTAAAAAGTTTGATTAAGACTTAGAGTCTTGAAAAACCTTATCTATTTCATCAATCATTGAAAGAAGCTCTTCACCAACTACTGGGTCTTCTGTTTTTTTAGCTTCACCAGCTTTTTTTGTTGCATTCCAAAATAAGTCATGAAGATTTGGATATTTTTCTAAATGCTCTGGCTTAAAATAATCTGTCCAGAGAACCCATAAATGATGCTTTACTTCTTCTGCTCTCTCTTCTTTGATTGTGACACACCTTTGTTTAAAGCTTGGATCGTCTGATTCTTGATATTTTTTAGCAGCGTTCAATACAGATTCAGCCTCAATCCTTGCTTGTGCCGGATCATAAACTCCACAAGGTAAATCACAATGGGCATAAGCAAAATAAGATGGTTTAAATAACTTCATAAATCTCCTTTAATTATCTATTATTAATTTTAGTAATAAAAAATAAAAATGATTAAAAGTATATTTAGATTATTTAATTTTAAAACCATATTCATACTGGTTTTATATCTCATATTTAAAAATGAGAATAAAACTATTAGAGCATATGAAATAAAAGAAGAAAGTATGAAACCAGCATTGCTGCCTGATGAATATGTACTTTCTGCAAAATTAAAAGAAGCTCCAAAACGTGGAGACATAGTTGTCTTTACGAACACCGAAAAGAATATCGATGTAGTTAAAAGAGTTATAGGATTACCAAATGAAAATGTTTCTTCATCAGATGGAGAAATAATTATCAACTCTGAAAAAATAGATGATGAATGGTCTAAAGATTTAACTGATGACTTTGTCTCTGTTGAGCTCGGAGAAGATGAGATATTTGTGCTTGGTGACCAAAGGAATATTTCCACAAGCGACTCTAGAACTCTTGGTCCAATTAAATACGAAGATTGCTGGAAACTGAAAATAAGATACTGGCCATATCATAGGTTCAACATATATGAGTAGCCTCTTTTGTACTTGGTGTAGATCTGAAATGGCTTATCTTCATGGCCATGCAGCTTGTATTAATAGTTCCTGTGCAATGTTTGGCTTAAATCAAGCAGAATGCTGTTCTGGAGAAAATATGGAAAACTGTATCGAAACAGAGAAAATCAAATCAACTTAATCAAACAAAGATTAATATAAGATTATGGACAATAAAGAACCTTCAGCAGAAAATAAAACAGTAGAGTCTATTCCTGCAATAACAATTCGATTTGCTGGAGACTCTGGTGATGGTATGCAGCTTGTGGGTACACGTTTTACAGATACTTCAGCTTTATTCGGTAATGACTTAGCTACTTTACCTTCTTTCCCAGCAGAGATAAGAGCACCACAAGGAACCATAGCTGGTGTATCTTCATTCCAAGTTCAGATTGCAGATTTTGATATTTTAACCCCTGGAGATAATCCAGAAGTTTTAGTTGCTATGAACCCTGCTGCTTTGAAAGCTCACTTGCATGACTTAGCTCCAAATGGAATGTTGATATTAAACGAAGATGCATTCGAAGAAAAAAATATTCAAAAAGCTGGTTATAAAGTTGACCCAAGAACCTCTGGTGAATTAGATTCCTACAGAGTGTTTGAGGTTCCTATGGAAAAATTAACAAAAGAAGCTTTAGAAGATTCAGAGATAACTGGCAGAGCTGTTCTACGATCAAAAAATATGGTTGCACTAGGTTTAATTTCATGGGTTTTCAATAGACCTTTAGAGGATACAGAAAATTGGCTTAATGAAAAATTCAAAAAACTTCCTGAAGTAGCTGACGCAAATATAAAAGCACTAAAGATTGGCTACAACTTTGGAATAACAGTTGAAGCCTTTCATCACACTTATGTGGTTGATAAAGCAAAACTTCCTGAAGGTGAATATACAAACATAAATGGAAATATTGCTTTAAGTTGGGGTTTAATAACAGGAGCAAGACAAGCTGGATTAGAACTATTTTATGCTAGCTACCCTATTACACCAGCCTCAGATGTATTGCATGAACTTTCTAAGCATAAAAATTTTAATACAATAACTTTCCAAGCTGAGGATGAGATAGCTGCCGCAGCTGCAGCTGTTGGGGCGTCTTTTTCAGGTAAACTTGCTGTAACTGGAACTAGCGGTCCTGGACTAGCTTTAAAAAGTGAGACTATCTCACTAGCAGTTTCTACTGAATTACCTTTAATCGTTGTTAATGTACAAAGAGGTGGCCCGTCAACAGGTTTGCCTACAAAACCGGAACAATCTGATTTAATGTTCTCAATTTACGGTAGACATGGAGAATCCCCGCTTCCAGTATTAGCGGTTAGATCGCCTTCACACGCTTTTATGACTGCAATAGAAGCAGCAAGAGTAGCCTTAAAGTACATGACACCTGTTATCTTACTTTCTGATAATTACGTAGCTACAGGCTCAGAGCCATGGAAACTACCTGCAATTGGAGATCTTCCTACACTCGACAATAATTTAACAACCTCTATCAATACTGAGGAAGGCTTTATGCCATACCATAGAGACGTAAACACTTTTGCAAGGCCATGGGCTGTCCCTGGTACGCCTGGACTAGAGCATAGAATTGGTGGGCTTGAAAAAGAAGAAGGTACTGGAAATGTCTCCTATGATTCAGCTAATCACCAATACATGACAGATATGAGAGCATGGAAAATAGCAAATATTGCCAATGATATTGAACCTTTAGAGGTAACAGGAGATGAAAAAGCTGAAACTCTCGTTCTTGGTTGGGGTTCAACTTATGGAAGTATTACACAAGCAGTTAATAGATTGAATGAAAAAGGAGTAAAAGTAGCAAGTGCTCATTTAACTTTTGTAAATCCATTCCCAGATAATACACAAGATATTCTCTCTAAATATAAGAAAGTAATCATTCCAGAATTAAATACAGGTCAGCTAATCAAATTGGTTAGAGAAAGATATCTAATTGATGCAATAGGGATAAATAAAGTTAATGCAGAACCATTTACTGCACAAGAGCTAGCAGATGGGATTGAGGAAAAAATAAATGAGTAAAATACCCGTAACCTATAAGAGAAAAGATTTTCAAAGTGACCAAGAAGTAAAGTGGTGCCCAGGTTGTGGGGACTATACAATTTTGGCATCCGTACAAAGCTTTATGGCTGAAATGGGAATAAGCAAAGAAAAGATAGTTTTCGTTTCTGGTATTGGTTGTGCTGCTAGGTTCCCTTACTACATGAACACTTATGGATTACATTCTATTCATGGAAGAGCGCCAGCTGTAGCAACTGGTGTGTCAGTAGCAAATCCTGATCTTTCTGTTTGGATTGTCTCTGGTGATGGTGACTCACTTTCTATTGGAGGTAACCATTTAATACATGCATTACGAAAAAACGTCAATGTAAAAATATTAATGTTTAATAACCAGATTTATGGTTTAACAAAAGGCCAGTACTCGCCTACAAGTGAAGAGGGAAAGAAGACAAAGTCATCTCCATTTGGATCAGTTGAGATGCCATTTAACCCAATGAGCGTGGCTTTAGGTGCTGAGGCTAGTTTCGTTGCAAGATCAATAGATATGGATAGAGACCTTACAAATGATGTCTTAAAAGCAGCTTCTGAACATAAAGGTTCTGCTTTTATAGAGATCTATCAAAACTGTAACGTATTTAATGATCATGCTTTTGAACAACTCACTTCCAAAGAAGGAAAAGTTGCAAATAGAATCAATCTAGTTCATGGAGAGAAGGTAATCTTTGGTGCAAATGATGAACTTGCAGTAACTATTAAAGACGGTGAAGCTGCAATTGTAAACAGGAGTGATATTGATGATTCTCAAATTTACGTTCATGATATAACTAAAAAGAATCCTTCAGTAGCTTTTTCCTTATCTAGACTATCTCATGGTCCTTATGGTCCAACTCCAGTAGGAGTATTTAGAAAAGTCGAAAGAGAAACTTATAATCAAGATGTCTCAGACCAAATAGAGGCAGCTAAAGAAGCCAAGGGTGATGGAAAAATTGAACAATTGATTCGCTCACTTGGTACCTGGGACGTTAATTAAAGTAATTTATTCGTCTATATAATCTATTTGATCAGTAGGCATAATTATTGCTGTAGCAGCATTAACTATATGGAGATTAACTCTCTTCAAGTACCTGTAAAATAGCGTTGTTGCAACAGGGTATTTAACCTCGAGTTTATTTTCTAGCAAACTAGTAATTTTTTCATCAATCTCTTTACCTACCTCTGCACCTGAAGCTATTAACTCTTGTACCTTATCTTCTTCATCCAAACTAAGACATGTTTGAAGGCTTACAATAAAACCACTGATTTGATCTCTTAAACTAATAAAATAATCAAGCTCTTCAGCTTCTTTAGCAAATGAGTTGCCAGTCTCTGCAATCTCAAATATATTTTTGCAATAATCTCCTATACGCTCAATATCCTTAGACATAGTCATATAAGCCAACAAAAGCGGAACGTCCAGATTTCTAGAGTTAACAGCAGAATGAACAATTAGTTCTCTTCTTACATCTCTATGAAGTTCATTGATTGTTTTATCTGTAGAATATAGATTCTCTTTTACTGTATCTAAATTCGTGTCACCTAATAAACAATTCATAGATAGGTCAAACATGTGACTACTATTTGTCAACATCTCTCCTAATTTTGCATCAATTGAATCTAACGAATAATCACTCATTTTTTCTCCTTAGTTAAATAATACTATTCCTAATAATGGAAGAAGTACAAAAGTTATTAAAACATATAAAATTGCTACAGATTTTCTTTTTGCTGTTGCGTTACTTAAAGCTGTTGCAAGCTTAATTGGTATTTCTCTTAGAGGTTTTATGGGGTAAATTATGATAACACTAATTAAGTTAAAAAATACGTGGCACAATGCAATAGTTAAACCATCAGTAGTCTCTACAGCAAAACTTGCCAGAACTGCTGTTATAGTAGTTCCAATATTTGCACCAAGAGTTATAGGGAAAGCATTTTCAATAGCTAAAATTCCAGAACCAACAATCGGAACGAGAATAGATGTTGTGATACTTGAACTTTGAACTGAAAAAGTTATGAATATACCTATAATAATGCCAACCATTCCACCGCCCTTAGCAAGAGCTCTATCCAAACCAAACTCAATTCTATTTAACATTAAAGATTTCATATTTGAAACTATATTTTTGAGACTTAAGAAAATAAATAATATTGCTAAAAATATAAGTAACCCTGCATAAATTCTGTAAGAATTCTGATATAAATTATCAATAAATGGAATTCTAGATAAAAAGTCAACTACAAAATTTGCACCTGATTTAATAGCTGCCTTTATAGGACTATTTGGCTTAGTAGCAGTAAAGCCGGTAGCAATGATAGCGTCCGTTGCGTAGATGGACATCTTTGTTAGGAATCCTGTAGCTAGTTGAAGAGGAAATAATGCTAATACAGCCATTAGATTAAAAAAATCATGCATTGTTGAAGCCGCAAATGCTCTTTTAAATTCTTGTTCTCTTCTTACGTGACCAAAAGAAACTAATGTATTTGTAACAGTTGTGCCTATATTTGCGCCCATCACCATTGGAATCGCATATTCTAAATTTAGAAAACCACTACCCACCAAACCCACAATTGTTGCTGTAGTTACAGATGATGATTGAACAAGAACTGTAGCTAATGTGCCAACTAGTAATCCAGCAAATGGGCTTGATACAGATTGAAATAGTTGATCTGTATATTCAGCTCCAAGTGTTTTTATTCCTTTTTCAAGAAGTTTTATTGAGACCAGAAAGAAATAGAGAAAGAATGTTGCAAGTAGAATATTTAAAACAGGTCTTTTTTTCATTTTTACCAATGATAAATTATGTTCAATGAAATATTACTTAGCCTTCAGTTTATGCAAAGACAAAAAAATTATATTTTTTATATTAATTCTGACTTTGAATCAAATTTTCCTCTGTTGAATGCCAGTATGTATGATTCAACACCTAAAAACTCTTCCTTATATTCATCTGGGATGTTGAAACCCCACCATTCATGACTAAATTGTGTTTCATGAGCCTTCCAAGCATCAATTTTATTCTGTACATATTTTTTTCCATCAATCTCAACATCTATATCTTCATGAACACTACCTATTGCACTGTATGTTGTGAAATCTTCCTCAGAAATTAAACCTTCTTTTAACATCCATTCTCTTCTAGCTTTAACTTTCTTCTTTGACCAGGAACTAAAATATAGTCTCTCTGGAACCCAAGGCTCCTGTCCTTCTTTTAGTGGAAATTTATCCTCATCTCCAGCTGCAAAAAATGCTGCTGTACCTACTCTATGTGTTTGGATATGATCAGGATGACCATATCCACCAAAAGGATCGTAGGTAATCAAAGCTTCTGGTTTATATTTTCTAATACAATCAATTAATTTTCCAACAGGTCCGAAATAATCTTGTCTCCAGAAACTATCTGGGTTGTTATTAGGCTCAGTTCCCATCATTCCTGAGTCTTTATAACCTAACCATTCATAAGTTCGAACTCCTAAAGCCTTTAAACTTTCTTCTAATTCTTTTCTTCTTATCTCAGCTAATTTAGGAAATAGTTCTTCAGGGTTTTCATGATTAAGAATTTCTCCTTCCGAACCGTCAGTTGCCGTTACAACAACAACATCATGACCTTCGGCTGCATATTTAGCTAATGTAACACCAGTTGCTACTGATTCATCATCTGGGTGTGCATGAAAAGCAAGTAAGGAACTCACTGTTTACTCTTCTACTTCTTGGTCTACCATTTGAATGCCTTTTTCAACAGCATCCTCGTGGCTTCCATCTACCTCTTCTATAGCTTCTCCAAGAATTAAAACTTTCTCTCCTGTAATTTGAAGAACGCCCCCTGAGATTGCATAACTTTTTCTGGTGCCCTCTTGATCTACTGTAAGACCTCCAGGAACAAGTGTTGCTACTGTTGGCTCATGTCCAGCAAGAATACCTATCTCCCCTTCTGGTGTTCTTGAAATTACCATCGTAGCTTCTCCAGAAAAGAAATTCTGTTCGGGGCTGACTACTTCAACTAACATAACTATGCTGAAGAGCTTTCAAGCTCCTTTGCTTTTTCAAGCACTTCATCAATTCCACCGACCATATAGAATGCCTGTTCTGGGGTTGAGTCCAGCTCTCCACTTAGAATTGTTTTGAAAGCTTCTATAGAATCTTTAATAGAGACATACTTACCATCAATTCCTGTAAATTGTTCAGCAACATACATAGGCTGAGATAAGAATCTTTGGATTCTTCTTGCTCTACCAACAATAAGTTTATCGTCTTCAGAGAGTTCATCTAAACCAAGAATCGCAATAATATCTTGAAGGTCATTATATCTTTGAAGGACTCTCTGTACCTCTCTAGCTGTTGTGTAATGGTCATCTCCTACTATCTTTGGATCCAATATTCGACTTGATGAGTCAAGAGGATCAACTGCAGGATAAATACCTAAGTCTGCAACTTTTCTGTCTAAAACTGTTCTTGCATCTAAGTGAGCAAAAGCAGTATGTGGTGCAGGGTCTGTAATATCGTCAGCAGGGACATATACAGCCTGTAGCGAGGTAATAGATCTCCCTTTTAGAGAAGTAATTCTCTCTTGCAGGAAGCCCATTTCATCAGCAAGTGTTGGCTGATAACCAACAGCAGATGGCATACGGCCTAATAATGTTGATACCTCTGAACCAGCTTGACTAAATCTGAAAATATTATCAATAAACAAGAGTACGTCTTGTTTTTCTACATCTCTAAAATACTCTGCCATTGTTAGAGCAGAAAGAGCAACTCGTAACCTAACACCAGGCGGTTCATCCATCTGACCGAACACTAATGCTGTTTTATCTATAACCCCTGACTCTTGCATCTCTCGGAAAAGGTCATTTCCTTCTCTTGTTCTTTCTCCAACACCAGCAAATACAGATACACCGCTATGGTGTGTAGCTACTCTATTGATCATTTCTTGAATAAGAACTGTTTTTCCAACACCAGCACCACCAAATAATCCTATCTTTCCACCTTGTACGTAAGGAATTAAGAGATCAATAACTTTAATACCAGTCTCAAACATTTCATTTTGTGCTGTCACTTCTTCGAACGGAGGTGGATTTCTATGGATTGGCCACCTCTCTTTAATATCAAGAGATTCAGTAGGAACATCTAATGAACGGCCATAAACGTTAAAGATATGACCTAAGGTAGCTTCACCAACAGGAACAGAAATAGGAGAACCAGTATTACTAACCTCAGCACCTCTTCGAAGACCATCTGTACCTTGCATAGAAATAGCTCTAATTTTTCCTTCACCTAAATGCTGTGCGACTTCAAGAACAATTGTGTTTGATTCTCCATCAACCTCTACATCAACTTCAAGAGCAAAATTTAATTCCGGTAATGCATCCAATGGAAATGCAACATCAACTACCGGTCCCGCTATTTTCGAAACTCTACCTTTTTCCTCACTCATTTTTTCCTTCCTTTAACCTTTATTCTGCAAGTGCCTCAGCACCACCAACAATTTCTGATATTTCGGTAGTGATTTCAGCTTGCCTTGCTTGATTGCTTTCTCTTGTCAAAAGTTTTATTAAATCTTCAGCATTCTCTGTAGCAGCTTTCATTGCCCTCATCCTTGATGCATGTTCTGAAGTAGAGCTATTCAATAAAGCTCCAAATAAAGTTGCATTCATATATTTTGGAATTAAATCTTCCAAAACTTCTTCAGGAGAAGGCTCAAAAGAATAACCACCTGACGTATCTTCTGTTTTATCTGTATCTTCTTCAGCTTCGCTAACAACTGGTAATAATTGTTTTACTGTAGCTTTTTGAGTTAATGCAGATATGTACTCTGTATAGAGAATATAAACTTCAGAAACATCACCTTCGTTATATCCTTCAATGACAGGCTTCATCACCTCAAAAGCATCTTCAAACTTTGGTTCATCGGTTAGACCTTCATATTGATTTACAGATTCAAAATTCCTGTAATTAAAATAACCTGTTCCTTTTTTACCAACTGTTACAAGCTCTACTTCTTTATTTTCTGATAATAATTCAGCTTGCTTATTTTCGGCTGCTTTAAGAATGTTGGTATTGTAACCTCCTGCCAAACCTCTGTCTGAGGTAACAACAATAATTACAGCTTTATTACTTTTATTTTCTTCTGTGTCTTTATCTAAACCGCCTTTACCAACTAAATCAGCAACAATTTGGTTTAAAACATCTACATAAGAATTTGAGGATTCCATTCTTTGTTGAGCTTTAACGATCCTAGAAGCTGCAATCAATTCCATTGCACGAGTTATCTTCTTAGTAGACTTAACACTCTTAATTCTTCTATTTATTATCCTAAGCTCAGCACTTGCCATAATCTTTAGCTTTCTTCCTCTGTTTCAGCTTCTTCTTCGACTGTTACAATTGTTTTCACAAATGCAGTAACAGCATTTTTCAATTCATCTTCTGGTAAGTCTCCTGTATCTCTAATAGTTTCAAGTATTTCAGGATGCCTTGTGTTGATATATTCATGAAGACCTTCTTCAGCTGAAACCATATCTTCCTCAGGTACCTTATCTAAATAACCTTCTGTTACAGCAAAGAGTGTTACAACCTGATACTCAACTGACACTGGTTCATACTGTGCTTGCTTTAATATCTCCACTACTCTTCTACCTCTATCAAGTTGTGCTTGGGAAGCAGCATCTAGATCTGATCCAAATTCAGCAAACGCTTCTAGCTCTCTAAACTGAGCCAAGTTAATTCTTAAAGGTCCTGCAACTTTCTTCATTGCTTTAATCTGTGCAGCTCCACCTACACGAGATACTGACGTACCCGGGTTAACAGCTGGTCTAATTCCTGAGTAGAATAATTCACTCTCAAGATAAATCTGACCATCAGTAATTGAAATAACATTAGTAGGAATGAAAGCTGAAACGTCACCAGCTTTAGTCTCAATAATAGGTAGGCCTGTTAAAGATCCTCCTCCAAGCTCATCAGAAACCTTTGCACAACGCTCTAATAACCTTGAGTGAAGATAAAATACATCTCCAGGATAAGCTTCTCTACCTGGAGGTCTTCTTAGAAGCAATGATATCTGCCTATAAGCATCAGCTTGTTTAGACAAGTCATCAAAAATAATTAATCCATGCTCTCCGTTATACATCCAGTGCTGACCAATAGCTGAACCAGCATAAGGAGCATACATTTGAAGAGCTGCTGCTGCAGATGCCGGAGCATTTACAACAACTGTTTTGTCCATTACTCCATTTTCTTCAAGCTTTCCTATAACTTCTGCAACGGTTGATGATTTTTGCCCAATAGCTACATAAATACATTTAACATCAGTATCTTTTTGGTTAATGATCGTATCAATTGCAACGGCAGTCTTTCCAATCTGTCTATCACCAATAATTAATTCTCTTTGACCTCGACCAATAGGAATCATAGAGTCGATAGCTTTAATTCCTGTTTGAAGAGGCTCTGATACAGGCTGTCTCTCTACAACTGAAGGAGCCTGTATCTCTAGTCTTCTTGATTCAGTAAACTCAATTGGGCCTTTGCCATCAATCGGGTTTCCGAGTGGGTCAATAACTCTTCCTAAAAACCCATCGCCAACGCCAATGGATAAAACTTTTCCGGTCTGTTTAACAGGCATCCCTTCTTCAACGCTTGTAGCGTCTCCCATAAGTACAACTCCAATAGATTCTTCTTCGAGATTCAAGGCAACACCAATGAGGCCTCCTGGGAATTCCAGTAATTCTGAAGCCATAACGTTTTCAAGACCTTTTACTCTTGCTACACCATCAGCAATAGTTGCAACGTGCCCAACAACATCATCTTTTAATTCTTTCTCCCAGCCCTTAAGGCTGTCTTTTAATGATTTCGATATATCTTTAGGATCTAATGTTAAATCACTCATTCTTACCTACCTTCTAAAACAGATTTTACTTCTTGGAGTCTTGAGGAAACTAAACCATCAAAAGTTCTTTCTCCAACGCTAACGCTGAGACCACCTATGACTGACTCATCAACCTCTACTTGTAACTCCACTTTTCTTCCAAACTTCTTTTTTAATACTCGCTTGATACTATTTTGTGTCTTATCATCTAACTCAATAGCTGATACAACTTTTGCTAACGAGGCTCCTCTATTTTCAGCAAAATATTCTGAGACAAAAGATGAAATTTCAAGCAAATTATCACCGTAGCCTTGAGAAATTGTCAAAGAGATTAAATCTAAGGTTAAAGAATCAACCCTTTTCCCTAATAAATTACTCATAGCTTCAATCTTTTTCTCTGCAGGAACGCCAAAATTTCTAAATACATCTAAAGCTTCTTTATGATCAGCAATAGCGTTGAAAACCTGGAGGATTTCGCTTTCAACTCTTTCTGAATTTTCAGATGAACCTATTATTTCAACTAACCCTTTTGAAAAAGACTTGGTGCTCATTTACTTATCTGACCCCATTTCCTTAATAAACTCGTTTATCAACTTTTCTTGATCTCCTTTAGACATTGAAGATGCTACCTTTTCTGAAATTTCTAGTGATAGATTGGCAACTTCAGACTTAATTTCACTAGAAATTCTATCTCTTTCCGCCTCACTATCAGCACGAGCTTTTTCAATTATCGTCTCAGCTTCTTCTTTAGCTTCATTTACGATACCTTCTTTAAGCTTCTCAGCTGTAGCCTTACCTTCGTCTATGATTTTTCTAACTTCTTCATCTGCGTTAGCTACAAGTTTTTGATAATCTTCTCTTGTTTTCTGTGCTTCGTATTTTTCATTTTTGGCTTTTGAAATCTGTCCTTCAATGGCCTCTGACCTTGCACTTAATGTTTCATCAAGAGCTGGCAGAGCCCACTTCCAAACAAAGAAAAATACAATAGCAAAAGCGAATATACCCGCAACAAGTTCTGATGTTGCAGGTAAAAGTAGCTCTAAACCTGATGAGCTTTCTTCAGCTTCTGCTAAAAAAGTTACTAAATTTATATTCATTCCTTACTCCTATACCAAAAAGAATAAGACGAAACCAATTAGTGCTAATGCTTCAGTGAAAGCAATTCCTAAGAACATAGTTGTTCTTACCATACCTGCCGCTTCAGGTTGTCTTGCCATCGCTTGAACTGCATTACCAACAATAATTCCGATTCCTACACCTGGGCCTATTGCCGCCGCACCATAACCTATAAGGGCATAACCCTTAACGACTACTTCTGCTGCTAGTTCCTCCATTTTTATCCTCCTGTTTTCTTTTAATGCTCCGGATGCAACGATGTTTGTATATACACCGCTGACAAGAGCGTAAAAATATATGCTTGTAAAATTGATACAACTATCTCAAAACCGTAAATTGCTAAACCAAAGGTATACCAGGCAACACCAATCGGTATCTTTCCCGGTACTGGCCACACACCATTTTGGTAAATAAAGAAATAACCTGAAACGAGTAGCAAGCTTAACATCAAGTGTCCAGCTACTAAGTTTGCAAATAATCGAACAGCTAAACTTACAGGCCTAACAATTAATGTAGATGCAAATTCAATAAGCCCCACCAAAGGTTTTAATGCAACTGGAAGTCCTGGTGGCCATATGAGATGTGTAAAGTATTCTTTTCCTTGCTTCCTTATTCCAGCTACAAGAAAAAGAACATATGTAATTAATGAAAGCAACAACGGAATCGCAATTCTAGATGTAATTGGAAAGTTAATTAATGGGGTTACTTCAAAAAGATTGCCTACCAAAATAAACATAAATAGTGATAAAAGATACGGTACGTATGCCTCTCCACCTTTACCAATAACATTCATTGCAATATCTTCTCTGATTAAGGTAACTAAAGATTCAACAACGGATTGTATTTTTGAAGGTACAACTGATTTCTTCCTTAATCCAGCAAATAAAAATATAACGACAAGCAAAGCTGCGAAGATAATTAAAAAATGTGTTCTACTTATACCTATTTCACCAATGTAGAAAATTGGTTTAAATACAAACAACTCATTTACATTTGAAGGAGTGCAAACTATGCCTCCCTCTATGTCACATGACTCTGCTGCAACAATCATTCAGTCTCTATCCAATCTAAATCTCTGTCTTTTTTTAATAATGTAAATGATTCTATGGCTAACATGCCAATGAAAAGAATAATTACACTTATCGGTAAGACTACCAAATCCATAGGATATGCAACCTTAAATGCCAATAAAATTAGGATTATTAAGCCAATTCTTAAAAAAAATCCAAGAAATGTAGATACATAAAATAAATTAATTGAAATTGAAGCTGCATATGATTGCATATATGCATTAAGAAGAAAAACAAACGTAACCGTAACAGAAATGATTAATGAGGTCACAAAAGCTTCCTGAGATCTAATTAAAGAAAGAATTAAAACACCAAGATATAGAGGGATAGATCTTTTGATCATCCTTTTTACTAAAACAACTTCAACTTTCATCTGTTAGCTTCCTTGAATAAACCCATAATTTGTAATATCCACTAAAACATCCGAGAATTATTCCCCCAACTACTCCATAAGGATTGATGTCAAAAAAATACTCTATTAATAATCCAATTAACATGCCACTAATTACAGATGAGCCAAAAGATGTTGTTAAAACCCAACCAGAAGCATTTTCCTTAACAGGATTGTTATTTTGATTTAAATAGCTTCTATCTTGACTATTCATACGGTTGAAATGCTTTTGCAAGATTTCTTATCTCCTCTTGCAATTCCTGTACTCTATTTTTATTTTCTCTATGTTTTAAGGCTTCAGATATCAAATATCCAACTTTAGTTGACTCTTCTTCTTTCATTCCACATGTTGTTATTGCAGGAGTACCCATTCTTATACCTGAAGTTATAAAAGGTGATCTTGTATCAAAAGGTATTGCGTTTCTATTTAAAGTTATCCCAATATCATTTAACATAATTCCTGCCTCTTTACCAGTTAATTCATCATCAACACTTCCAGTATCAACTAAAACTATATGGTTAGAAGTGCCACCACTTACAACTCTTAACCCTTCTGCTTTAAATGATTCAGCTAAAGCATGAGCATTATTTAATATTTGTTGTGCATAGGATTTATAATCTTCTGACATCGCTTCTTTAAAGCAGACAGCTTTTGCAGCAATCTGGTTATTAATTGCACCACCCTGCGCTCCAGGAAAGATATTCTTATCAATTCCTTTTGCAAATTCTTCTTTAGATAAAATTAATCCGCCTCTCGGGCCTCTTAGAGCTTTATGAGTTGTAGCTGTGATTACATCTGCATATGGAGCAGGGTTTTCTACTACCTTCCCAGCTACAAGACCAATGAAATGAGCTGCATCAACCATAAAATAAGCTCCTACAGAATCTGCAATCTCTCTAAATGTTTTAAAATCTAATTCTTGAGAATAAGATGAATATCCCGCAATAAGTAATTTTGGTTTAGTCTTGGAAGCTAATTCAGCAACTTCTTCCATGTTTATTAACTCTGTTTCTTTATCTAAACCATATCCAACAAAGTTATAAGTTCTTCCTGAGAAATTGACAGGAGATCCATGAGTCAAGTGTCCTCCTTGATCTAAAGACATACCCATTACAGTATCTCCAGGTTCTAAGAGATTTAAATAAACTGCCATGTTTGCTGATGATCCTGAGTGAGGTTGAACGTTAGCATGATCAGCTTCAAATAATTCACAAGCTCTATCAATTGCGAGCTGCTCTATCTCATCAACAGTCTCACAGCCCTCGTAATATCTTCTACCCGGAAAGCCTTCTGAATATTTATTAGTAAGTATGGATCCCGAAGCTTCCATTACAGCTTGCGATGCAAAGTTTTCAGAAGCTATTAAATGTATATGGGAATTCTGCCTCTCAAGATCTGTTTCAATTAAACCAGCTATTTCTTTATCAGCTGATGACAAATTTTCTTGTGAAGCACCCTTATTACTCATATATATACTTTAACAGTAACTTGGCGGCCACTTAAGTGGGCCTTCTCTTAATATTTCGCCACCTGGTTCTCTTAAATCAACTACTGTAGAACCATTTCCATGAACTGCTTCGCCTTCTATATAGTGTTTAACAGAATCTTTGAAGATTTCTTCTGCCTCCTTATGGTTTTTAGCTTCTTTTTGTCCTGTTAAATTAGCACTTGTAACAGCTAAAGGACCTGTGGTATTAAGTAGCTCTATAGCTAATTCGTTGTCAGGAACTCTTATACCTATTGTATTTGGCGATTTAGTTCCTACTCCGTCTACAAATTTCTCACTGGTCTCTACAACTACAGTTAACGGGCCAGGCCAATACAGGTCAACTACTTCAGGAATGTCTGTAATTATATTTAATTTATGAACAGAACCGTATGAAGGAACTAATAATGAAACTGGCTTGCTGTCATCTCTTTCTTTAATATTAAATAAGCTTTTTACTGCATCTTCGGAATAAGGATCCACTCCAAGGCCATAAACTGTCTCAGTTGGTATACCTATTATTAAACCTTGATCAACTGCTTCAATTGCGGTATTTAGATTATCTTTTTGCAAAAACATATCTATCCTTTTGAGCTAAGTCTTGAAATAATTTTACTTCATCCCAGTCCTTTAGTAGTTCAAGAGTTTCAGCTGATTTTCTTGAATCTATTTCCAAAAATAAATTTATATTCTTATATTGTTTATCTTCTATTTCTTTTATTAACTTTGATATAACTTCTAGACCATTAACACCTCCGTTTAATGCAGATATAGGTTCATAATCAATTACCTCTCTATCAAGTTCATTTAAATTCTCAGTTGGAATATAAGGTAAATTAGCAATTACTAAATCATGACCTTTCTCTTTAACATTCTCAAGTAAGTTAGATTCGAAAAATGATACATCTAAAGAATTTAGTTTTGCATTCTCTTTTGCTAATTCAATTGCATCTTCTGAAACATCAACACCTGTTACCTCAGAATCTGGAAAAAATGACTTCATCATAAGGGCTATACAACCAGAACCTGTGCCTACGTCTAAAATTTTATTAGGAGATTTTATATTATCTTTTATTAATTCAATTAAAAACTCTGTTTCTGGTCTTGGAATCAAGCATCGCTCATCAACCTTCAAACTGATTGAATAAAAAGGTACATACTCTTCTATATATTGCAGTGGCTCATGGTTAACTCTCCTAGTTAAAAGTGACGAATACTCGCTTTGATATTCAGTACTAGATCCTGCTAGCTCTTTTGCCTTTTCTCTCAATCGGGCTAATTCATGTTCTGGAATATTTTTTATATCCAATGTTTTACTCTTCTAAGTTAGCCAATCTTGTTGTCTCATGATCTGCAACTAAGGCATCTACAAAATCATCAAGATCGCCATCCAATACTTGGTCTAGTTTCTTCAAAGTAAGATTTATTCGATGATCTGAAACTCTATTGTCTTTGTAATTATATGTTCTAATTTTATCCGAACGTTCTCCTGAGCCTACTTGTTCTTTTCTATCTTTTGCTCTCTCTGCAGCGGCTTCATCTTGTCTTGCTTTTAATAACCTTGCACGCAAAATTCTCATAGCTTGATGCTTATTCTTTAATTGTGATTTTTCATCCTGACAAGAAACAACTAACCCTGTAGGAATATGAGTAATTCTTACTGCTGAGTCTGTTGTGTTTACGCTTTGACCACCAGGTCCACTTGACCTATAAACATCAACTTTTAATTCATTTTGATCAATATTTAAATCTACTTCCTCAGCTTCTGGTAGAACGGCAACTGTTGCAATAGATGTATGGACTCTACCTTGAGATTCAGTTTTAGGGATTCTTTGTACTCTATGAGCACCAGCTTCAAATTTTAATTTTGAATAAACACCTTTTGATTTAATAGCAAAGATAATTTTGCTATATCCACCCATATCAGAATCAATAAGTTCAATTTTTTCGACTTTCCAAGAATTTCTTTCTGCGTATCGATTATACATTTTGTATAAATCACCAACCCAGATTGATGCTTCCTCTCCACCTGCACCAGGTCTTATTTCTACTAAAACATCCTTTTCATCACTAGGATCTTTGGGCAAGAGTGCGAGTTTTATTTTTGAAGTTAGACTTTTACCCTGTAATTTTGAATCACTAATTATTAATTCGTACTCTTTTTTAGTATTTTGATCTGATTCCTCAGAAAGCAACTCTTCCGCATCAGTTATATCGGAATTTAATTCCTTCCATTGGTTAAATAAATCAACTATTTGTGTAAGATCACTATGCCTCTTTGCCATCTCTCCATAACCTTGAGGATCTTTAGAGATATCTAACTGTGAGAGATCTTGTTCAAGCTCTTTTAATGAAGCCTCTAATCCTGTTAACTTATCAATAAGTGTTTTATCCATTATTCACCTCTTTTGATGTTGATAGAATATCATCAAATGTTGTAATATTTTCACTATTTTTTACACAATTAGCCATAGCTATCCTTGCTACAATAATCTGTTCTTCACTAGGTTTTTTAGTTGTAATTTTTTGAGTCCAGATTCCTGGAGTGCTGAATATTTTTGAAAAAAATGAATCACTATTTTTAAAATTAAATTTAAGTATCTCATATGAAATCATTGCTACAACAAATATATGTAATATTCGAGTAATTAAAGTAAACACAATATTTAATGTCGGAATAAAAGGAAGCGTTAATAAGCTCACAAATACAATTAGAAAAATAAAAGCTGTTCCACACCTTATGTGTTCTTTGGGATATTTTTTAATATCTTCCATATCCAATGAGTGTATATCTTCATATGAAGCTATTGTCATATGTTCGGCACCATGATATTCAAAAAGTTCTTGTGCGTCTTTTGTTCTTCCTATCAAAAATATATAAATAATTACAATTAATCCTCTTAAAACTCCTTCGTAAATACCTTTATTAATTTGATTCGTGTTAATTAAATCAATCAAAAGTCTTGGACCAATAATTAAAAGAGATAAAACAGTAACTATAAGAACATAATTAAATATATTTGATAATAAAGAGACTTCTTCTTCTTCTTCGAAATAAAGACTATCAGACATTGAGAGCCCTTTGTATCCAACATATAAAGAATCTACTAAAGCTCCTATTCCTCTTAGTAAAGGTAGAGACCACAACCCTTTTCTTCGTATTAAAGGAATTCTTTCTTCAAAGTAATTTAAAATTTCGTTTTTTTGATTCCTAACTGCTAACGACCAGCCTTTTGGGCTTTGTATGAGAACACCGCCAATTACAGCTTGTCCACCATAGGAAATATTATTATCAGACATAATAAGTTAATTAAAGTAAAGTTATTCTTCTTCTTGAGAAGAAGCTTCTTGTTTAGGGGCTTGACGAGTGCTCGTGCTGCCGTATCGTTGTTTAAATCTTTCTACTCTACCAGTGGAGTCTACAAGTTTTTGCTTACCAGTAAAGAAAGGATGGCTTGCGCTTGAAATTTCAAGTTTTACTAAAGGATATTCTTTTCCATCCTCCCACTCAATTGTTTCATTACTTTTAATAGTTGAGCGAGTTAAAAATGAAAAACCAGCATCTTCATCTTGAAAGACAACTTCTTTATAATCTGGGTGTATTCCTTGTTTCATAACTAATAGTCTACTTTACTTTATTTTTTAGCTTTTGCGATATCTTTTAAGAAAGCATCATTACTCTTTAAGGTTTTCATCCTATCAATCAGTAACTCTGTTGCGGCCCCACCTTCTAGGCCTACTAAAACTCTTCTTAAAGTCCATAGAGCTTCAAGTTCTTTAGGTGATACGAGTCTTTGCTCTTCTCTTGTTCCTGATGGGGTAACATCAATCGCTGGAAATACACGTTTATCAGCTAACCCTCTATCAAGACGTAGCTCCATGTTTCCAGTTCCTTTAAATTCCTCAAATATAACTTCGTCCATCTTTGACCCGGTTTCGACTAATGCAGTACCAAGTATTGTTAAACTTCCTCCACCCTCAATATTTCTTGCTGCGCCAAAAAATTGTTTTGGCGGAGTAAGTGCTGTTGAATCAACACCACCAGATAAAATTCTTCCACTAGCAGGAGTAGCTAAGTTGTGAGCTCTTGCGAGTCTTGTTATCGAATCTAATAAAATGACTACATCTTTTCCTTCTTCTACTAATCTTTTAGCTCGTTCTATAGCTAACTTTGAAACTTGTGTATGTTCTTCCGGAGGTCTATCAAATGTAGAGAAGACAACTTCACCTTCAACAGAACGTTGCATATCAGTAACTTCTTCTGGTCTTTCATCAACAAGAACAACCATTAAATGAACTTCGGGATTGTTAGCAGTAATTGAATTTGCAAGTTCTTTCAAAATTGTAGTTTTACCAGCTTTAGGAGGTGAAACAATTAAACCTCTCTGACCTTTACCAATTGGAGCAATCAGGTCTACGATCCTTCCAACAATTTTTTCTGGTTGTCCTTCAATCTCAAGTTTCAATCTCTCATCTGGAAATAAAGGAGTTAATTTATCAAACTCTACTCTTCTAGCCAGTAACTCGGGGTCTGCTCCGTTAACAGTTGTTGGTTCAACTAGTGCTGGGTATTTCTCTTTAGCCCTTGGAGCTCTTATTGGTCCTTCAACAGAATCACCTTTACGCATTCTATATTTCTTAACAATTCCAGCTGGAACGTATACATCCATTTCACTTGGTTTATATCCATCACACCTAAGAAATCCGTACCCTTCAGGAAGGATGTCTAAAAATCCTATTCTCGTCTCACCTTTTTTTATTTGACTATCACCAGAATTAACAACAGAAGGAAGATCATCATCTCCTTTTGGCTTAGATTCAGGAACTTCAGCTTCAAGCACAGCATCTCCTTGCTCAAGTAAAAGGTCTATTAATTTAGCTTTCTGTAAGCCTTTATGTTCAAGTCCAAGGCCTTCAGCAATTGCGCGTAAATCTGCGACTGGTTTTGATTGTAATTGTGCTCTTGCGGACATATATCTCCTTATCAATACATTCGGTTTTGGAATGTTTATGATTTAATTTGTCTGAAAGACATTCTTATTATATACATAAATCATATAAATCAACACTATTTAAATATTTTTGGTATTTTGAGGAATAGCTTAAGTTATATAACTAATTCCCCGTACAAGTAGAGATGTAATTATCAAGATATGTTGTCTCTTCGTCAGTTAATGGGCCTGTTGTTCGATAGTGATTATATTCACCATCAAAATAAAGAACTAATGCATCAGCAAATTGTTCTTCGCCATCAAAGTAATCCCAAGCATCTTTTCTAAAATTAGTATTTTCAGAGCTTATGCATGTTTTTGTTAAATAAGACAAAGCATGCGATGCTTCATGAATTAGTACATCTCTAATATCACCAGTAGCAAAAGCTCTGTCAGATATCCAGATTGAAAGTGCCCACTCTGCACCCTTCTCTCCTTCAGGATCAATACCTGATGAATCCCAAACACCATAAGGACAGCGACCAACTAGTAAAAGTGCATATTGATGGCACCCATTTATTACCAGAACTTCTTTCTCAAGTATTTTTCTTAACGCTTCTGGTAATTCAGTAACTAAATTATCTAGAGATGATTGATTGGCTCCCTGAAATCCAGCAAAAGAAGTAAACGGTCCATCGTATACAACAACTTCCTCTTCTTCATTGTTAATTATCTGAACAGATTCTGAGTCTGCAGATACAGCAACATTATTTACCTGAACAATTAATGTTGTCGTCGAAGAATCTTTTTGAAGAGTAGTAGTTGTACTAGTAGTTGTACTAGTAGTGCTCGAAGAATCTTTTTGAAGAGTAGTAGTTGTACTAGTAGTGCTCGAAGAATCTTTTTGAAGAGTAGTAGTTACTGGTTGAATAGCTTCTGTCTCTACATTTGTGTTTGACCAGTAAAGAAGGAAGGAAATCAAAACTAAAATCAATATCAAACTAGTTGTATATTTATTCTTCATTATTGCCCTTTAACTTAATTCCAGTACCTAAGACAAGCAGTACTAATATATAAGCTACAAGCATTGCTCCAAATATTAATGAAAACGATCCCATACCTAATAAGTCTTGCTGGAAAGTTGCAAACTCACTATTTGGAGGGATTATTAATATTCTTATAAATAACCAGACACCCAGAACAAAGGAAATTAATGGAAGAAGCTTAAATACACCTTCTGAATCATTAATTGATTCAGATAACTCATTCCCTCCACCCGGTAACGATTTAAATATTACCCCTTCTAAACACATTAAATAAGTCAATGAACAAATTGCAGTTAAGAGTCCGGACTGGTTTACATAATTTAATGAAGTTAAATAGAAAAAAGCAAAAGCAACAATGCTTAAAGCAAGAGATGAAAAGAATTTTGGTGAAATTGTAGCTTTAACTCTTGTTGAGACGATATAGCTACTAGCAATAAAACCGAAAATAAATCCAATTGGCATTTGAAAAATAATAAAGGATAAAGTTGAGATTATGGCAAATAATATTGCCTGTGGAGCCCATTGATAATAAACTACTTCACCATATAATTGTCTTTCTATTAATCCTTCTAATCCCTCATAAAATATCGTAACAGTAATTAATCCAATAAATGCTGCTATAAATATTGCAATATTCTCTAAATCAATACTCCTCAATGAAGCTCCCTCTTCTACGTAACCAATTAAGAAAGACGTAATAATTAAGACAATGGAAATTTTTAAGAAATTAGTTATTTTATTTGAATCTGAAAATTTTCTTTCACGCTTGAACCAATTAATTTGATATGTAGAAATTATTTTATTAAACCATTCTTGCAATAATAAGACAAAATAGAAAAGAATTATTATTCCCGTTGTAATTATTGCCCCCATCGTATTTTTTTCTTGATCAGTAAAATCTATATCTTCAAATAAAGGAATTGAGGTTATTAGAGCATTCGTTATCTCAACATTTAATAAATCTTCTATATCGACTACTACTGGTGGAATTGTAGTAGTAGTTGTACTTGTAGTAGTAGTTGTAGCAGGAGGTGGAATTGTAGTAGTAGTTATACTTGTAGTATTAGTTGTAGCAGGAGGTGGAATTGTAGTAGTAGTTGTAGTTGAATTAAGAGTAACTATTTTTGAATTGAAGTAATCTTCTTTTACATACTCTATACAGCTTATTGCAGTACAATTTTCATCACTTTTATCAACAACTGTTGACTTTGTAATTGTGATTGTAGCCCCTACATCGCCTTCAAAACAACAAAGTTCAACTGTTCCATTTAAGCTAGGAAGTATATATAGCGTTCTCTCAGCATTGTTTTGATTAAGTACTTCTAAAACTATTTTATCGTATTCTTCATAATTAATAGACCAGGAAATTTTGACACTATTCTCACCTATTCTTTCAATCTCTAAATCAATATTCTCATTATCTAATGTGGCATTTATAAAGAATACACATGCAAGAATTATGAAATATTTTTTCATTATTTTATGTACTGGTTTTAATTTTCTTCAGAATCCCTGAAACTACTAGCCTTTCTTTAGCAGAATATCGTGGATGACATGTCGTAAGTGTCAACCTGTCAACACCATTATTGTAAAGTAGGTATTCTCCCCCTCTTGCAGGCACTACATGTATCTCATCAACAATATATGTATAGGTGTTAGAACCAAAAGTTAGATTTAACTCATCTCCAATTTGGACTAAATCTAAATCTCGAAAAGGTGCTCCATATGTTGTTCTATGTCCTGCAATACCAACATTTCCACCAGAACCAGGTAACTCAGTTCCTAGATAATATCCTGGACCATCTTGTAGTGCTAACTCTGAAGTACCTATGACAACATATTGTTCAAGGTTAATTTCAGATATTTCTAACAAACCAAATACCGAAGCCTCCTGGCTACTAATATTGGTACTTTTTCTCCTTAAGTTGAAAATCTCTCTAATTTCAGGGAAGATACTAGCTGGTTCTTCATAGCTAACTAATTCATAATTTATATCAGTTTTCCTCTCATTCAGTTCTTGTATAGGAGCTTCATTGTTAAATGTTTCTTGAAATCTCTCTTGAGCAGTAATTTGTAGGGAATTCGTATAAATTGTTTGTTGAAAGCCTATTAAAGCAAAGACAAAACTAATTAAGAAAAACGATGCAGCAACAACTCTTCCTGGAATTTTTTTTCTTTTCTTTTTAACTTTATTTTTTCTAGCTTTTGTTTCTTTAAACTCTATTAACTTATTGTCATTTTGAAGTGATTCCTCTGTAAATACGAAATGAAAATCTTCATTTCCTATTGATGAAAGGTTCTCTTTTAAACTTTCAATTATTACATTCTCATTAACATCTTTATAAATGTTTTTCTTTTTTAGGTTCTTGACGACATCTATTGTGTACTCGAGTTCTTTCATTAAAGAGGCGATTAAAGAATTGTATTCTGCAACATTTTTTTGTAGTGGATTGTATTTCTCTGCAATATCAATTGTGATTTTTACTTTTGAATTAACAAGGCTTTCAATCTCATTCTGTAATAAACAAGCATTCTCATATACTTTCTTAAGATGAGGTGTTTCATATAGAAGTCTTCTTCTCCTAGATCTAGTGAGGAAAACAAGACCAATGAAAAACAATGGGACTCCTGAAAAATAGATATAATTTAAACTTCCACCTGTGTCTGCCATTGTTATATTATTTTCTTGATACAAGTAAGTAACTGTGAAATCTCCATCTGTAAAGTAGAGGTCTTCTTCAAAATCCCATATATAAATATCATTTCCTTCTTCGTCTGTTAAAGGGTCTTCTTCATTAGGATCTACAAAAATTGTTGTTGTGGGTGATGGGATTGTTGTAGTTGTAGTTGTTACACCATCTGTAATATCTATCTCCAAATCTGTTGTTGTAACTGGAGATATTGAAGTTGTTGTAATAAGTTTTGGTATAGTTGTTGTTGTACCAACGCCATCTTTAATACAATTTGCTTTTTTAACAAACTTTCCCTTTGCCTTTTTTCCGTTAAGTGTGTTTTTCATATCTACAAATATCTTATATTTTGAATCCTCTGGTACGTTTTCAATAGTTGTAATAAAAGCAGTTGTGCCTGCTGAAATTGAATATGTTGTTTGTGAGACTATTTTATTGTTTACAAATACAGAAATTTTAAGTATCCCATCTACAGTTGCGTTTGTATGATCAATTGATAAACCAAAATTTGCTCCTCCTCCTGCATTACATGTTCTATTGTTTGTAATTACAGGTTTAAATACCTCTTTAGGGAGGGTTGTAGTTGTAGTTGTAGTTGTTGTTGTTGTTGTTGTAGTTGTAGTTGTAGTTGTTGCAACTGTTGTAGTAGTACAACTTACTGAAGAACTAGCAGAATCTGTCTCAACAACCATATTGGTCCAATCATTACTAGTAAAGGAATCAGTAATTCTCCATGTAATGGTTGAACCTTCAGATACAGACTGGGTTAAAGAAGTGTTTGTAGCTCCTCCAGCAACTTCTAAGTTCGTATTTTTATCCGTCCAACTTCCATCATCAATTCTGTATTGAACTTTATAAAAGGCAGCACTACTTTCATTATTTGTGATACTAAGAGTAGATGTTTTAGCACCTGAGGAACAGTCTCCAAGAGATTGAGAAACGGTCGAATCCGGATCACAATCTGCAGCTGATGATGTAACAGGTGTTTCTGTCACCATATTGGTCCAATCATTACTAGTAAAGGAATCAGTAATTCTCCATGTAATGGTTGAACCATGTGCAACAGATTGGGTAATTGAAGTGTTTGGTGATCCTGATGCAACAGTTACGTTGCCTCCGCTGCTGTGTGTTTGATAAGATCCACTATCAATTTTGTATTCAACCTTTACATAGGCATTCCCGCTTGACTCATTGTTTGTAAGAGTCAATGTTGCTGTTGCAGAACCACTTGAACAACTACTACTTAGTGCTGTAGTAGGTGTAACATTTGGATCACAATCTACAGCAGAACTCTGACTTACTCCTTCATAGGTAGCCTCAGAAAAGTTATTACTTGTAAGACTATCTTTAAACTGCCATGTGATAGTTGAGCCATGTGGTACAGCTTGGGTTAAAGAAGTGTTTGTAGCTCCTCCAGCAACACTTAAGTTCGTATTTTTATCCGTCCAACTTCCATCATCAATTCTGTATTGAACGTAATAATAAGCAGTACTGCTTTCAGTATTTTGTAAACTTAAAGTTGATGTACCTGCGCCTGAAGAACAACTTGTTGGAAGAGTCTGAGAAGCATTCGTACCAATATTACAGTTTGCAGCTGATGATGTAACAGGTGTTTCTGTCACCATACTGGCCCAATCATTACTCCTAAAGGAATCAGTAATTCTCCATGTAATGGTTGAACCTTCAGATACAGATTGGGTAATTGAAGTGTTTGGTGATCCTGCTGTAACCGTTACATTGGATCCACTGCTGTGTGTTTGATAAGATCCACTATCAATTTTGTATTCAACCTTTACATAGGCATTCCCGCTTGACTCATTGTTTGTAAGAGTCAATGTTGATGTTGCAGCATTGCTGCTACACGCTAATGCCTGAGTAGGTGTAACATTTGGATCACAATCTACAGCAGAACTCTCACTTACTCCTTGATAGGTTTGCCCAGTAAAGTCGTTATTAGAGAGGCTGTCCTTATACTGCCATGTGATAGTTGAACCATGTGGTACAGCTTGGGTTAAAGA
>CABXDL010000013.1 GCA_902510995.1 uncultured Candidatus Actinomarina sp.
TGCACAAAGTGTAAGAATATGCAATATGAAGAAGATACTGTAACTATGACTGGAAAATCATGGTCGAGATTCATGAATATTCAAAATAGGAAATTCACTGCAATTACATGTGCTAAATGTCAATACACAGAATTTTACAAAGGGACAAGTAAAGGCTGGGAAAGCGTTGTAGATTTCTTAGGAAATTAAATTTATTTTCTTTTTAGTACAAAATCTTTAAGCACTACTGTTTCTGTTTCTTTTTCAATTACATTTGCAATTGTATAGGAATCTTGATCCCAGCTGTTTATTTGCAATGTATTTCCAGGAGTTACTGGTCCGCTAAATCGAGCAGAAATTTCAGAAACCTTTAGGGGGTCATTTTCAAATTCACTTTCAATTAATTTTTTACAAGTTATTCCATATGTACACAATCCATGAAGTATTGGTCTTTCGAACCCAGCAACTTTTGCAAAGTCAGGATCAACATGTAAGGGATTATTATCTCCAGAAGGAACTCTGTAGAGAATAGCTTGATTTTCAAGAGTTTTATATTCAATTACATTATCAGGGTCAGTTTTTGGGGAAGTTAGTTTTTCTTTCTTCTCTGGCTTTATGCCAAAACCACCTTCTCCAATAAACAACATTACTGATTCTGCGGTTGATATTTTTTCATCGCCTATATAAGAATCAGAGGCAATAGTTACCGATGCAAATTTTCTGTAATCTTTAACAGCTGTAATTTTTGCTTTAGTTAAGGCTGTCCCACTAGATGGAATATCTTTATGTATTGTTATTTTTTGTTCACCATGAAGAAGAGAGGTTAAAGAAACCTCAAGACCCTCGGTTCCAATAATTGAAAAGACTGACTCCATGGGGTATATACACGCCGCAAAAGATGGTATAACTTTTGGATTAGGACCTAAAGTAAATTCAAGATCACTTTTATTTAGAGGATCTTGACTACTTCCAACAGCAATATTATATAAAATAACTCGTTCTTCTGACCAAGAGCCTTCTACCTCTTCTAGTTCTTTGTTTAATAATATTTCTGGATTAATTGGCATGAGTTTATTCTATTGAAAGTGTCCCACTTTTTTCAACTTCTTCTATAAATTCTTTACTTATATTTAACTCATTAAATATAGATCTAATATCTCCTGAGGTATTTTCTTCTTCTTTCTGTATGAGAATATTGTTACTTCTAGGGAAGTTATTGTGATACGAATTTCTAGAAACAGGGTGAGGGTGGACTCTTGCTTCATCTAAGTCAAGTACTGGCGTAACACAACAGTCAGTATTATTAAAAATATCAGCCCACTCATCCCTAGGCTTCCTTAAAAATATTTCACTAAACAAATTTGTGTGCTCAGGCCATTTTTCAAAATTCATTTGGTCACTTACCATTTCACTTGGAAGGTTTAAAGTTGCAATCAATTCTTTGAAAAATTTATTTTCAAGTGCTCCTACTGCTACATATTTACTATCTTTTGTCTCATAACACCTATAAAAGGGAGCCCCACCATCTAATAAGTTGGTTCCCCTTGACTTACTCCACATTCCGCTATCTTTTAATCCAAATAATAATGACCCAAGATATGAAGCCCCTTCGAACATCGCAACATCATAAACTAGATTTTTCTTTTCATTACTCTTTACTTCGTAGATTCCAAGTATTCCAGAAATTACTGCAAACATAGTTCCAGAGCCATAATCAGCTAAGAGATTAATTGGGGGTTCAGGAGGATTTCCTTCTTTACCTAATAAACTTAAAATCCCTGACAATGCAAGATAATTTATATCATGTCCAGCATCTTCTTTCATAGTGCCTTCTTGTCCCCATCCAGTAAGCCTTATATAGACAGTATTAGAATTTACAGCATGAACTTCTTCAGGTCCTAAGCCAATTTTTTCCATTACATTTGGCCGATTACCTTCTAATAAAATATCAACGCTAGGAAGTAATTCTTTTATTAATTTTATTCCGTCTTTGTTTTTTAAATCTATTGTTACATTTACTCTATTTTCTAAGGATGGATCAGTACTAGGAGGGAGTAGATTTACTATATTAGGATTATTTACCCTGATTACTTCAGCACCAAGTTCAAAAAAAGTATTTGCCGCTAAAGGCCCAGGCCCAATAGAAGCGATCTCTAGAACACGAACCCCTTCAAGCGGTTTCATTAATTAAACCAATTCAACAATTGTAGCGTTTGCGGTTCCGCCACCTTCACATATTGCTTGGAGGCCATATTTTAATTTATTTCTTTTCATTTCATGTATAAGATTTGTCATCAGTCTTGCACCTGTTGCTCCAAGTGGGTGTCCAATTGCTATAGAACCTCCATTAGCATTTACATTTTCATAACTAATTCCTGGGAATTCTTTTCTCCAAGCACCAACTACAGATGAAAATGCTTCATTTATTTCTACAAGATCCATATCTTCGGGTTTCAACTTTGCATGTTCTAGAGCTTTATTTGTTGCGGGGATCGGACCACTTAACATTAAAACAGGATCTGTCCCTACAACGGACATACTATTTATTTTGACCATTGGTTCTAAGTTGTACTTATTTATCGCTTCTTCTGAGACGACTAATAGAGCTGCAGCACCATCGGAGATTTGTGAAGAGTTTCCAGCAGTAATTACACCATCGGGTTTAAATGCTGGGTCTAGCTGAGAAAGGATTTCTTTAGTCGTTTCTGGCCTAACTCCTTCGTCTTTAACTAAAGTTTCTGAAATTTCGAGAATTTGGTTATCAAGATGACCATTCTCTGAAGCAAAAAGAGCTCTTTGGTGTGAAGAGTAAGCTATTTCATCTAATTCATCTCTATTTAAATCCCATTTTTCTGCCATCATTTCAGCTGATAATCCTTGGGGAACTAAACCTGGGTATCTATCGTACATTTTTGGACCAAATGCTGTTGAGACACCTTCGGGCCCTTCGTAACTAAATGTTGATCCCATGGGGACTCTTGACATCATTTCTACACCACATGCAATTGCAATATCATATGATCCAGCAATTATTCCTTGAGCTGCAAAATGTAAAGCTTGCTGAGAAGACCCACACTGCCTATCAACGGTAGTTCCAGGTACTGATTCGGGGAGTCCAGCAGCTAATGCAGCATTTCTTCCAACATTTCCTGTTTGTTCTCCGAGTTGGGAAACACATCCTGCAATTACATCATCAATATCAACAGGATCTATAGAATTTCTTCTTACTAGGTTTTCAATTACTAATCCTAATAAGTCTATTGCATGGGTTCCTTTAAGAGAACCGCCTCTTTTACCAATTGGTGTTCTTAAACCGTCTACTATAAAAGCGTTTCTCATAATTTTAATATACTAAAGTTGCATCCATTCTTCAGGATTGTCATCTACAAAGAAATCTGATACAAGTTGTTGACCAGGTTCAATTGCATATTGATCAAAATCAGTAACACCTTCTTCTTCTAAAACATCTTGATCTAAGAAGAAGTTACCAGTACAACTAGAAGAATCTCTTTTTAGGACAGCGTATGCAGCGTCAGCATATATTGTTGGTTTTCTTGAACCTTTAACTAGTTCTGAACCAATTACATTTTGTACTGCAGCAGTATCTAAAGCAGTTCTTGGCCACAAGCAATTAGATGCTATTCCAAACTCTCCAAGTTCTTCTGCAAGCCCATGTGCAATAAGAGACATTCCATATTTTGCTGTTGTATAAGCAAGGGTCATTCCGAACCATTTTCTTGCAATATCTATAGGAGGTCCAAGCGTTAAAATATGTGGATTATTTCCTTTTTTAAGATGAGGTATGCATGTTTGGCTTAATAAGAATGTTCCTCTGACATTTATATTATGCATTAAATCATATCTCTTCATGGGGGTATTAAGTGTGTCACTAAGGTGTATGGCACTTGCATTATTAATACATATATCTATACCACCAAATTTTTCCACAACTTGTTTTATTGAATCCTGTACTTGATCTTCAAACCTTATATCACATACTAATGGAAGAGCAATACCGCCAACTTTTTCAATATCTTCTGCAGCAGTGTATAAAGTTCCTGGAAGTTTTGGATGAGGCTCAGTTGTTTTAGCTAAAATAGCTATATTTGCACCATCTTTTCCAAGTGCTTTTGCTATTTCAAGACCAACACCTCTAGAGCCACCACTCATCACTATTGTTTTGTCTTTAAAGAAACTCATTAAGATATTTTATTAAAATTGTGTATTTTCTGTCGAGTCTTTTTCAGAAAGTAGTTCAGAATCTTTTCCTAAGATTATTTCTCCTAATCTCTCGTAATAATTAGAACCGACCTCTTGTTGGTGTTTAGTTGCTGTGTACCCTTCTTTCTCCAATTCAATCTCTTTTTTTTGAAGGTCAACAAATGCTTTCATATTCCCACCTTTATAGTTGCTTGCAAGCTCATACATAGAACTAGCCATTGAATGAAAACCAGCTAGAGAAACAAACTGTAACTTATATCCTAAGTCTGAAAGTTTGCTTTGAAATTCTTCAAGTTCTTTGTCATTAAATTTTTCAGTCCAATTAAAAGAAGGAGAACAATTATAAGCTAAAAGTTTATTTGGAAATTTAGCTTTAATTTCATCAGCAAATTCTTTTGCAAACCCTAAATCAGGCTCATTCGTTTCACACCATATAACATCAGCAAATTCTGCATAAGAAAGAGATTTCGCCAAAGCAAATTCTTTGTTGTTCTTAATTTCAAAGTACCCATCAACTGTTCTTTTACCGCTTAAATAAGCTTTATCGGTTTCATCAAAATCTGAAGTTATAAGTTTTGCACTATAAGCATCAGTTCTTGCAATAATTACAATTGGTGATTCACTCACATCTGCTGCTAACCTTGCTGCGCTAAGTTTGTTAATAAATTCATGAGTAGGAATTACGACCTTTCCTCCCATATGCCCACATTTTTTTTCTGATGCTAGTTGGTCTTCAAAATGTAGACCAGAAATACCTGAATTAATAAACTGTGAAGTTAGGTCGAATACACTATAAATACCACCAAAACCAGACTCTGCATCGGCGACAATAGGTGGCAAGCTGTCCATTTCTTCTTCAGCACTAATTCTTAGTAGTGTATTGTTCATTTTTTTTATAAAGTTAGGACCACTATTTGAAGGATATAAAGATAAATCAGGATAAGTGTTATCGCCGTTATTACTTTCAGCGGCTATTTGCCATCCACTTACATAAATAATTTCAAGACCAGCTTTTAACATTTGGATACCTTGCTGGATTGTTGAAGCACCGAGTCCTGAAACCCATTTATCATCTCTATTTAATAACCCCCATAAAGATTTAGAGCCTTGCTCAGATACTGTATTACTAACTTTAAATGGGGGTCTTAATGAAAGAATATCTTCAGGTGTGTAATTTCTTTTTACCCCATCCCACCTATTATTACTTAGGTAATCTTCGATGATTTTTTTGTCTCTAAAATTAACTTTATTCACCTCTTACTTAATGCTGACTAGCAGCAACACTGGCAATTATAATTATTAAAGTTAATATTCCTGTACCAGCAATAAGTACTTCATTTCTAGTGATTTTTATTTTTGGAGCAGAGCTCATAATAGAAGCAAACAATAAAACAGTAGCAGAAATTATTAGGGCAAAAAGAGGAGCATAGTCATGAAAGTTAATAAAGACTTGTGAAATAAATATAGCAACAGCTCCTCCAGATAATATTGCACCTACTGGTACAACAATGGATCCAGTAATTCTTTTTCTTACAATATCTGCTTGTTCTTGTTCGTAAATATCAAGACCTTTAGGAACCCCTAAAACCATTGTTATTAAAGTAATGAGACTTTGCGACACTACTCCAAATAAAACTATTCTCCAAAAAGAACCGAATACGGGTATTAAGTAAGTTGTTGGATCTTCAGGGAGAATTCCTTCTATTGTTTGACCAATGTTTGAAGTAATTAGAAAGGCACTAGAGGAGCCAAAAATTAAACCTAAACCTAAACCGAGAAAAATAGATTCTCTATCTGAAGTGTGGATACCAAACCCATCAAAATTTGTTTCCAGAATTTTTTTAATGTTTATTGTGTTTAACACTGCAAAGAAAGTAGTAGTTAAAGCCAAGTTCAAAATAAAATCCCTTTGTTCGTAATTTGCAATTAATTTAAGTGTTTCAGATTCTAGTACTAGACCTTCATATAAATTTGAGCTCATAATGAAAGCTTGTATAAATCCAGCTACAACTCCAAAAAGTGAACCATATTGTAAAGCTTTTGTAATCTTTTCAAACAACATAACAGGAGGTTCAACTTCCTCTATTGTTAGGACACTACTTTCTACAACGACAGGTTCTTCTTCTACAGTTTCTACAACCACAGATTCTTCTTCTACAGTTTCTACAACGATAGGTTCTTCTACAGTTTCTACAACTGGCTCAGTACTTTTAACTACAGCAGTCGTAGAAACAGCTTCTCCAGATGACCAACTAGCTAAAATGTTATTTATGTCTACTCCGTTGGCCTCAGCTCTAGCTTGAGCAGACCTAGAAACAAGCTCTTGAGGAACACCTGTCGAGCTACTAATTTCTTCTATAAGTTTTTCATCCATTTTGATTCTCTCTAAATTTTAGTCATTTGATGAGTTTCTAACTACATCATCAAACGTTTTTTCTGTTTTATACCATTTCATCCATATAACTAATATAAAAGACCATAGAATCAGACCTCCACCAAGCTTAAGTATTACTCCTGCAAGGGTCTGGTCATCTATAGTTGATATATTAAATACTTGATCTATACCTACGTAGGCTGAATAAAGGGGTTCTGTTCCAAAAGCTAAAAAGCTAGCAGGAATTGTTGGGAGTAAGGACTGCAAAAAAAGGTATCCTATTTTTGCTGGTGAGCTAAGTTTCTTTATGTCATCTGTAAAACCAATTACCGGAACCCACATATTTAAGGAAACTAAAAGCATTAAAGAGTGTATGAAAAAGTGAAATATTGTATTAGTCACCATTAGGTTTACAACTAAGCTCCAGTGCATTCCAACCATAACTGTATTGAAAAGTATAAAGGCAATTAAGGGATGGCTTGTTATCTTAAGTAAATTAATGAAAGGTTTGATTGAGATAACTTTTTTTTGTGCACTATGCATCCCCATAAGTAAGAGGGGAGGTGTTACCAATGCAAGAACCAAGTGCTCTACTGAATGTACAGAAAATAAATACTTCTCACCAATATCATGAATCGGCCAATCAGTAAAAATCCATAAAATTAAAAGTCCTGAGTACCAAAATTTTCTTTTCTCTTTTTTTAAGTAGTTATTATCGGTTGTATATTCAAAAAATATTATTAAAGAAAAAATTAATGCCCATACATCAAAATGTGGATGCCAAGAAATATAAGACATTAATTAAAAAAGAAATTTGCCATTCCTCTTTCAAGCATGACAATTGTGAAAAGTACTAGTGCTAATATCATTCCTCCAGCAAAAAATCTATTGACCATTTTATTTTCAAAGCGTAAATGCATAAACCAACCTACAACAATGATATATTTGCCAACTGCTAAAAATATCAGCAAAGGGTCAGTAAAAGACCCAACGAGGTCCTCGATATAATAGAGTGTCACTTCAAGTGCTGTTAGGACCCCAAGGACAATAGCAATCTGAACATATTTTTTTGGTGTTGGGTGTTCTTTATGATCAGCGGACATTAGATTAAATACACCACAGTAAAGAGAACTATCCAAACAATATCAACAAAGTGCCAATATAATGCAATAAACTCTAGGTTCATCCCACCATCTAAAGAAAGACCTTGTTGTCTTTGACCAATTGCCCAGAGTCCAATTAGAAATACAACTCCAATAAAAACGTGAAGACCATGAAATCCAGTTAGAACGTAAAAAGTTGAACTAAAAATATTAGTAGAGAGCTCAAATCCTTTATGATAAAACTCAGTAAATTCATAAATCTGGCCTGCAAGAAATATTGCCCCCAACATTGCAGTAGCTAATAACCAAACTCTAGTTTTTTCTTGATCTTCATTCTCTAAAGCATTGTGAGCCAAGACCATAGTTAGCGAACTCATCAATAAGATAAAAGAGCTAATTGAAGTAAAAGGAATATCGTAAACATCAGTTAATTTAATTCCAGGAAAGTCACGACCCTTAAAGAGTAAAAATGTAGTTATTAAAGTGCCAAAAAATAATATCTCGGTTGAAAGAAAAACCCACATACCAAGTTTTCTAGTTTCAACACCAGTTGGTTCATGCGGATAATCATGGCCACCACTCATTCTTCCTCCTCTTTCGTAGTAAATTCTTCTTCAAGAGGCTCTATAGCCCAACCAAAAGATCCTACTAATAAAAGAACGGCACCAATAAGTGCTAGTGGGATTGATTTATAAATTACAGCATATCCAAAAAATGGAAGTCCTGAGGCAAGGATAATAGGGAAGTAGGAAGGATTAGGTAATTCAATTTCTTCTTCTGGGTTCAAACCTTCTTCCTCAAGTTGCAAAAGTAAAGCATCAGCAGTGTCTCTTCTTACAGCTCTTCCTTCTTCATCTTCATCATATTTTGCATGCCAGAAGTCATCCAAAGCTTTAACCTCAGGAGCTTTTGAGAAATTCCAAACAGGTGTTGGAGAAGGAATAGTCCACTCTATTGTTCTTGCATCCCAAGGATCAAATGGAGCTTTTTCACCTTTTCTTCTCGAGTAAATCCAATTAGCCATAAATATGAGTATTGATAATGCAATAATAAATGCACCAATTGAAACTATAAGATTCCAAAAACCAAGATTTGTCTCCTCAGCATAAACCCAGGTTCTTCTTACTTGTCCTTGAAGGCCCAACCAATGCATAGGACCAAATGTTAAGTTGAAACCAATCATCATTGTCCAAAAGTGTATTTGTCCAAGCGTTTCGTTATACATTCTTCCCCATACTTTTGGAAACCAATAATATAAACCTCCAAAAATACCAAACATGGCTCCACCAAAAAGAACATAGTGAAAGTGTGCAACAATATAATAAGTATCTGTTTGCTGAGTATCAGCTGGGACTATTGAGTGTGTTACACCACTTAAACCACCAATAACAAACATTCCAATAAAACCAAGAGCAAACAACATAGGGGTTTTAAGGTTTAATTTACCTCCCCATATTGTTCCTAACCAATTAAATATCTTTACCCCCGTGGGAACAGCGATAACCATTGTCGATAAACCAAAACCAGCTTGTGCTACAGGACTAATTGCAGAAGCAAACATATGATGAGCCCAAACACCAAAACCTATAAAAGCAATACCAAATCCTGCAAAAACTATTGCTGCATAACCAAACAATGGCTTTCTAGAGAAAGTAGGTAAGATTTCCGATACAATTCCAAAAGCTGGAAGAATAAGAATGTAGACTTCGGGATGACCAAATAACCAAAATAAATGTTGCCATAATACGGGGTCTCCTCCACCCTCGACTAAGAAGAAGGTGGTTCCAAATTGTCTATCAAAAGTAACATAAAAAAGAGCAATTGCAATTATAGGTAAAGAAAAAGCAAGAAGAAAAGCCACAGCAAAAGTCATCCACGTAAATACAGGCATCCTCATAAATCTCATACCCTTAGTTCTCATATTTATAATTGTGACTATGAAATTAAACGCTGATACAAGAGAAGAAATACCTAGTATCTGCAAACCTAAAGCCCAGTAATCCATTGCTGTACCTGGAGAATATTTAAACCCAGCATTAGGCTGATATCCAAACCAACCACCGTTAGGTGCATTTCCAAGCCACCCAACTTCTTCAGCTAAATAGCCACCCTCAGGAGCTCCTGCGGTACCAAATATAAATGTTGAGTACAAAAATAGACCTCCAGCAACCCACAACCAAAAACTAAGAGCATTCAATCTTGGGAATGCAACATCTCTTGCTCCTATTTGAAGAGGAAGTAAGTAATTAAAGAATGCAGCACTAATTGGCATTATTGCAAGGAAAACCATTGTAGTTCCATGCATAGTAAACATTGCATTATATTCAGCAGCACTTAAAAAACTATTATCAGGTTGTGCTAGTTGTATTCTCAGAACTAAAGCTTCTAAACCTCCAATTAATAAAAAGAAAAAAGCAGCATATCCATACATGATTCCAATTTTCTTATGATCAACTGTAGTTACCCAACTCCAGAATCCATATTCAGAAGAAGGTCTTCTAAATATATTTGTTCTTTTGGCTGGCTCGATTATTTTTGTCATTTCAAAGTTCCTAAATAAGCTATCAATGCTTCTATTTCCTTTTCAGTCAATTCTAGATTAGGCATAAAAGTACCTGGTTTTATCTCAGGAGGGTTTGCTAACCATTTTGTTAGGTTTTCTTTATTATTTTTTAATGCAGCCCCAGCAAAAACATTTCTATTTGCAAAATGAGTTAAGTTTGGAGCAATCCTGTCTCCTTGAATATCCCAAACACCATTGATTACGTGACATTGTGTACATCCTGCATTTAAATAAACCTGCTGGCCTTCTGCAGCTAGAGAAGACTCAGGTAAATCTTTTTCAGCATTTAATTTTTCATTATTAATCCATTTTTCAAAATCTTCTTGAGTCAGAGACAACACCCTTCCTCTCATTTTTGAATGGCTGAGACCACAATATTCTCCACACTGAGCCCAAAATTCATCAGCCCCATCAGCATGTAAGTTCAAATATGTTTTCTGTCCAGGAACCAAGTATCTTTTACCATTTAATTTTGGAACCCAATAATTATGTAAAACATCATTTGACCACATCTCTAACCTAACTGGAGTATCTTCAGGAATAACCATTACGTTTGCTGTAGTAATTCCATATTCAGGATATTTATACTCAAACCACCATTGGTGACCAATAACCTCAATTTTTAATGCGTCTTCAGGCTCTTTTGCTAAGTCAAAAATAGTTCTAACTGTTGGAACTGCAATGGCAGCCAATATAAGAACAGGGATAATTGTCCACATAAGTTCTAATACATTGTTTCCATGAATTTGTTTTGGCTCTGGTTTACCAGGCATATCACGAAAGTAGAAGACAGAAAAAACCAATACTCCCATTACAAGAAAAAATACCCCTACAGCTATCCAAAAAGTTAACCAAAAGAGCTCATCAATTTGTCTAGCATAAGGACCAGCAGGACTTAAGGAGTCCATAGGTGCATTTTCTATACATGCTGTTAAAAAGATTAAGCTAAGTACTGAAAAATTTTTATATTTAAAAAGTCCTTTTTTATTCATAAATTAACAAAACCTGCAATTAATCTTTAAGGATAGCGTCGTACATATATATAGTGTAATCATAAGTACTATGTCTTTATGGTTGCAAAATTGAGTAGCTACATGAAGCTTTCTAAATTAAGAGTGATTGAACTACTCTTAGTCACAACTGTTCCGTCGATGATTATTGCAATATACGGGATGCCCCCTTTGGATTTGGTTTTATACACGTTAGCTGGGGGAACGCTACTTGCAATAAGTGCGAATGTTATGAATCAAGTATTTGAAGTTGATAGAGATAAGCTAATGGAAAGGACTTCTGACAGACCTCTTGTAACAGGAGAGCTAAACAAAACAAACGGAATTGTCTATGCTGCATTTTGTGGTATCTCAGGTTTTATAATTCTTTATATTTTTACAACTCAGCTAGCAGCATGGATAGCTTTATCAGCAAATTTATTTTATACATTTATTTATACACTTTTTTTAAAACCAAGAACTAATCAGAATATTGTTATTGGCGGAGCTTCAGGTGCAGCACCAGTATTAATTGGTTGGGCTGCAACAGGTAATTCACTAGAGATAGGTACATGGGTTTTATTTTTATTAGTTTTTACTTGGACACCTGCTCATTTTTGGGCATTTGCTATTGAAAACAAGTCAGATTATGAGGAAGCAGATTTTCCAATGCTTTCAACACAGGAAACATATGAAAGGACATCAATATTTATAGCTATATATTCTTGCGCAACAGTTATAGTCTCAATTGTTGCTGCACCAATTTTGCAACTAGGGGTAATTTATTTGTTTATTGCTATTTTCTTTGGTTCTAATTTAATGTATAAATCATATAACTTGTTTAAGAGAAAGATTCTACCAATAAAATACTTTGTATTTTCAAATACATATTTAGCTGTTATATTCATAGGTATTGTGGCAGATGTTTTATGGACTTTAAGAGGAATCTAGTTAATGTTTGAATCATTTTTATCAATAACTTATCCTCCAATACCTATTACACAAATTGGACCTGTGTCATTCTCACTTCATGGAGTCTTTGCTGCTCTCGGATTTTACTTTGGAGCTAATCACGCAATTAAATTAGCCGAAAAAGATAAGAAAGATACAGTACTTTTTGAACAAGGGTTAACTTGGGCAATTTTTGGAGCAATAATTGGAGCAAGATTTTTTACTATTCCTGCCCATTTGGGTGATCCAGGATACGGTTTAGATGATGTCTTTTCTCCTGTAGGTAGCTATTCAATCATGGGAGGAATGTCGGGGGGTATTATTGCTGCTTATTTAAAAATAGAATTAATTGGAAAAGGCGATTTCAAACAGTACTCAGATTACGCTTCAACAGGATTGATTCTTGGTACTGTAATTGGAAGAATCGGAGATCTTGCAATAGTAGAACACCTTGGTAGGGCAACCAGCTTTATGTTAGGTTATGAGATAAAACCAGGCTACGACGTAGCACCTCAGCATAACAGTTTAGAGTGTGCTGAGCCATTGACTACATGTGGCACTTTTCATCATGTTGCAATGTATGATCTTTTCTTTGCTCTTATTGTTTTCTTTATCTTTAAATCACTAAGAAGTAATTTTACCTTTGGCAAAGGTTCATGGATTGGTTTGTGGGCTATTTGGTACGGGATTCAGAGAGCAATATTAGATACTTTAAGATTTGGAATGGGTGATGCAACTATTGGAAACTTTACTTGGAATCAAATTGGCGGTTTGTTACTTGCATTACTTGGTTTGTCCATATTTCTAAGAAATAAAAACTTAAAATAAAGTATATATAAAAATTGAATAAGAAATTAATGTAATAAAGCCAATTAAATAGCTTTTTTTAACTACAGACCTAGAGAGTAAAACTACTAGCAATGACACAATAAACATCATCGTCATTTCATTTGTTACATCGGTTTCAATAATGCCAGGAGCAATAGAAACCGAAACACCTCCAACCAATGCAATATTAAATAAGTTTGAACCAAATATATTTCCAAAAACTATATCTGGGTTTTTCATTTTCGCAGCTGCTATTGTTCCAGCAATTTCTGGGAGACTTGTTCCTATAGCAACGACAGTAACACCAATAATTATTGAAGATAAATTAAAGTATTCAGCCAAAGTAATGGCATTGTTGACTACTAATGTACTACCAAAAATTGTTGCTGTGAGTGAAGCAATAGCTCTCAACCAAACATAATCTTTTTTTTCTATTAATAAATCCTCTTGATCAACAGCTTCTTCTGTAACAAGTTTATAGGTAACAAAAACTACTAATCCTAATAAACCAATTCCAAGGTAAAGTGGGAACTCTTTAAGAACCAAATATGCACTTACAAATATAACTGTTACGATAATCATCCATGTTGAAGAAGTGTTATTAAGCTTTAATTTTTTATTAAAATCTTTATTTAAAGCTAAGTATAAAACAGAAATTGCAACTAATGAGTTAGCGATATTCGAACCAATAATATTTCCTATACCTAATGATAGGTTTCCATTTAATGCTGCACCAGAGCTTGCAAATAGTTCAGGGGCTGATGTTCCAAAACCTATAAAGGTTGCACCAATTACTGAATTAGGCATGTTAAATTTCATTGCAATTTGAATAGCAGTGCGAACCATCTCCTCCGCACCTTTAACAAGAAGAATAAATCCTAAAATTAAACCAAAAATTGTAAGGTAAAGGCCCATTGATTTTTAACCTTTAGAATCTCTCCAGGAAATCCATTCTTTTACAGGTGACAAATCATAACTAGGACCATTAACAGCTAACGTTAATTCAGTTGCTCCAGCCTCAAGTAAGTCATCAGCCTTATCAATTCTATTGATGTCAATTCCGATTGATCTTCCAATTTCTTTAGGATCTCTTCCAATTTCTTTACACCAATTATTTAGTACATTATTTTTATGGGCTACAGTTTCAACTCCGGATCTTTCTTCAGTCCTCATTGCAAAACCATGCCAAATATCAGCATATTGAGCAGTTATCCTTAGTGTTACTTTTTCACCACCACCACCAATTAGTATTGGGATTTTTCTTGTTGGTTGGGGATCTAGCTTCTTCATTCTCTCAACAATTCTTTCCAATGATTTTTCAAGTTCTTGGAGTCTCCAAATCGCAGAACCAAATTCATAACCATACTCGTCATAATCTTGTTCAAACCAGCCAGAACCTATTCCTAGTATTGCTCTTCCGTTTGATATATGATCAACAGTTCTTGCCATGTCTGCTAATAACTCAGGATTTCGGTATGAGTTACATGTAACAAGAGGACCTATGTCTACTGTACTAGTTGCTTCAGCCCAACTAGCCAACATTGTCCAACACTCAAAATGTTTTCCTTCTCTTCTTTCTCCTTCAGCCCACTGAGTTCCATCTTCTTTATATAAAGGGTAGAAATGATCCCAGTTATAAATAACATCTGCACCTATTTCCTCCGCCTCTAATGCAGCATTTCTTATTTGATCATATTCTGCATGTTGGGGTTGTAAAAAAACAGCAATCCTTGGCTTCATTCTTAGCTCTCCTTTAATACTTTTTCAATGACTTCTGCATTGAATTTATTTTCAATATTTAATACAAACTCTATATTAGCTTCTAATCTTTCTAATTTTTGCGATGCGATTTTCTCTGAAGAAGGCAGAGGGTTTTTTGTAATAAAATCTTTTATATCATTTCCCAATTGTTCATCATAAATAGAAGAAAGTGCATCAAGAATTCTTGAAGCTGTCCATGCTGGCATTACTTTTAATAGTTCATCAAAGTTTTCTTTTATAACTAACCATGACTCTTTACCTATATATTTGTTCGTTATCATTGAAGCTAATATATAAGGGCAATCAGCACCGCGGATTTTTTCCTCAAGCATATATTTCACTATTTCGCTAGGTGCATTTCTATCTTTAATGATTCCTAATATTGCTCTATATCTTCCCTGTATCTGTGGCGATGGTGCATTCATGAATTTATCTAAAAAGATTTCAACATTATTTGATTCATCTAAAGCTGCAATATAGACAACAGTATTAAAAAAACTACCTTCTAAAATTGATTCAAAATTTTCACTGTTAAAAATTTCACTAAAATACTTTATAAATGATTCATCCTCTAAGTTTTTAGCCCTTATTTTATTTATTAGGTCTCTAAGTTCTTTTATCTCTGGATCATCATCTGGATTAACTTCAATCCCAAGCTGCTTGTTTAAAGGCAGTGTTAGTTTATCAACAAATTCTTTAAATACTTTTGCATTTTTTTCACTATCAATATTTGAAAGAGTTGTAATTATTGATCCAATATATGTCCATATATCTTGATCCTTTTCATTTTTATAATAAAGAAGGAACTTTAAAAAATTTTCTACCTCATCAGCAACCATTTCATTACCAAGCTTTTTAAATTGCATCCATCGATCTTCAAGAAGCCTGTATTTTTCTAAGTCATCTAATTTTTCAAAATTATTTAAGACTTTATTAAATGATTCTTCATCGTAAAAAACATGATAGAAGCCCCAACCGCCACTATTTATTAGTGGTACATTACCATTGTTTTTAATATCTATATCTTTATTAGATTCTTCAAAAACTATGTTTATTTTTTTGTCAGTATCTAGAAATCTAATACTTAATGGTATGGGTTTATTTGAATTTTTAGTTTTAATATCTTTTAGTAAAAATCTATTTTGCTCTAAATGTAAGGATGAGTCATTAATTGAAACACCAACACAAGGGTAGCCTTTTTCTTTTATCCAATACGGGAGCATTTCATTTAACGAGTGCCCACTAGCCTTACTTAAACTCTCCCAAAGATCTGAAGAATTAGTATTTCCATATTTAAATTTATTTAAATATTCTTGTACACCCTTTTGAAACACATCTTCACCAATAAAAATTTCAAACATTCTCAAAACAGTAGAACCTTTTTCATAGGTTAGAACGTCAAACATCTCTTCAGCTTCTTCTGGTGTTTCAACCTCAAATTCTATTGGTCTAGAATTTTCTAATGAATCAACAGAAAAGCCCGCACTTCTTGATAAGTTCATTGCATTCCATTGTTTAAATTCTGGATACTTATTATATGAAGCGATAACTTCCATCAAGCTTGCAAAAGCTTCATTTAACCATATTCCATCCCACCATTTCATAGTTACTAAATCACCAAACCACATATGTGCAAGTTCATGAGCTATTACACTTACAGACCTATCTAATTCTGGTCTAGTTGCCTTCCCTTCATCAATTAGAAGTAAGTTTTCTCTAAATGTAACTGCACCTACATTTTCCATTGCACCCATAGCAAAGTCTGGAATTGCAATTAAATCAAGTTTGGATCCTGGATATGGAATTTTATAATAATCTTCAAAGAAATTAAGTAGCTTAATACCCGCTGTTCCAGCATATTTTGTTTGATCAGAGAAACCTGGGCGATGGACTATTCGAACTTTAGTATTTCCTGCATTACCAATTTCAGTAGCTTCTAATTCCCCTATAACAAAAGCAACTAGATAGGTTGACATTTTCATTGAATCAACAAATGTCGTTTCTATCTTATTGTTCTCAAGCTCTTTTTCTGAGAGCACCTTTTCGTTACTCACTCTGAGATATTTTTTATCAGCAATAATAGTTATTGAAAATACTGCTTTGTATTCTGGTTCATCCCAGCATGGGAAAGCATTTCTTGCAGCAGTTGGTTCAAATTGAGTAGTTGCAATCCACTTTTCTTCACCATCTTTATTTAAGAATTTACTTCTATAGAACCCTTTTAGATCATTTGTAATTTCTGATTTAAACTCTAAGCAAAGCCTATAGTTGCCTTTGAGAATTTCATTTTTGGAAGAAAGAGATATTCTTTCACCATCTTCAAAATATTCAACAGAGAGGTTAATTTCTTCATCATTTTTATCTATTAATGAAGCATGGCTTATTTTAATTCCTAGACTGTTTAGGAAAATTGACTTCGTATTTTCCAAGATTTCCATTTCTACAGTCTGATTTCCAATATATGAAAAACTTTCTAAGTCAACATTTAGTTTTATTTCGTATCTTTTAGGGAACGATGTCTTTGGTAGTATATTTTTACTCATTAGATTAACTTAATCCCAATCTATATTTACATCCTCTTCAGAGTCAATTAACTGTACTTTATGTCTTCCGAAAAAGTCCCTTTGAGCCTGTATTAAATTTGCAGGATTGCTTAATGAACTTAAATTTAGATACCAATTAAATGATGCTGACAAAACTGGAGTTGATATAGTACTCAATACTGCGTGAGAAATAACTTTTTTTGTTGAGTTTAAGTTATCTTTAAATATTTTATTTAGTTTTGAGTCATTTATGAAATCTTTTGATGATGAATTTATATCATTTAATTCATTCAACAAGTTGGACCTGATAATACAGCCACCTGTCCAATTATTTAAAACAATACCTAAATCAATTTCTTCAACAAATTTTTTAATTAACTCCAATCCTTGAATCATGGAGGCCACTCTTCCAAAATATAAACAGTTACTCAAATCTTCCTCAGAAAAACCGCCTTCCTCATCGCTAGCTTCTCCCCAGTCTTTTTTCGAATTACTTTGAACTCTTGTATCATAAGCAGCAAAGATTGAAGGTACTGGAATTTTAAGATTCAAGGATGTTTCAACAGTAAGTTTCCCAGTACCTTTATTGCTTGCAAAAGGTTTAATTTGATCAAGAATATAAACTCCATCTTTTTCTTGCCTTAAAATTTTTGATGTTATTTCAATTAAATATGATGACCGACCATCTTCACTTAAATTATCAAAAAAAACAGCTATCTCTTCGTTTGTTTTTTTTGACCTTTTTAAAATTTCATAAATTTCTGCGATTAATTGCATTTCAGCATATTCAATCCCATTATGTACCATTTTAATAAAATGACCAGATCCAAATCCTTCATAAAAACCTATACAGTCTTGATCGGTTTTTGCAGAAATTGCACTTAAAGTGTTTTTCAATTCTTCACTAATTTTATTTTTATAACCAATCATTATTGCTGGACCATTTCTTGCCCCCTCCTCACCACCAGAGACACCCATACCAATAAAATTTATTTTCTTTTGGTTTAGAGTTATTCCATTTTCTTCGCTATCAAGATAAAAAGAATTTCCACCATCAATAACTAGATCGTCTTCATCAAGTAAATTGTCTATTTTTTCAATAACATCTTTTGTTGCTTTTCCAGAAGGGACCATTAGTAGGATTGTTCTTGGTCTTGAGAGATTACTTATTAGATCATTAATATCTGTATAGCTCTCAAATGTTCCAGAAAATTCTTTTTTAATCTCATCTAGTTTTTCTCTGGAATCATTGAAGCCTTTAATGACTACACCATTGTCTGAAAGGTTTAATGCAATATTTTTACCCATGACTCCAAGACCAATAAGTCCAATTTCTTCAAGCATTTTCATAATTTTCCATTATCTTATTTGAACAAAGTTTATTTGCTAATTTTTCTCTTATGTTTAATTCTATTACTAAATAATTAGATTCATTTTCTACATTTAAAATTTTTCCAAATCTACTTATTTTTTCCAAGTCGGCAGGTTTTACTTTATATTTTCCAAATAAAGCTTCACCATAAATTTCTTCAGCAATACTTTCTATAAGTTCTGGGATACCTTTATTCTTTAAAGAAGATATAAATATTGCATTAGGATATTTTTCTAAAAGTAGATTGTAGGAAGCCTTATCAATTTTATCAATTTTATTAAATACCATTAATTCGTTTCCAGTTGTTCCTATTTGTTTCAATATTCCCGCAACTGTATCTATATGCAATTCAGGGATAGCAGTAGCAGCATCAACAACATGGATTAGTAAGTCTGCTTTTGTTGCAACTAAAAGTGTTGATTTAAACGATTCTATTAAAGTCGTTGGGAGGTTTTGTATAAAGCCAACAGTATCAGAAATAATTAAAGGATCTTGAATATCATTTATTTTTAATTCACGCTGAAGAGAGTCTACTGTTGCAAACAGTTCATCTGCAGCATACACCGCAGCATTTGTTAATTTTTTAAGAAGAGTTGACTTACCAGCATTTGTGTAGCCAACGATAGAGACAAGGGGAGTATTATTTTTTTCTCTAGAGTTAGATTGTAAAATTCGTTGCTTTTCAATTTTTTTTAATTCTTTTCTGAGCCTATTGATTCTGTTATCTATTAATCGGCTATCTGTTTCTAATTTTGTTTCTCCAGGTCCTCGAGTTCCAATTCCACCACCTTGCTGGTTGAGTGTTGCACCAAGTCCAGCAAGTCGTGGTTTTAGATACACAGACATGGCGAGCTCAACTTGTAAGTTTGCTTCCTTCGATTGAGCATGAAGTGCAAAGATATCTAAAATTAAACCAGTTCTATCAACAACGTCACATTGGAATATAGCACGGAGTTCTTTTTGCTGATTTGGGGTTAGCTCACAATCAAAAATTACTACATCAATATCATTTGATTTTGAGATTTCTTCAAGTTCAATTATTGAACCTTTACCAATAAAAGTTTTAGGATTAATTTTGTCTACACGCTTTGTTTGGATTATTGAAGGATTAGATCCAGCAGTTTTTACCAAGTTGGTCAATTCTTTAAGGGATTCTTCTTTATCTGCCCTTGTTTCGTTTGTAAGAATTATTCCAACAAGCAATGCTTTTTGGACAGTTACAAAAATATCCCTATCAGAAACTGTAAGTAATCTTCTGTCTGTTTGGTTTGGGTTATTTCTCTGGTTCAATTATTCCTAAATTTATATCTTTAATAATAATAAACAATCCTAGATTAATTAGCGGAGGTGGACGGGAATCGAACCCGCCAAAGATTATTAAACCTTTCACCGGTTTTGAAGACCGGGGAGCCCACCAGGCGCTCATTCACCTCCATTATTAAGACTAATTGTATAAAAATATATATATTGAATACAATTAGTCTTAATGGAAAATTTTTCAACAGTATTTATAAGACTAAAAGAAGAAAGAGGCTTAACAAACAAACAGATAGCTTCATTTACTGGAGCACCACTAAAAGACATTAAAAAATGGGATTCTGGAGTAGGTATTCCTAATGATAAAAGGATAATTGCAGCATTAGAAGGAATACTAGGAAATGAGATTTCATCATCAATTGGGACTATTCCAGACAAAGAAATGTTTAAAAAAGAAATATCTAACACAGAGAACTCTATTTTTGAAGTTGATAAAAGAAAAGAACCAAAAATTAGTTCAGGGTTTTTTAACCGATTTAGATCAACTGTAGCGAAAAAGGAAAACAACCCCCAAACTGAAATGTTTACATATGAAGATATTCTAGAAATTGAAGAAAAAGAAGTTTCCAAATATGAGTTTTCAGAAAATATTTATGAAAGCGCTCTTGAGGAGGGGCCTTACATAAACGATCCTAAACAATTAACTTTTTATTTTTCAAGAAATACAAAGAGTACTATCGGTGTTTTGTTATTTTTCTACTTAGCATTTACAGCCTTACAGCTTTTTTGGGATTCATTTAGGTTATTAATTTCTAACTTGTTGTGATAATTAATAAATTATCTCTAAATGGTCTAGTTGTTTCAGTATTTTCAATTATTGCAGGGGCAATAGTTAGGGCTACTGGATCAGGCGATGGCTGTGGTTCATCATGGCCAACATGTAATGGAGAGATTATTCCAAAGCTTAACACCTCTTCAGAGCTGATTGAATTTTCGCATAGGTCAATAAGTGGAGTATTGTTAATAATTACATTAATAATTTTTGTAAAATCATTTAATGATGAAGTTCCAATCTTACAAAAAAAAATTATTTGGTTCCTAACTTTTTTTGTTGTTCTTGAAGCTTTAATAGGAGCAGTCATTGTAGTTTATGAATGGGTTGGTTTGAATTCTTCTACCCCAAGAATTTTTGCTGTACCACTTCATTTGATAAATACATTTGGATTATTAGGAACCTATACTTTATTATTTCACTTAACAAAAAATTCAAAAACTAGTTTGATTAATTTTTTTGATAGGGGTTTTAAAATTGGTTTGTTTTTATTTTTACTATCAGGAGCAACAGGTTCCATTGCAGCGTTAGCTGATGCACTATTTCCAAGTGAGTCATTCCTTATAGGATTGGCAGAAGATTTTGATTCAAAAAGTCAGATTTTAACAAGATTAAGAATTCTACACCCTCTTTCTGCCTCAGCTCTATCTGTCTATCTCTACTCAGAAGCAAATAGGTTGCAAAGTGAATATAAAGTTATAACAAAAAATATTAAATTATTAATTCTTTTAGGTGTTCTTCTAGGAGTATTAAATGTTGTATCAAATATAATTTTGCCTTTAAGTATTTTACATTTGTTAATTGCAGATCTTTTGTGGATTGTTTATATATACAAAAGTGCTGAAAAAATAACATAATTTTATAAAAAACAAAATAAACCTACTGATAATTAGATATATAGACCTAATGGGCCTAAGCTTACAGTTCGGTAACGAGAATTAAAAGACAAAGGTCAAATTATTAATGGTAACTAAGACTATACCTTCAAAACCAAAGGCTTCAAAAAAAGAGGCAGAACTTGCTGCTGAACAAGACTCCTTAACACCTGAACAAGAGGCTGCAGCAAAAGAAAAAGCAAAATCACTTATTAAAAAATTAGCTGATGATAAAGGAAAACTAACCACAGACTTAGTAAGCCAGTATCTAACAGCAATTGGAAATTTCGACCTCTTAACTGCTGAGCAAGAAGTAGAGTTAGCACAAAAGATTGAGTCAGGTGAAAAAGCAGCAATTAAATTAGAGAAAAAGAAATTTAAAGATAAAAAAGGTGAAATTAGATTAAAAAGAGATAGAAAAAAAGGAGCAGAAGCCAAAGATGCATTCTTAACTGCTAACTTAAGGCTTGTTGTGGCAAATGCTAGAAGGTATGCAAATACTTCTGGAATTGATTTCTTGGACTTAATTCAAGAAGGAAACTTAGGATTAATAAGAGCAGTTGAAAAATTTGATTGGAGAAAAGGTTTTAAATTTTCAACATATGCTACATGGTGGATCAGACAAGCAATAACAAGAGCAATTGCTGATAAGTCTAGGACTGTTAGAATTCCAGTTCATCTTCATGACACAATGGCAGCTGTAAGAGCAGCTCAAGCACAATTAAAAGCAGAACTTGGAAGAGATCCTAAACCACAAGAAATAGCAAAAGAAGCCGGGGTTGGTGTAGATAAAGTAGAGCTTGCTCTAAGTGTTGCTGATACGGTTTCATTAGAGCAACCAGTAGGAGAAGATGGTGCGCAATTAGGAGATTTTATTCAAGATGAAGATGCAAGTGACCCGTCTTTAATAGTTCAAGATCTTGATGTTGCAGAAAGTTTAAGGGAGAGTATTAGTAGACTTCCTGAAAGAGAAGGAAGAATTCTTGCTTTAAGATATGGATTTTATGATGGAGTTCCAAGAACACTTGAAGAAATAGGTGAAGAATTTGACCTTACAAGAGAGAGAATTAGACAGCTAGAAAAACTTGCTTTATGTCGATTAAGACATCCATCTTTTGGGATCAGAGAACAAGACCTAGTTTAAATAGCCCTTCTAACAGTTCGTTTAAAGCTAAAAAATAATCTAACATTATATATATGTTTGATTTACTTCAACAAGCAGTTGATTCAGCAATAGCTTCAGGGGCAAAGTATTCAGATGCAAGGATATTAAATTCTAAATCTAGATCAATATCAGCAAGGAATGGAGATATTGAAGACTTTAATGAATCAGAAAGTATTGGGATAGGAATCCGTGCTTTAGTAGGCTCTTCATGGGGATTTTATTCAACATATGACTTAAGCAATGCATCAATAATTAATTCAGGCGTTAAAGCCTATAATATTGCAAAAGCATCAGCAAGGGTTCCAGGCAAAGAATTTCCTTTAGCAGATGTACCCGTTGTTGAAGACGAGTACACAACACCTCATGAAAAAAATCCATTCAGCATCTCATCAAGTGATCAAATTAACCTTCTTGCAAAATCAACAGAGGAAATGAAGAAACTTGGTAGTTCCCACGCATCTGGAAGATTAGATTTTTGGGATACCGAGAAATGGTTTTTTTCTAGCCAAGGACACAAAATATATCAAAATATAGTTGAATCTGGTGGTGGGATTTCATCTCTTTCTATTGGTGACGGTGAAACACAGATTCGTTCATATCCACAATCATTTGGAGAATACAGAACAGGTGGTTGGGAAGTAGTTGAGAGTTTTAAATTTGAAAATGAATTAGAGAGACTTGTGGAAGAATCAAAGAGGTTATTAACTGCTCCACAATGTCCAGAAGGAACTAGAGATTTAATACTAGAAGGGAGTCAGTTAGCTTTGCAGATACATGAATCTGTTGGTCATGCAATTGAATTAGATAGAATTCTTGGATGGGAAGCTGCTTATGCAGGAGCTTCGCATTTAGATCTAAAAAAATTAAACAAACATAGATATGGTTCAGAATTGATGAACATTATTGCAGATGCAACCTTGCCGGGAGCTCTAGCAACTTTTAAATATGATGATGAAGGTACCCCAGCTCAAAGAGTAAACATTGTTGAAGAAGGAATTTGGAAAGGTGTTTTGACAGGTAGAGATAGTGCAGCAATAGCCGGAGTTAGCCCTGGTGGGATGGTGAGAGCAGATGGTTATGGAAGAATACCTATGGTAAGAATGACCAATGTAGGTTTATTGCCTGGAGACTCATCTTTAGATGAGATTATCGAAGCAACAGATGATGGAGTTTACATGGAGACAAACAGATCTTGGTCTATTGACGACATAAGGTTAAATTTTCAATTTGGATGTGAAGCTGGCTGGTTAGTAAAGAATGGAAAAATTACTGATATGGTAAAAAATCCTACCTATACAGGTATTACACCAAACTTCTGGGGGAGTATGGATATGTTAGCTGGTGAAGATGAGTGGGTATTTTGGGGAACACCAAATTGTGGTAAGGGTCAACCAGGACAAGTTGGTCATACAGGCCATCCTTCATCACCTGCAAGATTTAAAAATGTGAGGATAGGTGTTAAGGGGTGAAGGATTGGAATAACTTTTTAGAAGAAGCAAAAAAACATATCCCAAACAGTGTTGAGTGTGAGATAAAAATGATATCAGCTGTTAATTCTTTGACACGTTTTGCCAATTCCCATATTCATCAAAATGTTGAAGAGGAAGTTTCAGACGTTTATTTAACAATTCATAAAAACGGTAAGACAATTACATTAAATTCAAATATAACAAGTATTGATTCACCAAACAGTTTTATTGAGAAAGCACTGGTTCAAGTTGATAATAGCCCGGATGATCAAGGGTGGGCAGGTATGCCAGAAAGCGAGTCTTCTTTTAATGGTTATAAAGAAGTTAAATCTAAAGATCCCGAAGAGAGAGCAGATAAAGTTAAGAAATTTATAGAAGTCGGAAAAGGCTTCAACGCTGCAGGATACTGTTCTACAAATGTAGATCATTATTTTGTTTGGAATACTAATGGGTTAGAGTCATCAGATTCAACAACGAGTGCTTTTATTGATGGTATTTTTAGAACAGACACATCTTCTGGTTCATCTCATAGGGGAGCCACATCTCTTGAAGATATAGACTCAGAGGAAACAGGGCTTGAAGCATTTCAATTATCGAAAGATTCACAAAATCCAGAAGATATAGATCCTGGAAAATATGAAGTAGTTCTTGGACCTGAAGCTGTAAGCACCATCCTTGTCTTTCTTGGAGTCTATGGTTTTAATGCAAAAAGTAAAATCGAAGGTACATCACCAATACAACTTGACTCTCAGCAGTTTGATGAGAAACTTACTTTAATTGATGACCCATATCGAGATAAATCATTAGGTTTTAAAATAGATGCATCAGGTGCTCCAAAAAAGACCTTAGAAATAGTGAAGGATGGAGTTCCAAAGTCTTTATTTCACACTAGAAGAACTGCAAAAGAATTAAAAGAAGAGAATACTTTTCATGAATTATTTGGATGGGGAGATAGTTTTGGGGGAATAGGAACAAATTTATACTTAAACCCAGGAAGCTCAACAAAAGAAGAGATGATATCAGATGTTAAGAGAGGGATTTATATTAATGAATTTTGGTATTGCAGAGTTCTTGATCCAATAACGCAAGTAGTAACAGGTCTAAATAGGAATGGCTCTTTTTTAATTGAAAATGGAAAAATAACAAAACCTGTTGGCAGGTTGAGATTTACTCAAAGCTTTATTTCTTCATTAGGAGTTGGCAATGTAATTTCAGTTGGCTCAGAATCAAGATTTGCTGACTCAGAATTTGGAGAAGGAATTCTTAACGTTCCAATGCTTCATTTAAAAGATTTTAATTTTACCGGAGGTGTTTCTGGTTAAAGCAACATACTTTGAAGGGAAGAAACCTTTAATTATTGCCCACAGGGGAGGTAGAAATATAGTGCCTGAAAATACGCTCCATGCCTTAGAAAATACATTTACTGAAAAATTTACCCATTTTGAAACAGATTTAAGAATGTCTAAAGATGGTGTAATATTTTTGCATCATGACAAAAGTTTTGATAGAACGACTGACACTAAGGGAAATGTTAAGGATTTTAATTGGGAAGAGATAAAAAAAATAAATGCTGGATCAAAATTTTATAAAAAGATTGGAGATTATTCTGCAAAAACAAAGTTTGTATCCTTAGAAGATGCATTGGTTACTTATAAGACTATGAAATTTAATCTTGATTTAAAACAGGGCGGGATGACAGAAAAAATAATAAAAATAATAAAATCTACGAAGTCCATTGATAGAGTTCTAGTCTCCTCTTTCAGCTACAAAAGATTAGATGAATTTTTAGAGATCAGTAAAGGGAAAATACTAACTTCGGGATCTTTTAGAGAGAATGCTATAGCTAAGTTTTTACCAAATAAGAAAAGAAGCTTTAAGGTACAGGCCTTGCAAGCCCCATATTATTGGAAAGGTTTGAAGATTTACTCAAAAAAATTAAGAGAATTTACTAATTTAAACAATCTACAACTCCATATCTGGACAGTTAATAAAATTAGTCACCTTAAGGAGTGTCTTGAAATTGGTTGTGATGGAATTATTACAGACGAGCCAGTCAAGTTTAGAAATTATTTAAATACTAATAATTTTAAGTCATAATTAAGAAACTTAGTTTACCATTATTAAAGAAGGCTGACTTAAGAGAGGGAATATGAACAAGGACTTACTTGAGAAGGGTTTTATACCTGAAGAAATTTGTACGAACCTACCAAATGGTTTTGAAGATATAGAAGAAATTTCCTCATCACTCCATAAAATTCTTGCTAATAATCAAATAGGTAATGTAATTAATGAAATTAATCAACAAAAAGATATATCTTCCTTGTCAATTCCTGAACTAGAAAGAGCTATGTTGCTTTATTCTTATATTGGTCATGCTTACATGTGGGGGAAAACAGAAGTTGAAGATGTAATACCTAAAAATATTTCTTTAACATGGTACAACATTGCTGAAAAGCTTGATAGACCACCTATTTTGTCTTATGCATCTTACGCTCTAAATAACTGGTCTCTATTAGATAACTCAAAACCACTAACACTTGATAATATAAGAATTTTGCAAAACTTTTTAGCAGGCGTTGATGAAGATTGGTTCATTATGATACATGTTGCTATTGAATATGAAGCAAAAAATATACTTGGATCATTAAAAAAATATTACCTCGATGAAGACATGCAACCAAAACATCTTGAAGATGCGCTTATAAGCATTAAAAAAATAAATGAAATAATGAATAGAATGCCTGAAAAATGTGATCCTTATATTTATTACAATAGAGTTAGACCCTATATATTTGGATGGAAGAACAATCCCGCAACTCCAAAAGGTGTTATCTATGAAGGCGTTGAAGAGTATAAAAACGAACCACAACTTTTTAGAGGAGAAACAGGAGCACAGAGCTCAATCGTTCCAGCATTAGATGCTTTATTAGGTATTACCCACTCAAATGATCCCTTGAGAGAATATTTAGATGAGATGAGAATTTATATGCCTTCTGACCACAGAGAGCTGCTTTCGGGACTAGATAAATTTCTTAACGAAGACTCTAACAGTAAAACAAAAGAGAACAAAGAAGTTGTCAATGAGATTATTATGGAGGTTCATCAATTTAGAAATAAACATTTAGAATATGCAAGAGATTATATTTTTGATCAAGCTTTAAAGACACAATCTAATTCAAATATTGTAGGAACAGGCGGAACCCCTTTTATGAAATATTTAGATAAACACCTTCAAGAAACAGTACCTAAAGATGATTAAAAAGATTGGGATACCAAAGGAAGTTAAAAAAGACGAAGGAAGGGTCAGCCTTATACCTGAACATATAACCCAGTTCACAGGGCTTGCTGATATTCTTCTTGAATCAGGAGCTGGAATAGGATCAGGATTTTCAGATAGTCACTATATTGAAGCAGGAGCGAAGGTAGTTAATAGTGCTGAGGAACTATATGGGAACTCAGATATAATCTGCAAGGTTAAAGAACCTCAAGAGCAAGAGTTTGATTTACTTAATTCTTCCCATGTATTATTTGGCTATTTACATCTTGCTTCAAACTTAGACTTAACAAAAAAATTATTGGAAAAAAAGCTAACTGGAATAGCAACTGAAATGATTATGGATAACAGCACGTATCCTTTATTAATTCCTATGTCAAAAATTGCAGGAAACTTAGCAATACAGAAAGGAATGCAATTTCTTGAGTATTCATCAGGAGGAAAGGGAGTTTTGGTATCTTCTATTTCCGAGAATAAGAATTCGAATGTTACAGTCATTGGTTGCGGTGAAGTAGGAAAAAGCTCAATAAGCAAAGCAATAAATATTGGAGCAAATGTTTCAGCAATAGATTTAAATGAAAAAGTACTTGAAGATTTAAAAAAAGTTTATGGAGATTCAATAAACACTATAAAAGGAGACACACCAGAATCTACAGATGCAATTAGATGTGCTGATTTAGTTGTTGGAGCAGTTCTAATTCCAGGGAAGAGACCACCTATTGTCATTAGCAACGAGGATATATTAAAAATGGAAAAAGGAACAGTGATTGTAGATGTAGCTATAGATCAAGGGGGGTGCGTTGAGGACGTTAAAGCAAATACTCATTCAGAACCTTTTGAGAATAGAGATGGTGTATTAATTTCTGCAATTGCAAACCTCCCAGGAGCAGTACCAAAAACTTCTTCTACAGCGCTCTCAACAGCTTTACAAAAGTATGTACATTTCCTATTAGAGGAAGACTGGTTTGAAAATTATAAAAACGATAAGAATCTTAGTCCTTCATTACAAATATATAATGGATTATTGCTTTCAGAAGAAGTTGGAGATAGTTTAAGTTTAAGTGTTTCTAAGTTAGTTTAGGTGCCCACTTATTTCTGCTTTGCATAAATTCATCTATTTTTTCTTCATACTCTAAAGATATATCGATTTTATCAATGCCATTCAAGATTCTATTTTGAGAGAAATCATCTATAAAGAAATTAAATTCAATCTCCTCACAAACTACAGACTTTTCTTCTATAGATATTTCTATTTTTGTTTTTGGGTTTTCTGAAACTTTTTGAAATAGTTTTTCAACTATATCTTCACTTGCTTCTATTGGGAGAAGTCCAATATTTATTGAATTCAATCTAAAAATATCTGCAAATTTAGATGAAATAATTGCATCAAATCCCCAGTCTTGGAGTCCCCAAGGGGCATGTTCTCTTGAAGATCCAGTTCCGAAATTTGTTCCTGCTAGTAAAACTTTTGATTTTTTGTAAATTTCATTATTCAATGGAAAATTATCATCTTTTTTCCAATCGTAAAATAAAAATTCTCCATACCCAGATCTTTCAACTCTTTTTAAGAACTCTTTTGGCATTATTTGGTCAGTATCAATATTTGACATTGGGAGTGGGAGCATATTGCTTTCTATATAACTAAGCTTTTTCATTTTTATTTACTCTCTCTAATATCAACAAAATAACCATTAATTGCTGCAGCTGCTGCCATCTGTGGACTTACTAAGTGAGTTCTTCCGCCTACACCTTGTCTTCCTTCATAGTTTCTGTTTGAAGTAGAAGCACACCTTTCACCAGGCTGTAATATATCAGGATTCATTCCTAAACACATAGAGCAACCAGCTTCCCTCCAATCAAAACCAGCATTTATGAAAATCTTGTCCAAACCTTCTTCCTCAGCCTGTTTTTTTACGAGAGTTGATCCTGGCACAACCATTGCATCTACATTTTCATGGACCTTTTCTCCTTCAAGCACCTTTGCTGCAGCTCTTAGGTCTTCTAGTCTTCCATTTGTACAGCTACCAATAAAAACTCTATCCAAGGAGATATCATTAAATTTTTGTCCAGGCTTTAAATCCATATACTCCAAGGCTCTTTCAGCAGCTTCTTTATCTGCTTTATTTTCGAAACTATCTGGGCTGGGCACTGCTTCATCTATAAAAATTACCTGAGAAGGATTTGTACCCCATGACACAGAAGGTTTAAGATCATTCACACTTATTTCTATAACTTTATCAAATTCAGCATCAACATCAGAATAAAGTTCTTTCCACTCATCGATAGCTTTATCCCAGCTTTCATTTTTTGGAGCGTAATTCTTATTCTTTAGATATTCATAGGTAATTTCATCAGGAGCAATCATTCCAGCTCTAGCGCCACCCTCTATAGACATATTGCAAATAGTCATTCTGTTTTCCATGCTCATTTTTTTAATTGCTTCACCAGAGTATTCAATTACATGGCCGGCTCCACCACCAGTTCCTATTTCTCTAATAATTCCTAGTATCAAATCCTTTGGAGTTATTGCCTCATCCATTTCCCCAACAACTTCGACCTTCATTGTTTTTGGTTTACTCATTGCTAAAGTTTGAGTAGCTAAGACATGTTCGACTTCAGAAGTTCCAATTCCAAAAGCTAGTGCCCCAAAAGCTCCATGAGTTGCAGTATGACTATCACCACAAACAATCGTCATTCCTGGTTGGGTAATTCCTTGCTCAGGGCCAATAACATGAACTATTCCCTGCCTAGGATCATTTACTCCAAAAATTGTTACTCCAAATTCTTTACAGTTATCCTCTAAGGCATCAATTTGTTTTTTTGACAAAGGGTCTTTAATTCCTAAAGCTCTATTGGAAGTGGGGACACCATGGTCAACTGTAGCTAAAGTTAATTCAGGAAATTTCACTTTTCTATTGCTTATTCTCAAACTATCAAAAGCTTGTGGAGAAGTAACTTCATGAACAAGATGCATGTCAATAAACAACAAGTTAGTATCAGCATCTATTGATGTAATTAAGTGTTTATCCCATATTTTCTCAAATAATGTTCTTGGTTTCATATATTAAATTTACTAAATTCTTCGTCATTTAAACATACAAAATTTATTATTAATATATGGACTTAATAATTGAGAAGTTTTTAGAGATTGTAATAATACTTATTGCAGCAAAAACAGGCGCAGAATTGATGAGAAGAGTTAATCAGCCAGCTGTAATAGGTGAATTAATTGCTGGAATAGTGATTGGTTACTATGGATTAGGTCTTTTACCACATGCTGAATCAGGAGATGTTATTTCAACCTTGGCTGAGATAGGGATTATTCTCTTGCTATTTGAGGTTGGGTTAGAAACAAACCTTAAAGAATTTATTGAATTAGGATCGACCTCTTTGTTTGTTGCATTGATTGGAGTAATTGCTCCTTTTGCTTTGGGCTATGGTTCGGTTTATGCATTAAATCTTGGTGGAGATTTTCAGTTTGAGGTTGCCTTATTTGTTGGAGCTGCAATGACAGCTACTTCAGTTGGGATTACAGCAAGAGTTTTCGGTGACTTAGGTGCTTTAAAGACAAAGGAAGCTAAAACTATAATTGGCGCAGCAGTAGTAGATGATATTTTAGGTTTGTTAATCCTGACAGTAGTGGCTGGATTATTAGGCAACGACGGAGACTTCTCAGCTCAAGATCTTGGCATAATTTCTGCCAAAGCTGTAGGGTTCTTATTGCTTGTAGTTTTTTTAGGGAGAAAACTTTCACCATGGATATTTAATTTCTTTGTAAAGATACCTTCACCAGGAACATTTGTAACGGGTTGTTTTATTTTCGCAATGGGATTAGGAGCTGCAGCACATTCAGTTGGGCTACATCCAATAGTTGGTGCTTTTGCAGGAGGAGTTTTAGCTGGTGAATCTAATATGACCAGTCGAATAAGAGATGAAATGAAAAATATAAATTTTCTTCTTGTACCAGTATTTTTCGTATATATAGGCTCAGAGGTCAATATAAGTATTCTTGCCTCACTAGATATATTTTTGTTAGGTTTATTAATCAGCTTTTTAGCTTTTATCGGTAAATATATTTCTGCAATTGGAGCAATTGGGAAAGGCATGAACACATCTGTTATTGGCATTGGAATGGCACCAAGAGGAGAGGTAGGTTTAATTTTCGTCGCAGTTGCTACTTCAACACTATCCTCAATAATTAGTGAAGAAATAATTGCAATAATAATTTGGATGGTTATTAATACAACGATAATTGCTCCAATTTTATTGAATAGAATTTTAAGAAAATCAACTAAAAAACAGCAAGATGATGATCGTTTTGAGTCTCCAGTAGTTGAGTGATAAAATAAACATAATAAATTAGATTTTTACTATCATATTATTGGTCAATATTAAGGGAGAATATTAATGTTATTAAACGCAATTATTGCTGCAGTACTTGGCTTAGCTTTAGCAGCATATTATGCAAATAAAGTTTTATCAATAGAGGTTACAGATAAGAAAGTTGAAGAGCTTTCTTCTTCTATACGTCAGGGATCTATGGCATTTTTAAAAAGAATGTACTCATGGATCAGTGTTTTTGTTGTTGTACTAGCTATTTTAATATCAACGTTAACTGAATGGGGTTACCCATGGGGTTCTATAGCATTTGTAGCAGGAGCATTTTTATCTTCATTGGCTGGTTTTATTGGAATGAGAATTGCAACAGCTGCTAACGGAAGAACAACAGAGGCTGCTAGAGATGGAGGAACACTTAAAGCACTTCCTGTAGCTTTTAGAGGAGGAGCTGTAATGGGATTTACAGTTGCCGGATTAGGACTTCTTGGCGTAGCTGTAGGATATTGGGTTTTCATTGATATTTTAGATTTACCAAACGGATATGATGTTTTGGCAGCCATTGGGCTTGGAGGTTCCTCTATTGCTCTTTTTGCAAGAGTTGGGGGAGGAATTTATACAAAAGCAGCTGATGTAGGTGCTGACTTAGTTGGAAAAGTTGAAGCTGGTATACCAGAAGACGACCCAAGAAACCCTGCTACGATTGCAGACAATGTTGGAGACAATGTTGGAGATGTCGCTGGCATGGGTGCGGACCTTTTTGAGAGTTACGTAGGATCTTTGGTCGCTCCTCTTGCATATGCAGCAATAGTATTTAGAGGACAAGATGTTTTACCATCATTATTATTTTTTCCTTTAGCTGTCGGGACTATAGGAATGGGTGCGTCAATACTTTCATCTTTTCTTGTTGTTCCAAAAGAAGGAAAGTTAGCTCAAGCGTTACATAGAGGAACTTATAGTGCTGCAGCTTTAACAACCTTAGGTGTTTATTTTTTAAGTAATAGTATGTTTTCTTCATACACTGAAAACTCAATAGGACTATTTTTTGCTGTAATAGTTGGATTAGCTGTAGGTTTGATGGTTGGTCAAATCTCAGAATGGTTTACATCTGATCATTATTCAATAGTTAAAAATATAGCTGATCAAGCTAAAACTGGTCCAGCAACATTAGTTTTATCTGGAATCTCAGAAGGAATGAGATCAGCTGCATATTCTGTGATAGTTGTAGTTTTTGGTATTGGAGGAGCTTATACAGCTGGTGACTGGGCTTTAGGTTCTGGTGGTGGAATTTATGGTATTGCGATAGCTGCAATAGGTGTTTTAGCTACTTTAGGAATAACTGTAGCTGTAGATGCTTACGGACCAATAGCAGATAATGCTGGTGGTATTGCGGAGATGGCACACCTTCCTCCAGAAGTCAGAGAAGCTACTGATGAATTAGACTCACTTGGAAACACAACAGCTGCAATTGCTAAAGGATTTGCAATAGCTTCAGCAGCAGTGACCGCACTAGCGTTATTTTCTGCATTTGTTCAAAGTGCTGGCCTTAGTGAAATAGGATTAAATATTACAAAAGTAGAAGTTACTGCTGGGTTATTCTTAGGTGGAATGTTCCCATTTCTTTTTGCAGCTATGACAATAAATGCTGTTGGAAGAGCTGCTTTTAAAATGATTGAAGAGGTTAGAAGACAGTTTAAAGAAATCCCAGGTCTTAGAGAAGGTAAAGAAGGAGCAAAACCTGACTATACAAGATGTGTAGACATAGCTACTTCTGCTGCTTTAAAAGAGATGTTACTTCCAGGAGGTTTAGCTATAGCTCTACCTTTGATTATTGGATTCTGGAATAAAGAAGCTCTAGGTGGATTTCTAGCAGGGTCGCTTGTAACAGGTTTCTTATTAGCAATCTTTATGGCTAACTCAGGAGGAGCTTGGGATAATGCAAAGAAATATATTGAGGCAGGAGGAGGAGCAGGCAAAGGTTCTGATGAACATAAAGCCGCTGTAATTGGAGATACAATTGGAGATCCATTTAAAGATACCTCTGGTCCCGCAATGAATATAGTTATAAAAGTAATGACTATTGTTAGCTTAATATTTGCTTCAGCATTTTAATTAAGTACATTTTTAGTTTCTACGTATAATATTATTCAAATAGTCTATGAATATATTATTGATAACAAACGATTGGTTGCCAAAAAAAGGCGGTATAACAACATATCTTACTAAGGTATCAGAAAATTTAAGTTCAAAACTAACTGTCTACGGTCCGAACTGGGCTCATGGTGAAAATGTAATAAAATCAAAAGAAAAATTTATATTTAATCCAAATAAAGTTTTTCAAGAGGTACAGGAAATTGTCATTGAAAAGCAAATAGATCTTATTCTCCACGGATCTAGTAACCCAAATTTTTTATTTGTAAATAAATTAACAAATCTACAACTTCCAAATCAACCACGTCATATCAAAATTCCACAGTACATGATATGCCATGGGGCAGAATTTAATATTTTAAATTATATTCCATTAGTAAGAACAATTTTAAAAAGAAACCTTAACAATTTAAATAAGATATTTACTGTAAGCGAATTTTCTCGCAAAAAATTAATTGATATAACTTCAACAGAGATAATAAACATTGGAGCAGGAGCTGACATAGAGGAATTTGAAAGAGATTATAAAGTAGAAGGAGCTTTAACTGTTGGAGTAGTAAGTCGATTTGTTTCAAGAAAAAAAATAAATTGGCTTATTGATGTAGTTCACGAAATAAGCCAAGAAGGATATGATATAAAGTTAAACATTCTAGGGTTTGGTAAACAAGAAAACTATTTAAAAAAACTAGCTGGGATTTCTTCGGCGGAGGTAACTTTTTTTAATGACTTAGAAAAAGGTGGTAATGGTGATTTTTATAAATCAATAGATATTTTCGCTATGCCTTCTACATCAAAATATTTTGGAATTGAGTACGAGGGCCTTGGATTGGTATATCTTGAAGCAGGAACCTATGGTTTACCCGTGATAGTTGGAGCTTCCGGAGGCTCGATAGAGACAATCCTTCCAGGTAGAAGTGGTTTTGTTGTGAGCTCTCCAAAACTTTTGAAGGAAGCAATTCTATATTTTATTAATAATCCACAAAAAATCGAAGAGTTTGGTAAGGCAAGTAAAAAGTTTGTTGAAGAAAATTACAATTGGGAAAACTCAATCGAAAAACTTGAATCAAATTTCATTTAAATATTTAGCTGTTTTCTTTGCTGTCTCCAAATAAACTAAGTATTTCTTCAGGGCTTATAGTTAAAGCATCCCTGGGACTTTCTAATGGTTTGTTCTTTTTTTCAGTAACAATTTTATTTATTAGGTTGTCTTTAGTTGCGTCTTCGGCTTTCATTCTGAATCTACCTCTATAAAGTACAATTTCGAGTAATTTTGCTAGCTCTACCAATTCATCCTTAGGTAGTTTTTTTATGGTTTTTTCTACTATTTCAAAAATTTCAGCAATTGAATCTACAATTTTTTCTTTTGTATTGCTTTTAGGTATTTTTTTATTTTCATTCTTTAATATTTCTAAAATTCTTTGAGATTTTTCTTCTTCAATTAATTCAAAAATTTCATTCTTTTTTAAAGATTTTAATTCTTCACTATCAAAAACTTTTCTATTCCTTTGCTTCATAGAGTAACCACCATAAGGGCCTACAGCAGTCATATAATCCCAGCCATTCTCACTAACTATATGTCTTGGATTTTTTGCAGATAGAGAGAATCTTTCTATTGCGTTTTCACATGAAAGACTATCTGGATCCTCATCTTCAAAAATGGGTCCAATCATATTTTTATATGTACATTTTTCTTGTCTGACACCTTTTTCTTTTACTCCATGTTGAATGTAGAAACTTCCATTCGGTCCTAGCTTAATGTAGATGGAGGTATCACATTCAGGGCATTGGCATATCGTACGCTCTTTCCTTAAGCTTGCCTCTTGTTTTTTTTCGAGCTCTACAATAAGCTCTTCAGTTATCTCTTCTAATGTTATTTCTGGAGGAAGTCCTATAGTGAAACCGTCATCTCTTATTAAATAAGGATAAGCCACTCTTCCTTGAATTCTTCCAGTTTTAACAACATATCGAGATTTAAAAGGTAAAGGAATAGTGGTTAGGTCTATTGGATTAGGTGCTTTACTTTCATAGCCTTCAACATGTTTCTTAATCTTTTTATAAGATTCTTCTAGAAAATTGAGTCTTGCTTCTTCTGGGTTTTCACTTTCAAGTATTTTATCTAGCTCATCTTCCATTAGTTTTGAAAATTCATAATCTATATATAAATCAAAGTAAGGTTTCATAAAGTTATTAATCATTGCAATAGCAAGAATCCTTGGCTTTAAACTAGATTCAGAATTTATAAATACAGATGTAATACTTTCAATAATTGAAACATAGGTTGATGGCCTACCTATTCCTAGTTCTTCAAGTTTATTAATTAATGAAGTAGATGAGTATCTGTTTGGGGCAGTAGTGAATTTTTCTTCTGAATTAGCATTTATTATATCAACTATGTCACCTTCATTAAGGTCTGGTAATTCTTGAGATTTTTCACTTAAGTCTTTAATTAAATCTCGATATCCTCCAAAAGTCCATGTAGTTCCAGAAATTCCAAGAATAATTGGACCAAAAGTTTCATCCGGTACTTCTATTTCTATGCTCTTTGTTATTCCTTTTGCCTCCGTCATTTGGGAGGCTACAGTTATATTAAAAATTAAAGAATAAAGCTTGAATTCATCACTATCTTCTTTATATTTTTCTAGTAATTCTTTTGGCTCTGTAAAGATATCACCAGAAGGTCTTATAGCTTCATGTGCTGCTTGTGCATTTTTACTATCCCCATATAAATTTGGCTCACTTGGTAGGTGCTCTTTTGTAAAGTTTTCAGAGATATAGTTTCTAGCTGCTTTAATTGCTATTTCTGAAAGACGGATAGAATCTGTTCTCATATATGTAATTAATCCTTCTTGGTAGAGCTTTTGGGCTACACCCATAGTTTTTCTAGGTTGAAATCCAAGATTATTTCTAGCTGAAGATTGAAGACTTGTAGTTTTTAGTGGCTTAGGTGGTTTACCGGTTCGCGGTGTTTCCTTTATCTTAGATGTTTTAGCTGAGCCATTATTGAGTATCTCTAATACTTCAGCACAGTCTTTTTCTGAAATATATTCTCTATCTTCATTTATTTTCCTCCCCTTTTTATCAAAATCTTTTGACGAAGCAATTCTGTTTCCTTTTACACTTTTTACACTTGCAAGAAATTCAATATCTGAGGTTTTACATGTTGCTTCTATTTCAAAATATTTTGATTTAACAAATCTTAATCTTTCTTCTTCCTTCTCAACAATTAGTCTTATAGCCGGACCTTGGACTCTTCCTGTTGATATAAAAGCACCACCAAGATCTCTTAATTTTGGTGATATTTCATATCCAATCATCCGATCAAGAGTTCTTCTTGCTTCATATGATTTAAATTTACCTATGTCGATAATTTCAGGATTTTCTATTGCATTTAATACCGCGGGTTCGGTTATTTCGTTAAATTTTATTCTTTTAGGCTCTACTTTAAGTTCGAGGGCTTCTTTTAAGTGATAAGCAATAGCTTCTCCTTCCCTGTCATCATCTGTTGCTAGATATACTTCGGGAGCTTTATCTGCTAGTTCCTTAAGTTCTTTAACTACTTTTATTCTGTCTTCAGTTATAACATAAATATTTTGAAGGCCTTTACGTATTACAGCACCCCAATTTAAATCATCTTTTTTATATTCATCAGGGATTGATTTTGTGTTTCTTGGTAAATCTCTAATATGCCCAACACTTGATTTAACTACATATTCAGAACCGAGTATTTTTGATATAGTTTTTACTTTCGTAGGGGACTCTACAATTACTAAAGGTTTTGACATGTCCTTATTGATAACACTATTTTTTTAATATGTACAGCTTTTAAAAAAAAAGTATTTTAAATTCCATTTATGATGAGTAGAGAAGAATGAATTCAATAAAAATATTTTCAAGGTCTCAGTTCTCCATTTTGTGGTGGTCAGGGTCACTTTCAAGCTTTGGAGACTGGGC
>CABXDL010000014.1 GCA_902510995.1 uncultured Candidatus Actinomarina sp.
ATTAGAGGTTGAGGGAATGATCTCAATTGGGTTTTGTAATCCTGAGGAAAATGTTAATTTGGGTATGGTTTTCCTTACTGATAAAGAAGCAGCTGATCGCTTTGGAGAAGCTAGAAGTCAGAATATTGCAAAACTACATGATATTTTAGCAGGCCCTCCAAATGTTGTAGAAGGTGAAATTACTTTAGGAAAAGTGTATCAAGACAGGTCTGCAAATGATAATCAAATGGAAGAAGCATACGTTAGAGTTGTCTTTGCAAAAGTTGAAAACTCTGAAGTGCCTACTAACTTTTTGAAAGAAAAAATATTTCCTATTTATGAAGAAGCACAGGGACTTAGAGCATCAGGTTTTTTTGTCGTTGATGGAGAAGCAGTAAGTTGGAATATTTGGGATTCGGAAGAAGCAGCAAATGTTGTAGTTCCAAAATTTAACGAAGAACTAACTCATGCAGAGGGTGTCTTTTTAGAAGAACCCCACGCATATATGGGAAATCTATATGCAGGTAAGAACTTCATAGACATTACTAAGAGTAAATAATAAATAAAAGAAAGGAAAAAAATGACAGCAGATGAAAAACGAATTGGTACCAATATGGCATACGTTAACGACATTGCAATACTGGCAAACTTTGTAATAATTGCTTTATTGATTGGTCCAGATTCAGTTGGGTACGACACAACTTATGGAGCAATGACAGATATATTACAATTTATAGGTGGATTTTCAGCCGCATGTGTAATATTGGTTGCTGGAAAAGTATGGGATTCGGAAAATAATTTCTACTTTGGCTTAATGTCAAGGATTCTATTTGTTGTAGCTTGTGTGCAGATGCTAAATGGTGTTGCTGCTACAGCTACTGCTAATTCTGTATTTGACTCAACATTTGATGTAGATCAAGTACAAGCAATAGGTGGATCCACAACTTGGTTTCAATTTGTTGCTTTCGGTCTTTATGGGCTATCTCTTTTATCAGTTGATAATGGGAAGCTTCCTGGATGGGGTAGGTCTGTAGGGTATGGTTTTGTTGTATTAGTTCTTGGAGCACAACTAGGTGCCTTGTTTGGACTAATTCCTGCAACATTATTTGTGCCTATATTTGTTTTAGGTGGAGTTGTTCTTTACCCAGCATTTATTATTAGTGTTGGATTAACAATCTCTAAGTCCTAATTTAAATATTTTTAGTGCTTATGTCCTAATTGTTAGGGCATAAGCACTTTTTTAATTTATCATTAGTAAATAATGGTTAATAAAAGAAGGCACGATGTAGACGCAATCAGAGCTATAGCCCTATTTCTTTTGATAGCCTATCACTTAGGGATTTCTTTTATGTCCTGGGCTCCATTTGTTTTCTTTATACCAAATATAAAGAGTATCGACTCTCTATGGATTCCAATGGCCATGATTAATACATGGCGAATTCCAATTCTTTTTTTAATATCTGGAATTGCTTTCAGATTTTCATTTGAAAAGAGATCACCACTTCAACTAATAAAAGAGAGATTAAAAGTGCTTGGTATCCCGTTATTGTTTGGAAGCTTTACTTCAGGAGCTTTAGTTATTTATTTTGTGACCTTATTTTGGGAAAGAAAAGGAGAGGGAGAAGCTGTTTTTTGGCCGGATCCTGCTCATCTATGGTTTTTAGAAAACATCATTAGATATAGTTTGATATTTGTATTGATGTTACGTTATATACCTCTATTAAAAAATAAGTCTACATTTTTATCAAAGTTGCTTTCTAAGCCAGGCGGGGTATTCTTATTTTCTCTACCAATAATTTATGAAGGGCACCTAGTAGAAACAGGCTATTGGAGGGAAGGTAACGACTACTCACTTTATGTTGATACATCTCATGGATTTTTCTTAGGAGCAATATGGTTTTTACTGGGTATTATCTTGACCTCACAGGGAGAAACTTTTTGGGAATCGAATAAAATAAATTGGAAAATTCATGGTGTAATTGCATTTACTCTATATGTTTATCGTTTTCTTAATGAATTTGAAGGAGTTGATAATCGGATAATAGCTTTTGAATCCTTTAATTTTATTTTTCTTGTCTTGGGCTTGGGAGCTGTTTACCTAAATAAAGAATCAAGTCAGCTTAATTATTACAAAACTGCAATTTTTCCAGTTTATATAGTTCATTTTCCAATCCAATACGCTTTAATGTTTTATTTAGGAGGCTGGAATTTAAATCCTTGGCTTAAATATATTCTATTTTTATTTTTGATTTGTTTTTTAAGCCTTACTTTTTATCACGCTATAAAAAATATAAGATTCCTAAGGCCTTTATTTGGATTACGTAATCCAGTAAAAAAAGATATTGATGAATAAAAACAGGATCTTAATAAGACTGGCAATAATAATTTCAATAATCTTATATTTATCATTATCCGACAGTTATTTAGCAAGAAGGCTCGTCCAGTTACCTTCGTTATTATTAAACTATTTTTAATATGAATCTTTTAGAGTTTGCTGATAAAGAATATATAAATTTAATAACTTTTAGGAAAGATAATACTCCAGTGCAAACACCCGTTTGGCTTTCATCACTAGAAGATTGTTTAGTAGTAACTACAAATTTAAATGCAGGAAAAGTTAAAAGAATAAGAAACAATGGGTTAGCAACAATTTATGTTACGAATCAAAGTGGATCAGAGAAACTTTCAGAAGAAGTACACGTTAAAGCATCGATTATTGGCAATGAAAAAGAAAAGCAATTAGGAATAAAATCAATTCAGAAAAAGTACGGAGCAATGGCAAAAGTATTTATGAGAGGACCCGACGAAGTTAGAGCAATAATTAAACTAGAGGAGAAGGAGGAATAATGTACTGTCCAGACTGTGGATGTGGCGACGACGAGTAGTTTAAAAATAAACTATAAGGCCAATACTTAATAAGACACAAGATATAAATCCATAATATGCATAAATGGATGGATAGAGTCTTTCGTCTTTTTTCAAATTTATTACTGATAGATTTGTTAATGAGTAATAAATTAAAATAAAGAAAGAACTAAGCTTTACTGCGTTTATTACATCAAGATATAAGATTCCAATTATTATTATTCCTGTAGTAATAATTTCAGACACATATGCTGAGTTAAAACTAGGATGAATTTTTTTCATAAAACTAGGAAGGTAAGAATCTCTAGCCATTGCTACTAATATTCTGCTTATACCTGGAACTAGAGCTAGTAGAACTGACCCAGTTGCAATAGTTGAGGCAACAACTATGAGGAATGAGAAATCTGAAAACTTACTTAGATCAAATGCAACTTTTAAAGGAGTAAGAGAGTTTTCAATTATTTCAGGACTAATAATTCCAAGTGTTGCCCAAGATATACTTAGATAAATAAGTACGGTAAGTCCAAGACCTGTGAAAATCGCTTTAGGAATTATTTTTTCAGGGTTTTTTACCTCTTCTCCAAAGGTTGCCAACCTAGAGTATCCAGTAAAAGCAAAGAACCAAATACAGCTGCTTAGCAAGAAACCCTTTAAAGTTAAACCATCAGTTATTGGTATCTGAATGGTGAAAGTTTCAGAACTTGTAATTGAAATAATGTAGAAAAGAAGTATCCCTATTAACGAATATACAAACCACTTAGCAATCGCTACTGTTTTTGTAATTCCAAAGTAGCTAATTCCAGTAACAATAAGAATTACAATAATTCCTGAATACTCGGGATAGACTGGCGATATATAGTTTCCAAGTGTCAAAGCTATAGCAATACAACTAATAGATTTTCCAATAATAAAGCTATAACCAGCAATCAAGGAGGGAATTTTTCCAAGAACATTTTTGGCGTACAAGTATGTTCCACCAGTTTCAGGATACAGCCTTGCTAATTGTGCTGAAGATGATGCATTTGCAAATGCAAGGCTACTAGCCATAATTAACCCCAAGATTAGGGAATATGATGCAACTTTTGCTGTAGGAGCGATATTTAGAAAAAGACCGGCTCCAATCATTGAGCTTAGGCCTAAAAAAACAGAGTTTTTCAATGTAAGTGTTCTCGAAAATTTATCCATAAACCTATAGTATTATTTAACAGGAATAAATAATGTTTGATAAATTAGCACCAACCCCAATAACCGAAAAGAAATACAGATATCTCATGATTGCTGCAATGGTTTGGATGTTTACTGGTGCTTGGGTCGACGCCAGTGCCCATTCATTCATTTTGGATGATATAGAAACATTTTTTACCCCATGGCATGCTTTGCTTTATTCAGGGTATGGTTTTGTTGTCATTTCAGCTGTTTATGTAAAAAATAAAATGGAAGATTATAAATTAGACGTAGGAGTTTTAGGTGCGTCAATTTTTGCTATAGGAGGAGGTTCTGATGCAATTTGGCATACCCTCCTTGGGATTGAAACAGGTGTTGAACCATTAATTACCCCATCTCATTTAATGCTTTTCTTAGGATCGTTTTTGATGCTAGATCATGTATTTGCATCCAGACCTTTTAAAGATACCCTTGATGCAGCTTCAATTTTTTCAATTGGTACAATTTATGGTCTGATTGTATTTATGACACAGTTTCTAAACCCGTTTCTAGATATAGAAATGTTCTTTTTTTATAATGATGACCGTCTTGCTGCAGGTTCAGTATTTTTTAATGCAATGTTATCTTGTATTGTTTTTGTTTACGCTATAAGGTTTAAAGCTTCACCTAAAAGCATGGGGGCGATTTATTTAATTTCATTCTTCTACCAGTCCGTATTTTTTATTCTTGATGATTTAATGAGTATGTTTTTGATGATAGTTTTAGGTTTAGGATTTTCGCTTGGAGCAATTCAGATTACTAATTGGTATTACAAAACTAATCATGATAGAAAAATACAGATAGCTTCCTCACTAATAGGATCTTTGTATGGACTAGTGGTTGTTGTGAACATTCTGTATTGGTCGAATGTTGGAGAAGTCGATCTTACGTGGAGATTTTATGGTCTAGGAGGATTGGTTACAACACCTTTGTTATTTGGTTATATGGTTGGGAACTTAGGAGTAAGCCCAAATACAGGCGAAGTTGTTCATTAGATCTTAACTTATATCTAGGCTTTTTTTAAAGATTCTGACAACCTTCGTAATTCTTTAATTGCTTCATCTCTATCTTCAGGTAAATCACTTCTTAAAACAGGTTTACCGATAATTATTTTTATTCGTTTATTTTTTTTGTTGAATAACTCATTTAATTGAGAAATATCTCGAAGTTGTTTACTTACGTATGAGGCAAAATAGAAAAACCAAGAGTTTCTTGCTTTAATAAAAATAGGAACTAATTGACAGTCATGCCTTTCGGCTATGATTATGGGTGTTTTTTCCCACTCTCTGTCTTTTATTCCAAAAAAAGTAAGCTTTGAAAGCCTCCCTGATGGAAAAATTATACCAATCCGATTATCTAGAAAGAAACTTTTGATATTTCGATAAGTCTTTTTAGATGCTGTATGAACTTCTTTTTCTCTATCCCAGACCACAGGAGCAAATATATTTTCGAAAGAGCCTACTAAATAAATAAATAATTCATTTGCAAAGAAAAAGATATCTTTTCTTACTTTGTATGTTTGGTGATATATTGCAATAGCATCAGCAGGGCCCATCGGATGATTTGATACAATCAAGCTTTTACCACTAGAAGGAATATTTTCGATTCCTTGAACTTCACAGTTTGCTGTATAGTTCTCTCCTAGCCAGCTGAAAGCTTCTGGTCCAGACATATCTTTTATAAAATCACCGGCATAAATTGTTTCATCAATTTTTAAATATTTAGCCAATAATCTATAAACTAATTTTGAAAGATAAGTTTCTTTTAGAAACCATGGACCTCTATCTTTTATAAGATTATGGATCTTGTCTTCCATTTACGCCTCAAACCTAGAACGCTTACCTTTGATACCATGAAATAATAAACGTAAACGTTTTATAACTTCTTCTTCGTTACCTTCTATATCTAAAGCAGGCAAAAGAGTAAAACATCTTTTTTCGTAATCAATTTGAACAGGCATCACTTCAGCATTTAACTCTCTAGCAATGTATAAAAAGCTTGATCTAAAACGTGAAGGGTCAAACCTTCCTTCAGGAGTAACAATTAAGACAAATCCATCTTGTTTTTTTAACTCTTCAATAACTGATTTATATTGTCCAGACTTTTCTTTTCTTTCAACTGGAATTGCTCCAAACTTTCTAAATATAATCTCTTGGAGCCAACCTAGAGGCCAAGGTACACCTTGTTTATCAATATCTTTTGGCTTTAAAAAAGGTACAGGTAAACGTCTCATGGTCCATTTTGCTGATAAGTAACATATTTTTATATTCATAGCCATAACTATTAAAAACATAAAGTACTCATCTTTTGCAGACTGATGAGGGGCTGCTACTAGTACAACATTTCTATTTTCCAAGAAATTTCCTTTTGCAGAGAAATTTTCTCTTTTCAATAAAAATTCAGCAATGTGTTTTAAAAAATATCTATTTTTTGTAGGCGTAAGTTTGCTTGCTTTTAATTCTGGGAGTGCTTTAGAACCATGCATAATTTTTACTAAGTTACTATAAGTATAGTTATTTCTAATACGTTTTTAGTTCGTCGCTACCCATAAATGAAACATTATTAAATTCTTTCATTCTAAAAAAATGGCCAGATGATATTTCAGTTGATCTTAAAAATGTATGTCCCGCATGACGTGGAAGAAACTTTCTCCACGTCCAAGGGTATAAAGGCAAGTTGAGAAGATAGGACAATAATGTCGACATTGTTCCTGCATGTGAAATAATCATCAAGTTATTGATTTTATTATTACTTAAATCAAGCAACCTATCATAACGATCATCTATTGAGATAACCCCAATATCGCTAAGGCTTTCATCAAAATTTTTTATTATATTTTCACTAAATCCTTTCATATATGCCCCATGAGTTGTTTCCATCCAGTCTTCAAAAGATCTTGTATTGCGATGATCGAAATATTCTCTAATTGTTTCCTGGCTTTCACCAATTAATTTTTTTTCATCATCATCAAGTGCTTCACGAAGCCATTCAAAAGTTTTAACTTTAGGTGCAATATTTCTTTCTTCGAAAGGTTTAAGTGTCTCTTGAGCTCTACTTAAGGGAGAAACCCAAATTTCATCCATACTATTTTCAGAAAAAAAGGAAGCTGATTTTTCGGCTTGCTTTTTACCTATTTCAGTAAGGCCTGGGTCAACTGTATACTCACCATCTTTTACCCATTCTGGTTGACCGTGTCTAATCAGTACAATTTCCATATATAAACAATAGCAAAATGAAGTAATCTGTTATTAAAAGAAATAAATTTATGGAAAAAAAGATTTACAGAACTAGAAGTTCAATGCTACCAACTTTACTTACCGGCATATTCTTAACATACATTTCTATAGACAACATGCTTGAAGGACCTTTAAGAATATTTCTAAGGGAATATATTACTTTAAAAGAGTTCGGTTCAAATTTAAGAGAAGAAGGGTTATATTATTTAATTCTAGGTATAGGTCTTTTTCAAATATTATTAGCCATACAGAGCTTCATTCAACCTGTCATTGAGATTAATAATGGACGCATTGCTCTAAGAACAAGAGAGAAGTCTTTAAGCGTGGTAAGAGACATATATGAAATAAAGAGCGTAGAAAAAAATGGTGAAGATAATTTAGTTTTTATTTTTGAAGATGCGACATTTAATGTACTTATAAAATATATAAAAGACGAAGAGTTAGCAGCAGTTATTAATTTTATTTCAGAATCAAAAGAAATTTAACAAGTGACAGTTTCTTCATTAAAAAAAGATTTAAGAAAATATATAAATGAAGAAAAAAGAGAAATTTTTCCAAGATTTTTCAAGACAGGAAAAGGTGAATATGGTGAAGGTGATAAATTCTTAGGTGTTGTTATGCCAGACATAACTAACGTTGCAAAAAAATATTCTAATTTAAAAAAAGAAGAGATAAAGAAACTTCTTCACTCAACCTGGCATGAAGAACGAATGTGTGGCTGGGTAATTGTTTTAAATAATTATGATAAATCAGATAAAAAAGATGAATGGTATCAATTTACTATAAAAAATATTAAACAATTAAATGGCTGGGATCTTGTTGATAAAATTGCGCCAAACATAATTGGTAAACATTTAGAAAAAAAGAACCAGAAACAAATTTTAAAATGGTCGAGCAATAAATCTTTATGGATAAGAAGAATCGCAATACTGGCGACATGGTCAAGGATTAAGAATAATGAATTTAATCTGACTTTAAAATTAGCAAAAAAATATATACACGACTCAGAGGACCTTATTCATAAAGCTACTGGTTGGATGTTAAGAGAAATTGGCAAAAGAGATGAGAAAATATTGTTATCTTTTATGGGAAAAAACCACAAAAACATGCCTCGAATTATGGTTAGTTATGCACTAGAGCAAATAGATAAAGGAAAAAAGCAACAATTTATGATTAAAAGTTCGCGAAAAATACATTAATAAAAATTTTGCATAGAAGCATTTAGAGGGGTAAATTAGTAGAACACTATTTAAATGATATCGCAAGATTGAAAACAAATAGAATAGAAAATCCCGAAGGGTCGCAAGATCAATCGGGATTTTTGCTTTTCTGATGAGTTTCCACCTAATATTATTATATGGTTATGAAGGCACCCGTTGATAAAGGCTTACCATTTTTAGGACATTCTATTGAGTTCAATAGAGATGCATTAAAATTTAGCAGGAGACTGCAAAAAAAACTTGGTGACGTTGTAGAAGTATCTATCTTAAATGAAAGAGTTACTATGTTCTCGACTCCCTCAGCAACTAAACATATTTTTTTAGACCCTGAAGATAATTTTTCATCTAAACATGGATGGGAATTTTCTCTAGGTCCAACTTTTGAAAATGGTTTAATGTTAAGAGATTTTGATGACCATAAATATCACAGAGGACTTATGCAGGAATCATTTAGAAGAGATGCATTAGAAAATTATTTGGAAATTATACAACCAAGAATTGATGGATGGATAGAGGAGTTGAAAGAAAAAGAATCATTTGATTTATATGAAAACATTAAGCAACTAATGTTCAACGTAGCTCTTGAGTTATTTTTCGACGAGGTAGATGAGAGTAGATCAGCTGAATTGAATAAATTATTTAGTGACTCAGTTAAATCTGCTACTTCAGTTATAAGAAAACCACTTCCTTTTACAAGTTTAAAGAAAGGCCTTAAAGCAAGGAAAGAGCTTTTACAGTATTTTGAAACAAAGGCTGAGAAAATTGACACTGAAAGAAAAACATTATTTTCAGAACTAGTAAAAACAAACAAACAAGAAGGTGGACTATCAAATTATGAAATAGCGGAGCATATGATATTTCTACTTCTCGCTGCACACGACACAACAACAAGTACTTTAACTTCTTCGATACACTTCCTTTCAACCGATAGAGAGTTTTGTAAAGACTTAGCTAACGAATCAAGACCAATATCATGTACAAATATTTCTGAATTAAAGAATGGACACTTAGGAGAAGCATTATTTAACGAGGCAATAAGAAAATATCCACCGGTACCATTTTCCCCAAGATATGTTGTAAGAGACACAGAAGTAGAAGGCTATGAATTGGAAGCAGGGACATACGTAGCTGTAGGACCTCTAGTCCTGCACAACGACACAAGATATTGGGATAATCCAGAAATATTTTCTCCTCGAAGATTTGAAGACCCAACTTATCAAAATGAAGCATATTTTCCTTTTTCTGGAGGAGCCCATACATGTATAGGCAAATTTTTTGCAAGCTACATATTTAAGAATGTTGTGTATAAATTAGTAGATAACTTTGATAGCATTACTTCTAAAGAAGAGCTAAATATTAATCCTTCACCAATTCCACACCCTCGTTCAGATGTCAAAATCTATATAAAATAGTCTTTTTTACTAAAAAGTTCGCGAAAAAAATTACTTAAAATTTCTTGATTAAAAACAATTTTAAGGGTAAATTAGTTAAACACTATTGAAAAAGAAGTCGCAAGACCGAAAATGAAATAGAATAGAAAATCCCGAAGGGTCGCAAGATCAATCGGGATTTTTGCTTTTAATCTTTAAATAATACAAAAAGACTCCCTAGTGGCTGTAATTTTTGTTTAATCACACCTTGTTTCAGTGGTTCAAGGTACGAAAGGAAGTCCTAATTACTATTTTAGAGAGTATATTTAAAAGAATCTTTTTATAATCTTATATATATATGTATAAAAAGAAGCCTATTCTTAGTTTTCTTATTTTTTTTGTAGTTTTTTGCAGTGGAAACACAGAATCAGAAAATATTGTATCAGCAGTACCTAATGAGACAGAAGAAAAAAATAATGAAACAGAAATAGCAAATAATGAAATTTCCTCTCTTGAAGGGGGACCCACTTCCCACAAAGAAGATATTGATTCAATTATTCAAGAATTCCCTCAGGGTTTAGTTTCGTTTCTTTCAAAAGATGAGAGAGATTGTTTATTTGAAAATGCAAATATATTTGCTATTAGACAAATGGAGCTAGATTTAATGGAAGGTAGAAAAATTAGCGAAGAGAACATAAATTATTTTAAATTATGTAATATTCCACCTCCTCCAGAACCTACAGGAATGAATCAGGAAGCTCAAGGAAAACAACCAGGAGTTTCTCCACCACCTGGAAACAAAGGGCCTATAAACCAAAGCACACCATTAAGCTCAATTCATTTATCATACTTAGGATCAATCCGAAGTATGGAAAATAGTTTAGGGAATATTGCTGACCCATCTATTGTTGAAACGTTTGATGGAAGTATAAGAGTTTATTTTAAGAATGGTAACGAACCACAAGCAAATATAAATGGATATGATAATTTAATTCATTCGGCTATTTCAACTGACGGTGGCCGCACTTGGGAAGTTGAAGAAGGTGTACGTGTTCCTCTTAACTCTCCAATAGAAGCTTTAGTGATTGATGGAAAGATAGTTGCATGGGGATGGGAATTAGCAATGTCAGGAGACTTCTTAGTCAGGTATGAATCTTCTGACGGTATAAATTTTCAAAAAGTAGACATACCTGTTTTTTACCAATCAGATTGTAAGGATACAAATGGAAATTCAACAGGACCACTAGGAGATCCATCAATAACAAAGTTAAATGATGGTTCCTGGATTTTTCATGCTCAAGAATTAGTAAGTCCTTTGGGAGATTTTAAAAGAAGGGGTTGCATAGCTACTTCCGAAGATGGAATGAGTTGGGTTTCACAGGCAGATCGCATGTATGGTGGAAATGAAGAGGATGTTACGACAAACCCTGCTATAAAATTAAATTCTTCAGGAATGGTTGAGTGGATATGGCCAACAACTAATTTTATGGTCTATAGACAAGGAACAGATAGTTTTAATTGGTCAGAGCCAGAATACCTTCCCAACGGAGGAGACCCAGATCTACTTGATCTAAAGAATGGAAAAAAATTATTAGCTTTTGGTAATTTTAACCCAAGACGTGGAGGTGCTCTTATCTTTACTGAGAGGATAGAAACAAATTATAAAATAACTGTTGTAGATACTGGTCCAACACAAATACCAACTAAAAAGTGGTTAGTTGAGGGTGCAAATCCCGCTGATATTAAAGTTGTTAACCTTTGTTTAGATTTAGATTTGAGTACAGCACAAGGCGCTACGGTTGTTATTAATGAAAAAGATGGACAATTAGAGGTTATAGCAACAGACTCTAATGAAATGTTTTCTAGCCCTTCATGTGTGTACATCTTAGTTGGGCCAAAACAAGTAATGGGATAATCTTTTCTTAACAACGAATTCCTTTATAATTAAATCCATGAATATTGGTTCCCATATACCTTCGAAAAAAGCGATTGAGGAGATAGAGTACAGAAAAGGCAATACTTTTCAAATATTTATCTCCAGTCCTATGATGTGGAAAAACCCTAAACCAAGGGAAGACGTTGACATACTTCAAGAATATAAAGGCAATATATACGTTCATGCACCGTATTTATTAAATCTTGCAAGTCCAAATAATAAAGTTAGACATCCAAGCAGAAAGCTACTTAAAGAAACTTGCAAAGTAGCAGCTACTTTTGGTGCCAAAGGAGTTATTGTTCACGGAGGTTCAGTAGGTGAAGGTGGAGACATCGGGGAAGGATATAAGAACTGGGCAAAAGCTATAAAGGAAGTTGAGGATACAGGAATGAGAGTTCTTGTAGAGAATACTGCTGGTGGAAAAAATTCAGTTGCTCGCTATATGGATTCAATTGAGAGACTCTGGGAAGTTGTAGGGCATCTTAATGTAGGTCTTTGTCTAGACACTTGTCATACATGGGCAGGCGGTATACCAACAAAGGATGCAGTAAAAGGTTTTAAAAAACTTGTAAAGAAAATTGATTTAGTTCATTTTAATGATTCAAAAGATGGTTTTGAGAGCAGCAGAGATAGGCATGAAAATCTAGGTAAAGGAAATATTCCAAAGGAAGATCTTGAGTATGTAATTAATAATGCAAAAACAGATTTAATTGTTGAAACACCAAACGGTCCAGATGCACAAAAAAAAGATATTGCTTGGATAAAGAGAAGACTTAAAAAGTGAATTACCTACCAAAAAATCTTTCCTTCAAGGAAGGAGTTGCTTTTATTGGTGAAACTTCATTAATTGATATTGCAAAAAATTATGGAACACCTCTTTATGTATATGATTGGGAGCATTTAAATGACAACATTGATGGTTTCATCGATGCTTTTGGAGGAGATACTTTATTTAGGTATGCTGCAAAAGCTTTTATTTCTAAGGCACTTGTTAAAGAACTTGAGGAAAAAGAATGGGGTGTAGACGTTGTTTCAGGAGGAGAAATGGCAACAGTCCAAGAAACAGTTGGAACATTAGAAAATACTATATTTAACGGAACATTTAAAAGAGAGGATGAAATAGAGTATTTTATAGAAAATAATGGTGGTCATATTTCTATTGACAACCGTTATGAAATAGAAATGTTAGATAAAGCAGCTTCATCTCTAAACAAGAAACAACCAGTAATCATGAGGATTAATTTAGATGTAGGTGCTGAAACACATCCGATGGTTTTAACAAGTGGTTATGATCAACAATTTGGTATTTCCATTGGTTTTGCTGAGGAAGCTATGCATCAAATAGTATCATCAAAATCATTATTATTTTCAGGAATTCATGTACATGTTGGAAGTCAAATTAAAGATCCTGAACGTTATAAATTAGCTATGAGTTCTTGTTCAGATTTTATGAATACTCATTCAGAAAAAGTAGAAGGAGATGCAGTTTTTAATGCAGGTGGTGGCTTCTTCTCTCCGTATGCTGGAGATGAAGTAGATCATAAGCTCTCTGTTTACTCCCAAGCAATACATGATGGAGTAAAAGACCATTGGTCAAAAGCATATAAGGTGATGATTGAACCAGGTAGAGCCTTAGTTAATAATCCTGGAGTTATTCTCTATACTGCAGGAGCTATAAAGTCTGATAGAGGAGAAAAGCCTTACATACTTGTTGATGGAGGTATGTCAGACAACCCAAGACCAGCATTATATGGAAGTGAACATAAATTATTTAATATCTCTGGTGGAAAAAGTGACAAAGAGGCAGTACATGCAGTATCGGGGAGACATTGTGAAAGTGGAGATTTGTTGGTAAAAGATGCAATGCTTCCTGAAGATACAGAATCTGGTGATATTTTAATGTCCACCTCAACTGGAGCATATACATTTTCTATGGCTAGTAATTACAACAGAGTTCCAAAATCTGGAGTAGTTGCTGTTACTAGTTCAGGAATTAATGAAATAGTTAATAGGCAAAGCTACGAAGATACATTCATTAATGATCTTTAATAATGAAAGTACAAATATACACACTTCAGTCAGTAGATGAGGCGAAAAAGGTTGCCAGTTTAGGTGTAGATCTTGTTGGGGTTACTCCAGCAAATATTGGCCTACCAGGAGAGATAACACTTGAAATGGGTAAAGATATTTGCGCATCTTTAACTGGAACAACAACTGTAGCAATATCTGTTTCGAATAATATTAGTGAAATAATTGATATGGTATTATTTGTTAAACCAGACATACTTCACTTATGTGGTGATCCAGGATCTATATCTGTAAACGACATAGAAAAAATAAAAGAAAAACTTTTAGATACTGGAATTGAAATAATGTTTGCAATATCAGTTGATAGTGAAGAAGCTATTCAAAATGCTATAAACTTTTCTGATATGTCCGATTATCTTATACTGGATACTTCTACAACAGACGTTGAAGGAATAGGTGCAAGTGGCAAAATACATGATTGGAATATATCAAGATCTATTGTTCAGAATGTAAAAACACCAGTAATACTTGCCGGAGGCCTATCTATAGAAAACGTACAAGAAGCAATAGCTAAAGTGAAACCATGGGGAGTTGACTCATTAACTCATACAAATAAATTAATGGATGATGGAAGCTTTGTTAAGGATTTTAAAAAAGTCGAAGAATTTGTTAAAAAATCTAAAGAAATTATTTAAGTTATGTCTAAAAAAATAATTTCTGTACTTGGAGATTCAAATGTTGATATGGCTTTATTGCTTTCAGATGTAAATAAATTAAAACCTCCCTCTTTATCAAGTGGAGGAACGTGCGCCAATGTTGCAGCTGGGTTATCAAAGTTAGGATTAAAAGTAAAATTTTTTGGAACAGTCGGTAATGATATATACGGTAAACATGTTTTAGAAGAAATGAAAAATGATAACGTTGATACTCGGAATTTAATTGTTTTAGATGAACAGAGCACAGCAATGGTAATTGGCATTGTTCAATCAAATAGTGAGAGAAGCTTATTTGTTTGGCCCCCAGAAGGAGGAGCCCATGAATATTTAGAATTTTCCTTAATTGATAAAGAGCATCTTCTTGAAAGCGACTGGCTTCATGTTTCAGGAATTAGTTTAAGAAATGACCCAATAAAAACGACAATGATAGAAGTGATGAAATTATTTAAGGAAAACAACATACCTATTTCATTTGATTTAAACATAAGAGCTGAACTATGGGGCCTAGATCTTGAGTTTAAAGAAACAGTCTATAAAGCGATATCATATTCTGACTATATTTTTGGTAATTCTGATGAAGAAATTATTCCACTTACAGAAAAGAAGACTATAAATGAAGCTGCAAAAGCAATCATAAAAGAAAATCAGACCTTAATTTGTAGAAATGGATCAAAAAGTGTTTTAGCTTTTAATAAAAACAATTTAACTAAAAGAGAAGTTTTTAAGATATCCCCCAAAGATTCAATTGGTGCAGGAGATGCCTTCAACACAGGTTTTATTTCCGGAGTTTTACAAGATAAACCTATTGATGAAGCTATAGAATATGGAAATGCAGTAGCTGCATATAAACTTCTTGGATATGGTGCCAGGCATTTACCCAGTGTAAAAGAACTGGAAGAATTTATTTTAAATCAAAAAAAGAAACTGGAATAAAATAAGACTTTGGTAGATTACAAAGATTTAAGTTTAAAATATAGATTTTTTTTAAGATCCCCTTATTTTTTATACAATAAATTAACTGCTCGGCTCTATGGCAAGAAATTAATACAAATTAGAACAACTGGAAGAGTATCAAAAAAAGAAAGAAAAACACTTTTAGAAGTAATTGGAATAATTAACAATGCTCCTGTTGTTATTGCAGGATTTGGAGAAAAAAGTGACTGGGTATTAAATCTCCGAAAAAATCCTCAATTGGAAGTTGTGTGGACAAGTCTCAATTATACCTCGGTTGCTGATTGGTTAAATGAGGAGGATGCAATAGCTATATTAAGTGACTACCAAAAACGTAATCCAAATCTAGTTAAATTATATGAATCCTTATTTGAAAGGTCTTGGGATAAGTTCTATCAACTTCCTATTTGTATGTTTCCAGAGATTAAATAGTTGCTACTATTCTTCCAATTGTTTTCCTAGAACCAATCAAATCTAAATAATCAAGTATTTTTTCAAAAGGTATGATTTCATACACAGGGTCAATATTTTTGTCTAAATACAAATTAAACAATGACTCCATCCTTGAGTGTAAATAAGCTGAGTCATCATCTTCAAAGCTAATCATAAAAACTCCCATAAGGGTGATATTTTTTACTAATAAATAACTTAACAACTGGTTAGGTATGTTTCCGCTTGCAAAGCCAACAATTAAAGCCCTACCTTCTGAACTTAGCAAACGAAGCCCTTCTTCATAGGGCTCACCTCCCACTTGGTCATAGAAAATATTAATTGGTCGTTTCCCATACTTATTCTCAATTACTTCTTTTAAATTCTCTTTCTGATAATTGATTATTAAATCTGGATTATATTTTTTAATAAATTCTGCTTTTTCATCAGAACCAACTGCAGCTATTACTTTCGCATTTGATAGTTTAGCAAGCTGGATAGCAGCTAAGCCCACCCCACCTGCTGCTGCATTTACTAAAACTCTTTCATCTTCTTTAATTTGAGCACGTCTATGCAATGCAAAATCTGAGGTTAAATAAGCCATTAAGATACTTGCTGCTGCTTCATAACTAATTTCATCAGGGATTTTGTAAGTTAAATTTTCACTACTTATACAAAACTCACCAAAACTTCCATAACGTCCTGATCTAAAAACAGTACAAGCACCAACTACTCTATCGCCTACTTTTAGATGGCTGTCCTCTGCACATTCTTTAACTATTCCTGCAACTTCAAATCCTGGTACAAACGGCGTTTGAGGATTTGATTGGTACATTCCACCTGAAAGCAGTAAATCAGCAAAATTTAGTGTTGCTGCTTTTGTTTCTATAAGAACTTCCTTTTCTCCACGACGAGGCATCTCCATGTTTCCTATCTTTAAGTTAGTAAAAGGCCCAACTTCATTTTGAATCCAAGCTTTATATTCTGACATAATTACCTTATCAAACCTCTATTTACAAAAAATTCTACCGTATCGTTTATAGTTTCTCTTATAGGTCTTGAGCTATGACCAAGTTCTTCTCTAGCTAATGAACTTGGAATAAAATAATTTCCTGTTTGAGCTGTATGAATAGAATCTAAAGTAATTACTCTCGGCTCCTTTTTAATTATTGATTTTATATACTCAAAAGGTATTGCAAAATAAGTAAAAAAATCAGGAATGCTTCCTAAAACTGTTTTTCTTCCGAGCTGTTCTGACATAAATTCTGCAATTTGGAGATACATACAATACTCCCCTCCAACAAGATAATTTTGACCAGTTTTCCCATTTTCTACAGCAGAAATAGCTGTAGAGCAAAGATCTCGTACATCTATAAAGTTATAACCCCAATTAGGCATTAGCTTTCTTTTTCCATTAGCCATATCAACTAAAGCTTGCATAGGGATTCCTGGTTTAAAGTCATTGGGGCCAACTATTGATGTTGGGTGGATTATGCTTGCATTCAAACCTTTCGAGCAATAATCAAGAACTATTTTATGTCCATCAGCTTTAGACAGATCATAAGGCATGGCATCAGGGTCATCTATTAACTTCCTGTCTTCATAGAGAGGTTCATCTATAGGGAATCTATAAAACGCATCAACAGATGAAAAGTGAACCATTTTTTTAACATTTGCATTTAACGCAGCTTCACATACATTTTTTGTTCCCTCGACATTTACTTTTCTAATCTGATCCTTATATCTTCTATCAAGATTTATTAATGCAGCGGTATGGAAAACAATATCAACATTGTTAAAAGCTCTGTCTAAGGTATCTCTTTTTGTTATGTCACCATCAATAAGTTCGACTTCGAGACCTTCGAAAGCTCTATGATCTTTATCAAAATCAATACATCTTACTTTATATCCTTCGACTAAAAGAGCTCTGGTAAGATTTGACCCAACATGACCAGACCCTCCTGTGATTAAAGCTAAAGACATAATTCCCCTTAATATTTATTTCAACATTATTATTTTAGTAGGATAATTGTATGGAAAATAATGACAATTTAAGAGAACAGGCAGTAGCTAATATTGCATTTAGAGTTCATGCTTTGATCTACTTATTAGTGAATAGTGGATTATTGGTAATTGATTTAATGTTTGATAACTCCAGTTCTTTAACGTGGTTTTACTTTGCTTCATTTGGGTGGGGTATTGGACTTTTAGCCCACTTTCTATTCATGACTAGAACCGTAGGTTTCTTCTCTGTTGAAAGGGAAATTGAAAGAATAAAAAATCAAAACAAGCATCGTTATTGATTGAAAAAGAAATCTTAATAATTTTATAGCTTGATAAGGTGTTCTAATGGATAAAAAAGTATACCTTCTTTGGTTTGGACAAACTATTTCATGGACAGGTTCCGCTATGTCTTTTTTTGCTATTGGAGTCTGGATCTATCAAACCACTGGGAAAGCCAGCGCTTTATCAACAATTTTATTCATCACTGCAATCGTTGGTGTCATTACAGGACCATTTGGCGGAGTTTTAGCAGACAGATTTCCCAGAAAAAAATTAATTATTATTTTTGATTTAACAATCGCAGTATTGATGTGTCTTATTGGTTATTTTGCATTAAATGATATGTTGACACTCACTCTCTTAATACCTTTTGCTTTAGCTTTTGGGATATTTGAAATAGCCCACTGGACAACATGGAGCGCCTTTTTAGGTGACGTTGTAAAGAAGCAAAACGTAACAAAAGTTTCTGCTTTATTTGAGAGCGCGGAAGCAATTTCAATGTTACTTGGGCCAATTGGTGGAGCTTTTATTTATTCTTTCTTCGGATTAGAAGGGGTCATAGTTGTTGATCTTGTCACTTGTTTTTTCGGTATCGCAACAATTACATTATTTAAAAGCAAGAAAATCAAAACAAAAGGTAATTTGAACTTTAGAAACGTTTATCTAGATCTTCTTGAAGCATACAACTGGTTAAAGAAACAAAAAGGACTGCTGTCTTTAGTTCTTATTCTTTGCATATGTAATGGCCTGCATGGCTTTATTGCAGTTTTGCTTCCACCTATGGTTTTAAGTTTTACAGATGCAACAGGACTTGGCTTTATTGAATCAGTTGCTGGTATGGCGTTTCTTGTTGGTTCAATTATTTCTTTAAGAATATCTGACAGGATACAAGGAGACATGAAGGTTGCCATAGTAATGGGACTTTTCTGCGGGCTAGCAATAATCATAGGCTCAATAAGACCTAGCATTTATCTTTTATCTATATTTGGAATCCTTGAAGGAGTTAGTGGGACAATTCAATATACAGTTTCATCAGGAGCATGGTTAGCAATTACAGATGAGAGCATTAGAGGAAGAGCTTTGGCACTTAGAGGTACTATTGCTCAAATGTTAAGGCCGTTTGGAGTATTGATAGCGGGCCCATTAGGAGATTATTTAGAGTTTACTTTTTATCCAAAGAATGTAGACATCTTATCACCAATAGTAGGGACTGGTCCGGGAAGAGGATATGCACTATTGTTTTTTGCTATAGGGTTTATATATACAGCTCTTTGGATTTTTAATTTCAATAACAAAAATTTAGAAAAACTATCAAAACAAGTAAAGGGCATTGTAAATAGGTAAAGTCAGCTTTAGCTTGTTAGACTAAGGTTTATGAAGAAATATAGTTTAATTCTATTGGTGTTACTGGTTTCTTTCTGTTCAGGTGGGTCAAGCTCTACTGCAGAAGAAGAGACAGTAGTGGCTGAAGAAGTTCAGGAGATTGAAGAAGTCGTAGAAACCGTAAAAGAACCCGGTAATAGTATTTGGGTTTCAGCAAAAAAAGGTGATCTTGCATCAATTGAACAACATATAGCTTATGGAACGGATATAAATTCAAAAGGCTCAAGAAGAAATGAAACAGCACTTATTATTGCTGCATGTCAGGGTCATTATGAGATTGTTGATCTATTAGTAAATGCTGGAGCAGATCTTGATGTAAAAAATGATGAAGATGTTACTGCGCAATTCTGTGCTGTATTCTTTGGTAGGACTGAAATAGTACAACTACTTAGTGATGCTGGAGCAGATCCAAATATTGTTATGAACCAAGACTTAACAGCAATGGACTTAGTATCTGTTGAATGGGGAAGCGATAGAGAAACAGCAGTAAAATTATATAAGTTAAAGTATGGTGTTAGTTTTGATATTGAAGATGTTATAGCAGCTCATCCAGTAATTATGGAAATACTAAACAAGTAAATATAAAATAGAAAATATTTTATGAAAAAATACTTACTACTTTTATTAATATTTTGTATGTGTGGTGGTTCTGATACAGCTATCTTGACTATTGAAGACACAACTACAACTACAGTTCAAGACACAAATACGAATACAGAATCTCAAGACTCAAATACGAATACAGAATCATCTACGTCTGATTCAAGTTCAAGTAATAATATAATTTGGGGTAAAGTTACTTCAAGTTTTGAGGTCTATGCTGCAACAGATGTAACACAACAACACATAGACGTATCTGTTGAATGGTTTAATAAAGGTATTGAATTATGGGGAAATTATGGTCCAGCTGAGTTATGGATAGTTGGAAAGAGTAAGGATGGTGCAAGAGCTCTAGATGATATATGGTGTGATGTAAGGGTAGAAAAAGACCCAACATGGAATACGAAGTGGGATTGTTTAAATGGAGATCCTTACGGCTCAGGAGATGGGTGGTCCCAGTTTTATAGATGCCCTGATGAGGGATGTTCTTTTGTTTCTACATACATTAGAGAGAGTTTAGGATATTATTTTAGCACAATGACTATGTCAACGAAATACCCAGGCCCTGAAGAAGATGATTATAAAAAAGTTATACTTCATGAGTATTTCCATATTTATCAAGCTGCACAAGTTTCTCAACCAGAGATTGAAGATGATGACGGGGATTGGATGACTAGCAATAGAAACTATATAGAGACAGGAGATTATGTACAAAGACCTTGGATAACAGAAGGTGGGGCTGAGTACATGGCTACTTATTGGTACTCTAAACAATCTGGGGTAAGTGAAGGATACCTTGAGGAGAGGATGAGATGGAAAGCAGAATCTCTACCAGGCTATCTAAGTAATGGGAAAAGCATGAGAGAAATTGGTTATGATAATGATGGCTGGAACATCTATGATGTTGGCACTTGGTTTGTAGCTTATATAATAAACCAAACTAGTGAAGAAACATTTAGAGTTGATTTTTATAGCGAACTTGAAGAACTAGGTTTTGAAGCAGCATTCCAGAAGCATTTTGGTAAATCAGCAGATGCAATGATAGAAGAATTTAATGCTTGGGCTAGTCAGCCAGTAGATGTATTGGTAGAAATTCTTCCTTAACGAAATTTATCAAAGAACCCTTTTTTATAAGCATAAAAAGCAATACTTGTTAACAATACTCCAGAAACAAATGGCGGTATCCGTGTTAAAAAGATTAAGAAAGCAATAGCAACAATTCCATAATCTACAGACCTCCAGAATTTATTAGAAAGTTGAGGAATTAAATTGAACGTTCTTAGTATCAAAATAAGTATGGCAACTGCAATAATGTAATACATAATCTAAGTATATTCGATTTAACTATCATTAAACATGATGAAGAAAACTGCAATAGTCACAGGAGCAAACACTGGTTTAGGGTTTGCAGCTGCAAAGGGTCTTGTTGATAGAGATTATCATGTAGTTTTAGCCTGTAGAAACAGAGAAAAAGGAAGAGCTGCCCAAAAAGAGCTCGGACCGAATGCACTTTTTAGAAAGCTTGATATCACAAGTTTTTCTAGTATTGAATTTTTTCTTCATGAAATTAAAAACAACTATGACGGTATAGATCTTTTATATAACAATGCTGGAATAATGTATGTTCCATATAAAACAACTGAAGAGGGTTTTGAGTCAACAATAGCTACAAACTATTTAGGTGCATTTTATTCAACTCTAGAACTTTTAGAACTCATGAAGTATAGAGAAGATTCTAGGATTGTTCAGGTTTCAAGCATTGCAATGTATTTAGCAAGAGATGTTCGGTTAGAAGGTTTGCATGAAGAGAAGGATTATAATCCTTGGACTTGGTATAACTACTCAAATCTTTACAGAACAATGTTTGCGTTTGAACTAGATGACAAACTAAAGAATCACCACACAAAAGTTGTTGTAGCACACCCAGGAATCACAAAGTCAAGGTTACGCAAAAGAAGGAAGAGAAATCTTACAACAATGGGTTTTGATTTAATTGCAACAAATATTAAAACAGGAGTAGCCCCCGTTTTAGAGGCATCAACCAACTTAAACATAAAAGGAAAAGAAGTATTTGGACCTGGGGTAATTCACCAATACGGGAAACCACGAATTTATAGAGGAAATAAAATTGCTTATGATAAAGAAGAGAGAAAGAAATTGTGGAATTATTCTGTAGACCTTACAGGGAAAGATTATAAATGATTATTGTCGAAACAACTTTTAATAAAAAAGAAGATGCTGAGTTCGTAGTAAATTTTCTTTTAGAGAAAAAACTTATTGCTTGTGCAACATACAAGAATGTTGAATCTTCTTATGTGTGGAAAGACGATATAAAAAATGAAGAAGAGATAGAGGTTTCCCTACACACTAGTGAAAGTTTATTTACTAAAGTTATAGAAAATGTTAAAGAAAAACATCCATATGAGTTACCAAGAATAACAACTATTCATCCACTTTATACATTGCCTGAATATGAAGATTGGGTAAATCAGGAAACAGGTGATTAGTGAGCTCTTATATAGCTCCATACATCGTAGTTATCTAAATTAATTGTTCTAACATCATGCTTGTCAAGAGCAGCTACTATCTGTGCACGATGCTCTGCAGCATGAAAAACCATTTGAGAGAAAATAGTAGTTGATTTATGTTCCTTTACTCCACTCCGCATTTTTATTGTAAGATCAACATCTCCAATTCCTTGATTATCTATTAATCCCTGGTCTATTTCGTAGAGTTTATCAATTAAGACTTTTATATCATCAGATGTTGATGGCTCGTTAAGGTCTAATGGAGTAGTTTCAGTTACTCCATTTACAAATTGTCCATAGTTACTTGATGCTTTAGCTATATGCAGCATTATTGTTTTTACTTTCCATTCAGGGTCAATTACAAAATAATCTAGAACTTCATTATCTAGTTTTGAAACTTCTGTATAAATTTCCTTATTTGCCCACTGCATATGTTTAAGCAAAAGATCTAATGAAATCATTTATCTTTTAATTCTTCTATTTGCTTTTCTAACTCATTTACCTTTTGACTAAGAATTTCAATATCATCAACGTTTTTTGCAGATCTAACATATCTATCATTTTGCCATTTAATACCCCATTTAGTCATAGGAATAGTAATTGCAGCTATAGGAACCATAATCAAACCTTCTCTAATAGACCCACTCCAAGCAATAAGTGCAAATACTCCTATAAAGATAATGTAAAGAAAGTACATAATTGCCTTTTCCATCTTTTGCATAAAATATTTTTCTTTGGTTTCTAATGAATTCATACTTAAAGAATAATACATAATATAAAATAGTTTTATGAAGGTATTGGTAGTCTGTACAGGAAACTCATGTCGATCTCAAATTGCTGAGGGACTAATAAAAAATAGATATTCTGAATTTGAAGTTTATTCAGCAGGAACACACCCAGAAACCAATGTAAATCCATACGCTATAAGAGCTATGGGAGAGAAGAATATTGATATAACTAATCAATACCCAAAGTTGGTGGATGATTTTATTGAAACAGAATTTGACTATGTTCTAACGGTCTGTGACTCAGCAAATGAATTATGCCCTGTATTTCCAAACACAAAGAACAGAGTTCATAAATCTTTTATAGACCCTAATAGAGATTCTTACGAATCAGATGAAGATGCATTAAATATATATAGGGAAACAGTAAAAGATATTTCAGAGTGGATAGACAATTTAGAGTTCTAATCTCTATTATTAATTTAATAAGGTACTAATGAAAAAAATTCTTAAATGGTTTTCAATTATAGTTGTAAGTCTTGTTGGGGCTCTTCTGGTTGCTGGAATTATTATTTTTAGAATGCCATTACCCGATCATGAGATTGATATTTCAGGACTTCCTTTGAATGATTCTGTCGAAATCATTAGAGACGATAGAGGAGTCCCACATATTTATGGCACAAATGTCGATGACATTCTTTTTGCTCAAGGATATGTTCATGCCCAAGATAGGTTTTGGCAATTAGAATTTTGGAGCCATTTAAGTACAGGACGTTTAGCTTCCTTGATAGGAGATCCTGGAGTTGGGGCAGATTTGCTTTTTAGAACGTATGGTTTCAACAGGGTGGCAGAGGAAGAGTATGAACAGATGTCACCAGAGATGAAGAATGACCTCATCCAGTATACAAAAGGTATAAATGCCTATATTAAGTCAAGGCCTCAGAGGAAATTAAGTCTGGAACATTTTTTCTTAACTTTTATTAATCCAGATTATGTTGTTGATGAATACCTTCCGTATTACCCACTTTCCTGGGCGAAGATGATGGCTTATGATCTTAATGGAAATTATGATGCTGAGATAAGGAATGCAAAAACATACGGCACGCTTTCAGAAACTATCAATAGCTTGCTTAAACCACCATTCCCTCAAAAACATCCATATATTGTAGAAGACTGGACAAGTACAGGAACCTTTACCTCTAATTACAACTTTGATATTATTCAATCTTTATTTATTTCATATTCAACAAGAGATTTAAGATTTACAGACTCAATTGGATCAAATAGTTGGGCAATATCTGGATTGCATACAGAGTCAGGATACCCAATATTAGCTAACGATCCCCACCTATCAGCCCAGCTTCCACCTATCTGGTATGAGAATGGATTACATTGTTTTCCATATGGGCCTAATTGCAATTTAGATGCTATCGGCTTATCTTTTGCTGGTTCGCCTTATGTTATTATTGGGCATAACAGTTCTTCAGCTTGGGGTTTTACAAATATGGGACCTGATGTACAAGACCTATATATTGAAAAGATTAATCCAGCTAACCCAAACCAATATGAAGTAGATGGAGAATGGAAAGATATGGAGCGTTTTACTGAAATTATTTATCTTCCGAACCAAGAACCAATCATTATTGAAGTAAGAGAAACACATCACGGGCCTATATTGTCTGATAGGGATTATCCAATAAATAATATTGAATTTTCAGAACAATCCAGAATTGAATTACCAGAAAATTATGCTATTTCTTTAAGCTGGACTGCTTTACATCCTGGTAAGACATTTCAATCAATTCGTGATTTCAACTACATGAAGAATTACGAAGAATTTAGAGAAGCAACTAAGAATTTTCATGTACCAGCACAGAATCTTTTATATGCTGATATTGATGGGAATATTGCTTACCAATCTCCAGGTCTAATACCTATTAGAGCAGAAGGTCATTCAGGTCAATATCCAATTCCGGGATGGGATTCTTCAAATGATTGGAAGGGATTTGTTCCATTTGATAGTCTTCCATTTATTCTGAATCCAGAAAGTGGATATATTATTACTGCAAATCAATCTATTCATCCTGATCAGCCTTGGTTAGATTCTCACAATAAAGGATATAGAGGACAGTCTATAAAAAGAGTGATAGAAAATAACCTAAGTGAAAAGGTAAGTGTTGATGATGTAATGAATATGCAGATAAATAATTATGATTACTCACCTTTCTACATACTTCCGTATATTTTTGACTCTGTGTATACAGAATCCTTAGTTCTTAATGAATTAAAAGCTTGGACAGAAAGAGAAACTGCCTATGAAATGAATATAGATTCTTCAGGCGCAGCAGCCTGGGGAGTGTTTATTAAGAATTTAGTAAATCATACTTTTGAAGAGCTGATTGTTTATGACGGAAGTGGTGAAGAAATTAACTTAATGCCTGGACATTCTGATACAACCATAGAAATTCTTTTATCCATGTTGAAGGATCCAAATCATATTCTATGGGACTACCAAAGCACAGAGAATAAAGAAAACCTTTCTGATCTATTAGTTATTGTTTTAGATGTATCTGATAGCGAGATTATTGATTTATTAGGGGATAATCCGAAGAATTGGGAATGGGGAGAGATACATACAATAACATATTCTACGAATCTTTTAGGACAAGCAGGCATAGCGCCTTTAACAGCAATGGTTGACCTAGGACCATATAAAGTGAGTGGTTCTGCTAATACAGTAAATGCCACTGGTTGGTCATTTGATGGAGATTACTCAATTGCAGATAAATTTGGACACCCCTCAATGAGGATGATTGTTGATTTAAGTAATTTTAATAATTCAAAAACAGTACTGCCTACAGGTCAGTCAGGACACGTTTTCTCTAAGTATTATGATGACCAGGTTGATAGCTGGATTTCAAATGAAATGTTTCCACAGTATTATTCAAGAGAACTTGTATCTGAAAATAGTAAAAATGTAATGTACCTGAGGCCTTAAAATATATGGTCAATTCTAAATACAGTCCGGATGAATTAGGCATAAAAAATGTTTGGTGGGGAAAAGAAGAAAAATATTGGATTGAAATATCAAATAAAGATAAAAATGAAGAACATACAAAATACAGAGGTGATTTTGGGTATGATTTGAGAGCGCCAACTAAGGACTGGTCTGGACAAAAAAATATTCCAATGTATTCTCTTCTTGGACTTGTTCGCCCAAATGATGTAATTTTTCACTGTTCGAGGACAAAAGGAGCAATAATAGGTAAATCTGTAGCTAGTGGTTTTCCTTATATAACTCAAGGAACTTATTTCTCACCTCAAGCTAGACGATTTGCTGGAGCTCCCAAATTTCCAAAAAGAAAAATTTATAAGGTTAAATTGAAAAAATTTAAAAAATTAGAAAATCCGCTTTATGAAGATCAGTTAAATACGAGATATAAAGATGAAATTATACCTACATTAAACAGTCTTTATGAATCTTATGGTACACCAGAGGGAACAACATCAGAGGACATTTCGGGTTATCCCGTCACTCCAAATATATACTGTGGTATAAATATGTTTTACGAAGGAGACTGGACAAAGAGAAATATTTCTGTAGGTTTTTCACCTGTTGTTTTTGCAAAAATGCCAATAAAAATATTAAAAATTCTAAATTTAATCTAAATTCTTATAAAAAACGCACAATTAGAATTTATATAGTTAGCAGAATTAAAGGAAAGGTAGTTATGTCGGTTTTTGCAGATGGCTTAATGAAAAAAGCACACAGACAAATGAAAGAAAACTACAAACAAACTGGTTTGTATGAAACTAATGTAGAGAGAACTGAAAGAGAATCTAAACAAAAATAAGATCCACAAATTATAAATAGTGCCTAGGTTTTCTTTGCTTTTTCTCTAAGAGAAAAATAAATTATTACAGGAACAAAGACAAAAGTTGGGAATGTCCAATTAATCCATTCTGCCGAAAATAATTCTATTGTCACTATAAAAGCTGTCGTTGTAGCAATGGTACCCGAAAGCATCAAAATTAAATGGGTACTAGTTCTGTCATAATAATTTGGTTTTTCCGTCTTTTTTAATCGAAAATAATCATTAATACCGAACCCAAGAGCAACAGTGCCAAAAAGTAGCGTTGTTCTCCACATAGAATTTCCCAATAGAAATAAACTTATTGCGAAGCAATAAAAAACAACACAGGTCAATTGAATAAATATAGCTAATACATTATCAATTCTCTCACGAGCGCCTTGTCTATCTCTACCTTGACGGTATCCTGCAAAAGCTAGATAGAAAGAAAATATTGCAATAATAAAAAGAAAAGAATTAAATTCTCCAAGAAGGCTCAATGGAATTGCTGTCAAAAAAATTGTTGTCATACCATATACGTATATCATCCCAAACTTTTTGTGACGTTTATCTCCTTTTTTTAAAAATAGTATCGTATATGCGACAACCAAAGATATAAACCCTGCAAGGATATGAATATAAAGAAGTGGCAGTTCAATGTCTAGGTAATTATTATTATTAAACACAAATAGAACTCTAATTAATTAAATCCACAAAAGTCTACTAAGATAAAATTAATGTCAAACGCAGAAGAAATATCTAAATACAAAAAACTCTTAGATGATGGTGTAATTACACAAGAAGATTTTGATAAAAAAAAGAACGATCTTTTAAGCTCTACAGAAGGTTCAAATATGTCTCCCGATAATAAATGGCTTGTGACACTATTGCTCTGTCTCTTTGTAGGTTTTCTAGGTATTCATAGATTTTATGTTGGAAAAATAGGTACTGGTATTTTACATCTTTTGACTTTAGGGGCTTTCGGTATTTGGACTCTTATTGATTTAGTAATTATTGTCCTTGGTAAATTTACTGACAAGGAAGGCAACTTAGTTACCAGATAGTCTCTTTATAAACAGAAAAAGAGAGAATGAAAGGTCCTCTCTTCTACTGTTTGAAGCTTATAGTGTTGCAACACTAATTCTTAAAAAGACAGCTTCTTGATAGATATTACATATAAGAGTTATGAATGGGGAAAGTATTTTTTTAATTTAATTAGTTAAATTTTTCAGTTCTGTAGAGATTAAAAAAGCATAACGTAGCAACTGAACACAATAAATGCCAAACCATATGAGCTTGTAACCATGAATCAGGATTACACCACGGGTGTTCCGGAACTCCTGTTCCCCAAATAAGAAGAGCTCCAAAAAAAGAAGCAAAACCTAAGAAAAACCAAGGAGTATATTTTTTTGTAGTTGTTGATTGGAGATTTGGAATGAAAGCAGGTACAAAATAAAGAAGCATTTCCCAGTTGTCTTGAAAGTTTTGAAGAGCATTAATTACTGGGTTACCAAAAAGCTGTTGAGTCAACAATACAGCGAACCCAGACCCAACTCTTCCATAAATATTTGGAAATTTAACTAATACTTCAGTAGCAATCCACAAACCAATGCTTAATTCAAATAGATTCACCCCAATACCCATACCTCCATCAATAAACCAGTAGCTATAAGCAAACCAACCAAGAAGTAGAGAATAAATGGTGAAATATGTTTTTAAAGAAAGCCCCATTAACCGTTTTAGGTTATACAGCCAAAGAATCAGAATATATGTAATCATTGAAACATTATCTAACCACGCACCAAATGCAGTATGTGTTCCATGCATAGCCATTGATCCAGGGCCTAAAAATGTTGAAGCTGATGCATAAAGGACTGCAATAGCTGATGAGCCAAACATCTTGATACCTTTTCCTGAGGTTGCATCTTGTGCAAGCTTATAAAACATATACAAACCAGTAAATACAAATCCAAGATTCCCTAGTGTGTTGGCTGGCTCTCTAAAAAATCCACCACTTACTCTTTCACACCAACGTGAGATTTGACCAATCGCTTGCTCATTTTCTGCAGGAAGACCCCAACCATTAGCTCCAAAGATAATGAAAAGGCCAGAAGTTACTGCAAGAGTTAATAAAGCTGTTCCGAAAGGTTTATAAGAAAAGAGTGAGTTATTTTTTACTTGCATTTAGGGCTGAGTCCATATCATCAATAAGGTCTTCTATATTTTCTATACCAACTGAAATTCTTATTAATTTTTCTGGTGCATTGTTGATTACCTCTCCGTCTAAACCAGTGACTTTTTCATGGGTCATCAAATATGGAACCTCAATTAAAGTTTCAACTCCACCTAAACTTACAGCTAACTTATAAAGATTGAGTTCTTTCCAAAAACTCTCTTCATTTATATGATCTTCTAAGAAGAAACTTAACATTCCACCAAAATAATCCATTTGCTTAGATGCAATATCATGATTTTCGCTATCCTTTAAGCCTGGATAACGAGTTTCTTTTATATGTTCAGACGTTGAAAGATACTCTGCTAATTGATGAGCATTTCTTGAATGTAGTTCAATCCTTGGGCCAAGTGTGTAAAGACCCCTTTGACAAAGATATGAATCAAAAGGAGACATTATTCCACCACTTGTTTTCTGATACTCATAAAGCGTTTCACGAATTTCTAAATTATTTACGACAATGACCCCGCCTAAAGTATCACTATGTCCACCAATATACTTAGTAGTAGAGTGCATAATAATGTCTACCCCATGTTCGAATGGTCTAGTAATAAATGGTGTGCAGAAGGTGCTATCAGCTACTAAAAGGGCTCCTTCGCTGTGTGCTAGTTCAGAGATCTTACTTAAATCATATATATTCATATTTGGATTTGAAGGAGACTCAATCCAAACAAGTTTTGTTTTACTGTTTATTAAGCTTTCTAGTTTCTCAAGGTCATACATATCACAAAAATTGACCTCAAGCCCTCTCTTCCTTGCAATTGTTGCAAAAAAGTTTGTTGTTCCCCCATATACATCTTTAGTTATAACAACATTTTCATCAGGCTTAATAAGTTCAGCAATTAACGCTACTGATGCCATTCCTGAAGCCATTGCTAAGCCAGGAATTTCCTCATAATTTTCATTTCCCTCAAGAGAGGAAATGGTTCTTTCAAACAGTTCTCTAGTTGGGTTGTTGACTCTTCCATAAAAATATTCAGACTCTCCAGGTACTGGATTTTCATAAGTAGATGTTAAGTGGAGTGGAGACATGACATCGCCAGTTGGCAATTCTATTCTTTTTTTTGTATGAAGTGCTCGAGTATTAATTCCATACTTTTTTGATTTCCCCATAGGTAGAGTTTAAAGCGAATCTGAATAATAAGAAGAAAATATTTACAGTTTTTGTTTGAAAGTCAAAATTATAATTCCTAGATTTACATCATGATAAAAAATATATATATTGCAGGACCTCTTTTTAATGTACATGAAAAGAAATATCTTGAAGAGATAGCTGAGGTTCTAGAAGGAGCAGGTTATGATTGTTTTCTTCCTCATAGAGAAAACGCAGGAATAGATCCTAATGAGTTGAAAGATAATAACATGTCACAATCTACAAAAGATGCTATTTTCCAAAATGATGTAGACGCTCTAAGCAAATCAGACTTAGTAGTTGCTCTTGTAACGGGGCAAGATATAGATTCAGGAACAGCATCTGAAATTGGCTATATGTATGCAAGTAAAAAACCTGTAATTGCTATTACAGCTGAGGAAAGAAGATATAGAAATTTGTTTACTGAAGGTATGTTTAGTACAAGTGTAGATAATGTTAGTGATCTTTTGAATGAGATTAGTAAGATAGATTCTTAATTAGATACTAAAACTTCTTTGAACCCTCTTATACCGAAAGCACCAGTTCTTTCAGGCTTTGAATCTAAGGCCCAGCTATATTCAAAAAGATTATTAAAGGAAGCTTCAAGTTCTAACCTTGCTAAGTGAGCTCCAAGACAGAAATGCATTCCTCCACCAAAGCTTGTATGGTTTAAATTTTCCCTATCAAATATTATTTTTTCAGCGTCTTTAAATACTTCATCATCACGATTAGCAGATCCTAACAGTATGGCAACCTTTGCATTTTTTGGAATTTTATATCCTCTTACTTCCGTATCTTCAAGGGACCATCTTTGAAAAAACTGTAGAGGGCTATCCCACCTAAGTAACTCTTCAACTATATTCTTTACATCAAATTTTTTGTTTAAGAGTTTTGTTTCAATTCCGTTTGAGAGAAGAGCACTCATCCCATTTCCAATAGTATTAACAGTAGCTTCATG
>CABXDL010000015.1 GCA_902510995.1 uncultured Candidatus Actinomarina sp.
CAGCAGCAGTAAAAATTATTGCTGGAACAGCTAGATCAATGGGAGTTACTGTGGATGGAGAAGCAATAGATGTTATGGCTTCAAATGAAGCTGCAGAAAATAGAGTCCCAGAAGACTTGCCTTCAGAAGATGGAGACTTAACAGGAAGTGTTGCTGCAGAAGGTGACTTAGAAGAAAATTAATTAAATATTTTGGGAGATTATTAAATCGTTTGAACCAAAAGGAGTTATATGAAAAAATACGGAAAAAGATACAATCAAGCAAAAGAGAATATTTCTAATGAAGAAATGTCAAAAGAGGATTCACTTAACCTTTGCAAGGAAACCTCAACAGCCAAGTTTGATGAGTCTGTAGATATTGTTTTCTCACTAGGTATAGATGCTGAGGATGCTGAGCAAAACCTAAGGACAACAGTTTCACTTCCAAATGGAACAGGAAAAGAAGTAAAAATAGCCGTTTTTGCTGGAGGAGAGCAATTATCTGAAGCAGAGAGTGCTGGAGCAGACATTGTAGGAGGAAAAGAGCTTGCTACAAAAGTCGCATCGGAAGAAAAACTAGATGTTGATATAGTCATTTCAACACCTGAAATGATGGCTGAAGTAGGTCAGCTAGGTAAAATTCTTGGTCCTAAAGGATTAATGCCAAATCCAAAAACCGGAACGGTCACTCCTAATGTTGCTAAAGCTGTGGAAGATTTTAAAAAAGGTAAAGTTGAAATAAAGAATGATAAGTTAGGGAATGTACACTTATCTATTGGAAAATCATCTTTTGATACAAATCAATTATTGGAAAATTTGAATGAGGTGATAGAAGAAGTAGAAAAAGCTAGACCAGCTTCTACTAAGGGTGACTACATAAAATCAGTTCATATTTCATCAACAATGGGTCCTTCAATAGCTGTTGATATAAATTTATAATTTTAATTGCTCATAAATTTATTAAGGCTATATTATTTAATAACAATTAAAACCAAAGACCGATAGTGGCTTGCCTTAATATCTATCGCAGGTACAAAGAATGGTCCTTGGTATGCAAGGATTTTTTATGGTAAGAGAAGACAAAGTAGAAGCAGTAAAAGAGTTAGAAGAAATTTTTAAATCTGCAGGCACATTAGTTATGGCTGAATACAGAGGTCTAACTGTAAGTCAACAAACACAATTAAGAAAAGACCTAAAGAATGCTGGAGCCTCTTTTAATGTTGTAAAGATGAGCCTTGCTAAAAGAGCTGCAGAAAATGTTGGATATAAAGATATACTTGAATACTTTGCTGGACCAACAGGTATAGCTGTTATTGAATCAGATCCTGTTGAGGCTGCAAAAGTACTGAAAGATTTTTCTAAAGAAAATGATGCCTTTATTGTGAAAGGTGGCTTAATGGATCAAGAGCCTTTAACAATTGAACAGTTAAATGTTTTAGCTTCTATCGACTCCAGAGATGTTTTATTAGCAAAAATTGCAGGTGGTTTTAACGCTCCAACAAGTAAATTAGCTCGAACTATAAAAGCTGTTTTAAATAAATCTGGTTTTGCATTTAAAGCATTATTAGAAAAGAAAGAATCAACAGGGGAAACAAGTTCTGAAAGTGAACAATCTGAGGCTTCTGAAGAAGCTGAAGAAGAGATTAAGAAAGAGGAGGAATAATGGCAAAAATGACAACAGAGGAGTTACTCTCTATTTTTGAAGAAATGTCAGTCTTAGAATTAAAAGAATTCTTAGATGCTTTTGAGGAAAAATTTGATGTAACTGCTGCTGCTCCAATGGCTGTAGCTGCTGCACCTGCTGGTGGAGGAGAAGGCGGAGGATCAGATGAGGAAAAAGATTCATTTGATGTTGTTCTTGGAGAAGCTGGTGGACAAAAAATACAAGTTATTAAAGAGGTTAGAGGCCTAACAAGCTTAGGACTGAAAGAAGCTAAAGAACTTGTAGATGGTGCACCATCAGACATTCTTACAGGTGTTTCAAAAGAAGAGGCTGATAAAGCAAAAGAAGCACTTGAAGGCGCTGGCGCAACTGTAGAACTCAAATAATTTTCATATTATTTGTTTGCTTATATAAAAACTACTAATATACTGAATCTTTCGGTACCACTTATTATTTTTTTGAGGAGGATAGTTGTCCGCTGTTCAGAATTCTAGACTTTCGTTTGCAAAAATTCCGAAAGTTTTAGATATTCCAGATCTATTAATTGTTCAAAAAGATTCATTTAAATGGTTTATTGAAGAAGGTCTGAAAGATATTTTGGATGAAATATCTCCAATTGAAGATTTTTCAGGAAGATTCTCACTAGAATTTTTAAATCACTTTTTTGAGGAGCCTTTAAAAAGCCTTGAAGAGTGTAAAATAACTGACTCAACATATTCTAGACCTTTATATGTAACAGCACAGTTTCTTGATAGAGAGACAGGCCAAATTAAGCAACAAACAGTATTCCTTGGAGACTTTCCTATTATGTCTGATACCGGAACATTCATAATTAATGGCACAGAGAGAGTAATAGTTAGCCAGCTTGTCAGATCACCAGGTGTATATTTTTCTCAAGAAATTGATAAAACCTCAGATAAAGATATTTTTATTGGAAAAATGATTCCAGGTAGAGGAGCTTGGTTAGAGTTTGATACTGATAAGAGGGATACTGTAGGCGTTAGAGTAGACAGAAAAAAGACGTCAACATATAACAGCATTTTTAAGAGCTTTATATGTAGTTGACCCTGAGAAGTGGGGGAAATATAAAATTGAAACAAAAGAAGATGCAATAGATTTATTTGGAGATTATCCCTCAATTCAAAATACTATAGAACGCGATTCCGACTCAAGCTCTGAGGAAGCTTTAATAGATCTTTATAGAAAATTGAGACCTGGCGAGCCAGCGACTGTTGAGTCTGCAAGAAATTTAGTAAAGCAAATGTTTTATACACCAAAAAGATATGATTTAACAAAAGTTGGTAGATATAAAGTAGAAGAAAAGCTTGGAAGAGATTACGGAGAAAAAGACGCTGAAGGATACTCAACAGAGGTTGATGGAATGATAAGAATCGATGATATGATTGATTCAATTAAATATGTAATCGCTCTTCATGCTGGTGATACAAGTTTTAAAAATAATCTAGGCAGAGAAATACCAGTTCGTTTGGATGATATTGATCATTTTGGGAATAGAAGAATAAGGACTGTAGGTGAACTAGTTCAAAATCAAGTGAGAGTTGGTTTGAGTAGGCTTGAAAGAGTTGTTAGAGAAAGAATGACAACACAAGAGCCCGAGGCTATAACTCCTCAGTCACTTATTAATATAAGACCTATACAAGCTTCACTAAAAGAATTTTTTGGTACAAGTCAGCTAAGTCAATTTATGGATCAACCTAATCCAATTGCTGGACTTACACACAGAAGAAGGTTATCAGCTCTAGGTCCTGGAGGTTTGTCCAGAGAGAGAGCAGGTTTTGAAGTAAGAGATGTTCACCCTTCTCACTATGGAAGAATGTGTCCAATTGAAACACCAGAAGGTCCAAATATTGGGCTAATTGGAACACTTGCTACTTATGGAAGAGTTAATAAGTTTGGTTTTATCGAAACACCCTATTGGAAAGTTGAAAAAGGTTTTGTTAAAACAAATAAAGCAGTTTATTTAACTGCAGCACAAGAAGATGATTATACAATTGCACAAGCAAACGCACCTCTAAATGATGATGGTACTTTTAAAAATAAAAAAGTTCTATGTAGAAAAAATGGTGGAGAGGTATCTTTTGAGAGCGATAAAGAAATAGATTATATGGACGTAAGTCCAAAGCAAATTTGTTCAGTAACGACAGCTTTGATTCCGTTCTTAGAACACGATGATGCAAACCGTGCCTTGATGGGTTCTAATATGCAACGACAGGCTGTACCTTTAGTTAAAACTGAGGCACCTTATGTTGGAACTGGGATGGAAGAAAATGTTGCTCGTGATTCTGGTGAAGCTTTAATTTCAAGGATAACGGGGGAAGTAGAATCCGTAACTGGTGATGAAATAGTTGTAAAAGAACAAGGAACAAATAAAAAAATATCTCATGAAGTAAAGAAGTTCAAAAGATCTAACCAAGCAACGTCAGTTAATCAGAAACCATTGGTGAAAGTAGGAATAAAAGTTAAACCAGGAGATGTTTTAGCTGATGGCCCAAGCACACAAGGTGGAGAGCTAGCCTTAGGAAAAAATCTATTAGTTGCATACATGCCATGGGATGGCTATAACTTTGAAGATTCAATTGTTATATCTGAAAGATTAGTAAAAGAAGATGTTTTAACTTCCGTGCATATCGCTGAGCATGAAATTGAAGCAAGAGATACAAAACTAGGTGAAGAAGAAATAACACGAGATATACCTAATGTAGCTGAAGAAGTTTTGATGGACCTTGATGAAATGGGTATTGTCAGAGTAGGTGCTGAAGTTACACCAGGAGATTATCTTGTAGGAAAAGTAACCCCTAAAGGTGAAACAGAATTAACCCCTGAAGAAAGATTGTTGAGAGCTATATTTGGTGAAAAAGCAAGAGAGGTAAGAGACACATCGTTAAGAGTACCTCACGGAGAAAGAGGAAAAGTTATAGATATTCAGATTCTTAAAAGAGACGATGGAGCAGACTTACCACCAGGTGTAAATCAGAAAGTAAGAGTATATGTTGCAATACAAAGAAAAATACAGGTAGGCGATAAGCTATCAGGGAGGCATGGAAATAAAGGAGTTATTTCTAAGATAAACCCAGTCGAAGATATGCCTTTTCTAGAAGATGGAACACCTGTTGATATTATGCTATCTCCTTTAGGTGTACCAAGTCGTATGAATTTGGGACAAATTTTAGAAACACACTTAGGATGGGCAGCGGATCAAGGTTGGGAAGAATTTAAAGGATCAACAGTTGCTTCAGATGGAGCGGACCCTGGAACGTTAGTTTCTACACCTGTATTTGATGGTGCAAATGAAGAAGAAATACATGAAATTTTAAGAAATGTTAATCCTAATAGGGATGGTCAAAAGTTAGTTGATGAAGATGGTAAGACGACTTTATATGACGGAAGAACTGGAGAAGCATTTGATTCTAAAATTACAGTTGGATACACATACATATTGAAACTTATCCATTTAGTAGATGAAAAAATTCACGCTAGGTCTACAGGTCCATACTCAATGATTACTCAGCAACCACTTGGAGGAAAAGCACAATTTGGAGGTCAAAGATTTGGAGAGATGGAAGTTTGGGCCTTAGAGGCTTATGGTGCAAGCTATGCATTACAAGAGCTATTAACTATAAAATCCGACGATACTGTTGGACGTGTAAAAGTTTATGAATCAATTGTTAAAGGAGATAATATTCCAGAGCCAGGTATTCCGGAATCATTTAAAGTTTTATTAAAAGAAATGCAAAGTTTATGCTTGAATGTTGAAATTCTTTCAGCTGGAGAAGAAATATCCATGAAAGAGATAAGTGATGAATATGTTAAGACTGCTGAAACTCTAGGTATTGACATGACAAGACCTGAAGAAGATGAGGCAGAAGTTTAGGGAAATTTATGGATAAAGTATTTGATGAATTAAGTATTAGTCTTGCAACGACAGATCAAATTAGAAGTTGGTCTTTTGGAGAGGTTAAAAAGCCAGAAACAATAAACTATCGTACTCTGAAACCTGAGAAAGAAGGACTTTTTGATGAAAGAATATTTGGCCCAACAAAAGATTGGGAATGCTCATGCGGAAGATATAAAAGAATAAGATATAGAGGAATTATTTGTGAAAGATGTGGAGTTGAGGTAACACGAAGAGAAGTAAGAAGAGAAAGAATGGGACATATTGAATTAGCAGCTCCCGTAACTCATATTTGGTACTTTAAAGGTGTTCCAAGCCGTCTTGGGTATTTCTTAGATATGTCTCCTAAAGAGTTAGAAAAAATTATTTATTTCGCTGCTTATTTAGTCGTTTCTATAGATGATAAAAAAAGAACAAAAGACTTGAAAGAGATAGAGGAAGCAGTAGTAGCAGAAAAAGAAATAGTTGAAGAAGATTTTGAAGATTGGGAGAAAAAGAGAATTAAGCAAATGAAAGTCGAGATTAAAGCTATGGAAGATGGAAAAGTTCCAGAAGCTGAAATCAAAGAAAGAAATAAAGAGATTGAAAAAGAAATAAAACAGAAAAAAGGCAAATCAGATGCTGAGATAACAGTAATTGAAGAGGCATTTCAGACATTAAAAACTTTAAAGCCTAAAACCCTAATTGAGAATGATACTTTATGGCGTGAAATGGTTGATAAGTATGATGAATACTTTACTGGAGGAATGGGTGCAGAAGCAGTTAGAGAACTTGTAGGATTAGTTGATTTGAAATCAGAAATGGAAAAACTGAAATCTGATTTAGACTCTAAATCTGCTCAAAGAAGGCAAAGAGCAATTCAGAGAATGAAAGTTATAAAGCCTTTTTCAGATGGGAAAAACCCACCTGAAGCAATGATTTTAGAAGTCATTCCAGTAATACCACCAGAATTAAGACCTATGGTCCAACTTGATGGTGGTAGGTTTGCTACATCTGACTTAAACGATTTGTATAGAAGGTTAATAAATAGAAATAATAGGTTAAAGAAGTTACTTGAGCTCGGAGCACCAGAAATAATAATCAGTAATGAAAAAAGAATGCTACAAGAATCAGTAGACGCATTATTTGATAACGGTAGAAGAGGAAGAGCAGTTGCTGGCGCTGGAGGGAGAGGTCTTAAGTCACTTTCTGATATGCTTAAAGGCAAGCAAGGAAGATTTAGGCAGAACTTACTTGGTAAGAGAGTAGATTATTCAGCAAGATCTGTCATCGTTGTTGGTCCTCATTTAGATTTACAACAATGTGGCCTTCCAAAAATGATGGCGTTGGAATTATTTAAACCTTTTGTTATGAAGAGGCTAGTTGAACTCGGCTTAGCTCAAAATATTAAATCTGCTAAAAGAATGGTTGAGAGATCGAGGGCACAAGTTTGGGATGTTTTAGCTGAAGTAATTGAAGAACATCCAGTTTTATTAAATAGAGCCCCAACATTACATAGATTAGGAATACAAGCATTTGAGCCAATACTTGTTGAAGGAAAAGCTATCCAAGTTCATCCACTAGTTTGTGAAGCATTCAATGCAGATTTTGATGGAGATCAAATGGCTGTCCATGTCCCGCTATCTGCAGAGGCACAGGCAGAAGCAAAAGTTTTAATGCTAGCTACTAACAACGTTTTATCACCAGCAAGTGGTAACCCGATAGTTTCTCCAAGTCAAGACATGGTAATTGGTCTTTATTATATAACTGAGTGTCATGAAGAATTAGATAAGGCTAGTAATGCTTATGTAGATATAAATGAAGCTGAATTAGCTTATGAAGCTGGACATATAAAATTACAGACACCTATAAAAGTAAGAGTTGGAAATTTAGCAGGAGATCCTGAAATTCATGAGAATATAAAGAATAGATTTTCAGAGTTAATAGGTGACAAGCCTATTAATGGTAATCAGCTAACGAATACTACTTTAGGAATGATGTTTTTTAACTCTATAATGCCTAAAGATTTCCCATATATACAGTCAACAGTGAGAAAGCCAGAGATGAAGAAAATTATTTCTGAGGTTATAGAAAGATACAATAAAGCTGAATTAAGAGAATTCTTAGATTCTATGAAACAAGTAGGTTTTAAATACGGTTCAAAAGCAGGTTTGAGTGTAGCTATGACTGATGTAAAGACTCCTCCATCAAAATCTAAAATATTAGAAAAGTATGAGGCAGAAGCTGAGAAAGTTCAAAAATTATATAAAGATGAAATCATTACAGAAAATGAGAGAAAGCAAAAAGTTATTGAAATTTGGAACGAGGCAACGGATCAGGTCCAATATGCAATGAGTGCTGAGCTTGAATCAGAACAATTTAACCCAGTAGATATGATGGTTAAATCAGGAGCTAGAGGAAATATGATGCAAGTAAGGCAACTTGCTGGAATGAGAGGTCTAGTAGCAAATCCAAAGGGTGACATTATTGAAAGCCCTATTAAAAGTAATTTTAGAGAAGGAATGTCCGTGTTAGAATATTTTATTTCAACTCATGGAGCAAGAAAAGGTCTTGCTGACACAGCATTAAGAACCGCTGATTCAGGTTACTTAACTCGAAGGCTTGTTGACGTAGCAGCAGGTATTGTCATCAAGGAAAGAGGAGATGAAAATATAGACTGGAGAGGCACCAGTAAACAAATAAAAGGCAAAGATGGAAAAGTAAGTAAATATTTACACTCATCTATTTTTGGAAGAGTTCTAAGTGAAGATTTAAAGAAGAATAAAAAGACAATTGAATATGGAGAAAAGAAAAAATTAACCAAAGGAACTTTTATAGATGCAGAGGCCTTAGATGCTATTAGTAAGTCAGGTCTTGAAAGCATTAGAATACTTTCACCATTCAATTCACTTGATCCCGAATCGATGGAACCACTATGTTATGGATTTAGCTTAGCTACAGGAGGTCCTGTTGAAGAGGGGGAGGCTGTTGGTATAATTTCTGCACAATCTATTGGAGAGCCAGGAACTCAGTTAACTATGAGAACATTCCACACAGGAGGTGTTGTTGGACTAGACATTACATCAGGGCTACCAAGAATTGTTGAACTTTTTGAAGCAAGGACACCTAAAGGTAAGGCAGTCCTTTCATTAGTTGAAGGAAAAATTAAGTCAATTGACCCTACTGAAGAAGGAAATAGAATTGTTACAATTCAAAACGAAAAAGAAACAATTGAAGAATTAGTTCTTAGAAGACAAACCTTACTTATAAACCAAGGTGATAAAGTTCAAGCAGGTCAGTCACTAACTACAGGACCTAAAGATCCAAAAGAAGTTTTACAGATAAATGGTGTTAGAACGTGCCAAGAATATCTTGTAGATGAAGTACAAAAAACTTATCGTGATCAAGGAGTTGAAGTTCACGATAAGCATGTTGAAATGATAGTAAGACAGATGTTGAGGAGAGTTAGGATTATTAGAACTAATGATTCAGACTTTCTTCCAAATGAATTAGTTGATTCAACATTATTTAGAAATGCTAACCAAGAGTTAGTAAAGAAAGGAAAAGTACCTGCTGAAGGCAGACCTGAACTTATGGGTATCACAAAAGCTAGCCTTGCAACAGATTCATGGTTATCAGCAGCTTCTTTCCAAGAAACAACGAGAGTACTTACAGAGGCAGCAATGAAAAAGAGCACGGACGCTCTTTCCGGCCTTAAAGAGAATGTGATAATTGGTACACTTATACCTGCAGGAACAGGTTCAGATGCGTATCAAAAATTAGCACCTTCTTTACCAGGTGCTCCTGAGGTTTCTGAACTAGGATTTATGGAGAAATCTTCTGATGTTGAAGAATCTGAAGAAGACTCTCTTCCAAATCCAGCACAATGGCTAGCTATGTTAGGCGATGAAGGAGACGAAGAAACAGAGTAAAAACTTGTTAATAATTCATTGTTGTAAGTTTAAATCTGTCATATACTTCTTTTTCGGTAAGAAAAAATACTAATTTTAGATTGGAATAATAATGCCTACTACACAACAGTTGGTTAGAAAAGGACGAAAATCCAAAGTGTCTAAGGAAAAGACACCTGGATTAAAAGGTGCACCTCAAAGAAGAGGTGTTTGCACTCGTGTTTATACAGTTACTCCAAAAAAACCAAACTCAGCTTTGAGAAAAGTATGTAGAGTAAGGCTTTCAACAGGGACTGAGGTTACTGCATATATCCCAGGTGAAGGTCATAACCTTCAGGAGCACTCCATTGTTTTAGTTAGAGGAGGTAGAGTAAAAGACCTTCCAGGAGTTAGGTATAAAGTTATTCGTGGCGCTCTAGACACTTCAGGAGTAACAGATAGAAAACAAGCAAGATCAAGATATGGAAGTAAAAAAGGTTAAAGATGAGAAGAGGACCATCATTAAAAAGAAAACCGGAAGCTGATCCATTATTTAATAGTATTTTAGTTTCTCAACTTACTAATCAGGTTTTACTAGACGGGAAAAAAGACACAGCCAGAAATATTGTTTATAAAGCTCTCGAATTGGTTGAAAAGCAAGTTGGTGGGGATCCTTTAAATATATTAAAAGAGGCATTTGAAAATGTTAAGCCTCAGATTGAAACAAAATCAAGAAGAGTTGGAGGAACTAATTACCAAGTACCTATGGAAGTGCCACACAGAAGAGGAACAACTTTAGCAGTTAGATGGATTGTTGACGCATCGAGGAAAAGAGGAGAAAAAACAATGTATGAAAGACTAGGGCGTGAAATCCTAGATGCAAGTAAAAATACAGGGGCTTCGGTTAAAAAAAGGGAAGATGTTCATAAAATGGCAGAATCTAACAGAGCCTTTGCTCATTACAGGTGGTAATCGTGGGAGATAGAACTATAGATTTAAAAAATTTAAGAAATATTGGAATTATGGCTCATATAGATGCTGGTAAGACAACCTTAACTGAAAGAATACTTTACTACACAGGGAAAACATACAAAATAGGAGAAGTTCATGACGGTGCTGCTGTAATGGACTGGATGGAACAGGAGCAGGAAAGAGGAATAACTATAACATCAGCAGCTACAACGTGTGCTTGGAATGATCATACAATTAATATAATTGATACACCAGGACACGTTGACTTTACCGTTGAAGTAGAGAGGTCGTTAAGAGTTTTAGATGGTGCAGTAGCTGTTTTTGACGGCGTTGCAGGAGTTGAACCACAATCAGAAACAGTATGGAGACAAGCCGATAAATATAATGTTCCAAGAATATGTTTTGTTAATAAATTAGACAGAACAGGCGCAGATTTTGACTTTGATGTTGAATCAATTATTGAAAGATTAGAAGCTAGACCAGCAGTATTACATATACCTATAGGTTCTGAAGCAAATTTTGTTGGAGTTATTGATTTAGTAGAAATGAAAGCACATACTTGGACAAAAGATGATGGCTCAGAATGGGATATTTCGGAGGTTCCTAAGGAAAAGTTAGAAGAAGCAAAATCAAAAAGACAAGAACTTTTAGATATTGTTGCAGAAGCTGACGATGAAGTTCTTGAAAAATACTTGGGAGATGAAGAATTGAGCGTTGAGGAAGTAAAGAGAGCAATTAGGAAAGGGACCCTAGAAGGATTGTTTGTACCTGTACTTGCTGGAAGTGCCTTTAAAAATAAAGGAGTCCAATTGTTATTAAATGCTGTAATTGATTACCTACCTTCTCCATTAGATATTGAACCAGTAAAAGGTTTTAAACCAGGTGATGAAGAAAATGAAATTGAAAGAAAACATTCTGATGATGAACCATTCTCTGCATTAGCTTTTAAAGTCGTAAGTGATCCTCATGTTGGAAAACTGACTTATTTTAGAGTTTATTCAGGAGTTTTAAATAAAGGAGATAAGGTCCAAAACACTAGTACGGGAAAGGATGATCGTCTTGGAAGAATCCTTAGAATGCATTCTAATTCAAGAGAAGATATAGATTTTATTTCAACTGGAGATATTGTTGCAGGAGTAGGCCTAAAAAATGCAAAGACGGGAGATACTCTTTCTGATTCTTCTAATCTAATTCAACTAGAGTCTATGACTTTTCCTGAGCCAGTAATTTCTGTTGCCATCGAACCAAAATCTAAGGCTGATGAAGAAAAATTATCAGAGGGTTTACAGAAATTAGCAGAAGAAGATCCAACATTCAGAGTGCATTCAGATGAAGAGACAGGACAAACAATAATTTCAGGAATGGGTGAGTTGCATCTAGATATTCTTGTAGATAGGTTAAAAAGAGAATTTAGAGTAGAGGCAAATATTGGAAAGCCTCAAGTTGCATACAGAGAGGCAATAAAAAAACAAGTAAGTATTGAAGCTAAATATATCAGACAGAGCGGTGGTAGGGGCCAGTATGGCCATGTGGTTATTGAACTTGAACCTATCGAAGAGGGTTACGAATTTGTAGACCTAATAAAGAGTGGAAGGATTCCTAAAGAGTATATTCCTTCAGTAAACGCAGGTGTTGAATCTGCAATGGAATCAGGTGTATTAGCTGGATATCCTTTAGAGAATATAAAAGCTACATTAGTAGATGGTTCTTATCATGATGTTGATTCTTCAGAAATGGCATTTAAAATTGCAGGATCAATGGCTCTAAAAGATGGAGCAAAAAAAGCTGGAGTTAAGCTTTTGGAACCAATAATGAATGTAGAAGTAGTTACACCAGAAGATTTTATGGGAGATGTTGTCGGAGATCTTTCCTCAAGAAGGGGAAAGATTGCTGAAATGGAACAAAGGGGATCTGCAAAGGTCATCAATGCAAAAGTTCCTTTATCAGAAATGTTTGGATACGCAACGGACTTGCGTTCAAGAACACAAGGCCGTGCAACATTTACGATGCAGTTTGATAGTTATGAAGACGTTCCCGACGCAATAACTAAAGAGATTACTGCAAGTATTCGTGGAGTAGAGGTGGAAGTTTAAGCTTGCATGGCAAGTTGAAACTTCATTAAAAAGGAGAAAAATATGTCAAAAGAAAAATTTGACCGTAGCAAGCCTCATGTGAACATCGGTACAATGGGCCACATTGACCATGGTAAAACCACATTGACGGCCGCTATAACAAAAGTTTTAGCTGAAGCTGGTTCAGGTGACGTTACAGCTTTTGAAGATATTGATAAAGCCCCAGAAGAGAGGGAAAGAGGGATAACAATCCAGATTGCACACGTAGAGTATGAAACTGAAAATAGGCATTATGCTCACGTTGATATGCCTGGGCACGCAGATTATGTTAAAAACATGATTACAGGTGCAGCACAGGTAGATGGTGCAATCTTAGTTGTTTCAGCCGCAGATGGTCCAATGCCACAAACTAGAGAACATGTTCTTTTAGCAAGGCAAGTTGGTGTTCCGTCAATAGCTGTATTCCTTAACAAAGTTGACCAAGTTGATGACGATGAGCTTTTAGATCTTGTTGAGATGGAAGTTAGAGAGTTATTAAATGAATATGATTTCCCAGGAGATGATGTTCCAGTAGTGAAAGGCTCAGCTTTAGCAGCTCTTGAAGGAAAAGAAGATGGTGTAAAAGCTGTTCTTGAGTTAATGGAAAATGTAGATTCCTACATTGAAGAACCAACAAGAGTAGTTGATAAGCCTTTCTTAATGCCTGTTGAAGATGTTTTTTCAATTACAGGTAGAGGAACAGTTGTAACAGGAAGAATTGAACAAGGAATTGTTAATGTTAACGAGGAAGTTGAAATCGTTGGTATTAGAGAAACAACAAAATCAGTATGTACTGGTGTTGAGATGTTCAGAAAGCTTCTAGATGAAGGTAGAGCTGGTGACAATGTTGGTTTATTGTTGAGAGGTATTGACAAAGAAGACGTTGAAAGAGGTCAAGTTATTGCCAAACCAGGTTCAATAACGCCACATACCAAGTTTGAAGCTGAAGTTTATGTTCTTACAAAAGAAGAAGGTGGAAGACATAACCCATTCTTTAAAGGATATAGACCACAGTTTTATTTCAGAACTACAGATGTTACTGGTGAAGTAACTCTTCCTGAAGGTACGGAAATGGTTATGCCAGGTGATAATGTATCTATCTCTGTAGAACTTATATCCCCAATTGCAATGGAAGAAGGAGTTAAGTTTGCTATCAGAGAAGGTGGTAGAACAGTAGGAGCAGGGCAAGTAACAAAAGTTATTGAGTAATAAAAATAACCGGGAGTAGAATTAGACTCCCGGTTTTTTTGAGGAAAAATGGTAAAACAAGAACAGCAGATAAGAATAAAACTAAAAGCATACGACAATTATGTCGTAGATGAATCTGCGCGCAAAATTGCTGAAACCGTAATCAAAACTCAAGCCAAAGTTAAAGGTCCTATACCTTTACCAACACAAATTCATAGATATTGCGTAATTAGATCACCCCATGTTGATAAGAAATCAAGAGAGCATTTTGAGATGAGAATTCATAAAAGACTTATTGATATTGTTGAGCCAACTCCAAAAACAGTAGATTCTTTAATGAGGTTAGATTTACCAGCCGGAGTAGAAGTGGAAATTAAGTTATGAACACTTTAATTGCAAAAAAAGTAGGAATGACTCAGATTTTTGATGAGAATTCCTCTGCTTTAGGAGTAACGGTGCTTGATGTTTCGGACTGTAGAATTGTTCAAGTAAAATCTGAAGATAAAGATGGTTATAATGCTGCACAATTAACTATAGGTAAGGCTAAAAATGTTAATAAACCAATGTCTGACCATTATAAAAAATATAATGTTGAACCAGGTCAAGGTTTGTATGAAGTTCCTATAGATTCTGACTCTGGGCTTGAGTCAGGAATGAATATAAATGTTATGGATTTTTTCGAAGTTGGTCAAAAAGTAGATATTACTGGTTATTCAAAAGGACATGGGTTTACTGGGGTTATGAAAAGATATAATTTTAAAGGACAAAAGGCAAGTCATGGAGTTCATAAAGTTCATAGAGCGGGTGGTTCTATAGGAAATGCATCTTACCCAGGACATGTATTTAAAGGCCAGAAGATGGCAGGGAGAATGGGAAATGAGAAAAAGACTATTCAGTCAGTTACTGTTGTTGGGATAAATGAAGAGAAAAATTATCTTTTAGTCAATGGTTCTGTACCTGGGAAAAAAGGAAATATAGTTCAGATTAGATCAGCTGTAAAACTTTTATCTAAGGATGGAAGTACTATAGCATCAGGCAAAATTATTCAAAGATCTCAAGACCAATCTCCAGCATCAGAAGAAGAGTAAATTATGAGCGTTAAATTAGATACATACATCACTAAAGAAAATAAAATTTCAAAAAAGCAATACCCAATAAATGTTACAGATGAAATTAACATAGGTTTATTACATCAAGTGGTTACTTCAAATAGAACAAACCATAGGAATAACACAGCATCAGTTAAAACAAGAGCTCAAGTTTCAGGAACAGGAGCAAAGCCGTGGGCTCAAAAAGGAACGGGTAGAGCAAGACAAGGTTCCTTAAGGTCTCCACAGTTTGTTGGAGGAGGAGTTGCTCATGGACCGGGTGGTAGAGTTTACAAAGATAGAACTCCAAAAAAAATGAAAAGAAAATCTTTAAATATGGCTTTATCTCAAAGAATTACAGAAGATGCCGTTTTTGTAATTGATGCTGGTGATATGGATAAGCCTTCATCTAAATTAGCTTCCTCAATTCTTGGAGAGTTTGATATTGATAAGTCATTCACTTTTGTTTACGGAGAGAATGATGATGTTATTTTGAAATCATTTAGAAACCTAGATAAATCAAATATCGTATCTTATTTAAAGCTTTCAACTTTTGATGTTGTATCTACTGATTTTACAATTTTTTCTCAAAGTGCAATTAATTTAATATCAGGAAATAAAGAATGAAATATTTAGAAGATGTATTAATTGCACCACTCATTTCAGAAAAATCTTATGATAGAATTGCTGATTCAAATTCATATACTTTTTTTGTGCATTCAAATTCAAATAAACCAGAAATAAAAAGAGCGGTACAGGAATTATTTGATGTAGATGTACTTTCAGTTAATACAATGTACAGAAAAGGTAAGAAGAAAAGATTTGGGTATGTTTTTGGCCAGCAAAGTACAAGGAAAATAGCAATAGTAACTCTCCAAGAGGGTCAAACTATAGAAGCTTTTGGAGTTTAATTATGGGATCAAAAAAAATTAGACCAGTTACGCCAGGAATGAGGGGCCAAGTATCGGGTGATTTTAAGGAAATTACTAAATCAAAGCCAGAAAGGTCACTTCTTGATTCGAAGAAATCTACAGGTGGAAGAAATAATAAAGGTCGTATTACCTCTAGACATAGAGGTGGAGGCCATAAGCAAAAATATAGAGTAATTGATTTCAAGAGAGTTAAGGATGGAATACCAGCTAAGGTTGCAGCTATAGAGTATGATCCAAATAGAAATGCAAGAATAGCTTTACTTCATTATGTTGACGGTGAAAAATCTTATATTATTGCACCCGATGGATTGTCAGTTGATAATTTTATTGAATCTGGACCTAAATCTGATATTAAAGATGGAAATTGCTTACCCTTAAGAAATATTCCTGCAGGAACTTTTGTACATGGAGTTGAGCTTCGGCCTGGTGGTGGCGCAAAAATGGCAAGATCAGCTGGCTCTTCCGTTCAATTAATGAGTAAAGAAGGAGGACTTGCATTATTAAGACTACCTTCTGGTGAAATGAGAACAGTCCCAATGGATTGTCGTGCCACTATAGGTACTGTTGGAAATGCTGAAGCAGAGCTAACAAAATTAGGAAAAGCTGGAAGGAAACGTTGGAAAGGTGTAAGGCCACAAACAAGAGGTGTTGCAATGAATCCAGTTGACCACCCCTTAGGTGGAGGAGAAGGAAAATCATCTGGAGGTAGAACACCTGTTAGTCCATGGGGAAAACCAGAAAAGAAAACTAGGAAAAAGAAAAAATATAGTAATAAATCAATTGTTAGAGGAAGATCCCAGAAAGGTAGAAGTTAAATTATGTCCAGAAGCTTAAGAAAAGGACCATTTGTTGACAATCATCTTTTAACAAAAGTTGAGAATGCACAAAACAGAGGAGATAAAACAGTCATTAAAACTTGGAGTAGGCGCTCAACTGTTGTTCCTGAAATGGTCGGATTAACTTTAGCTATTCACAATGGGAGACAACATTTACCAGTATTTATAACAGAAGCAATGGTAGGTCATAAGTTAGGGGAATTTGCACCTACAAGAACATTTAGAGGACACCCAGGGCAGACAACATAATGGAAAATCAAGTAGTTAAAGCAAAAAGTAAATATCTTAGACAGTCACCTTATAAGGTTAGATTGGTTCTAAATTTGATAAGAGGACTAGATGTAAATGAGGCTTTAAATGTTCTCACCTTTACTAAAAGAAAAGCTGCCGATGAAATAAAACAAGTTTTAGAAAGTGCAATTTCAAATGCAGAAACTAATTCAGGATTAAATTCTTCAAACCTTTTTATATCGAAGGCTATTGCTGATGAAGGACCAACCTTAAAAAGATTTAGACCAAGAGCTAGAGGAAGAGCTGGAAGAATAAATAAAAGGACTACCCATCTTACAATCGAACTAGAAAGTGCAGGAGAATAATGGGTCAAAAAACACATCCTTACGCATTCAGGATAGGTATCGTTAACGATTGGAAGTCAAGATGGTTTAGTAATAAGGATTATACAAAATTAGTTAATCAAGATTATAGGATAAGAGAATTTCTTTCTTCTCAGCTTATAAAAGGAGCTGTTTCAAGAATTGATATAGAAAGAACAAGAGATAAAGTACAGGTAGATATTCATACAGCAAGACCAGGTGTTGTAATTGGCAGAAAAGGTACAGAGGCAGATAGATTAAGAAAAGGTTTGGAAGAGCTTTCTGGTCAGCCAGTAAAGCTAAATATTATTGAAGTAAGAGAAGCAGAGTTAGATGCTCAATTGTTAGCTCGTGCTATTGCTGATCAGCTTGAAAGTAGAGTTGCTTTTAGAAGAGCAATGAAACGTGCGGTGTCGGCTGCTCTAAAAGCTGGTGCAGAAGGTGTAAGAGTTGAATGTTCTGGTAGATTAGGTGGAGCAGAAATGGGAAGACGTGAATGGTATAGGGAAGGAAGAGTACCCCTTCACACACTAAGAGCAGATATAGATTTTGGAAGAGCAGCTGCTCATACAACAGTAGGAGCTTTAGGTGTAAAAGTTTGGGTTTACAAAGGCGATGTAGTTGCATCAAATAAATTAAGACAAGAAAAGATAGCTGCTGAGGCAAGTTTAGCTAGTGGAGGCCCATCAAGTGGGAGAGTAAAATCTGTAAAATCAAGAGTTGAAGCTGCTGTTGGTGAATCTAAAGATTCTAAAATTTTGGAAGCTGGTGGTGGAAAGAAATCGGGAGAAGCAACTTCAAAGATAGTTGAAGCTGGTGGAGGGACAAAGATAACTCCAGTAAAAGCTCAAGAGCAATTTGAAGAAGAAAAATCAATATTGGAAGAAGAATAAAGTATGTTAATGCCGAAGAAAACAAAATATAGAAAATCCCACAGGGGAAGAAGAAAAGGCATGTCCAAAGGGGGGAATGAAGTTAAATTTGGAGATTACGGTCTACAAGCTATTGAAACTTCATATATAACTGGTAGGCAAATTGAGGCTGCAAGAATAACAATTACAAGAACAATGAAAAGAGGAGGAAAAGTATGGATAAATATATTTCCTCATAAACCAGTTACACAAAAACCTGCTGAAGTTCGAATGGGATCAGGTAAAGGTAATGTTGAGTATTATGTTGCTGTAGTAAAACCAGGAAGAATTATTTTTGAAATCTCAGGAGTTTCAGAAGAAGTAGCAAGAGAAGCTATGAGAAAAGCTGGACATAAATTACCAATTAGAACAAAATTTGTTATGAGGAATATATGAGTATTCAAAATTTAAGAGAGTTGTCAATTATGGAACTAGAAAATAAGATATTAGATCTTAAAAAAGAGTTAATGGAATCAAGATTCTCATTAGCAACTAGTCAGATGGAGGATACTTCAATATTCAAAAAAATAAAAAAAGAAATTGCACAGGCAAGTACTGTATTAAGTCAGAAAAGAAATGAAATTGAAATGAAAGATATAACGAATGAGTAATTTAGATAGAACTTCAAGAAAAGTTAGGACCGGAGTAGTTGTTTCTGACAAAAGAGAAAATACTGTCACAGTTGCCATAGAGCTTCAGTATCCTCATCCTAAATATGGAAAAATTGTTAAGAAAACTAGAAATCTACATGCCCATGATGAAAAGTTTGATTCTAAGATTGGAGACACAGTAGAAATTATGGAGACAAAGCCAATTTCTAAAACAAAAAGATGGAGAGTAGTAGAAATAATTGAGAGGGCTAGATGATACAGAAAGAATCAAGGCTTAAAGTTGCTGATAACTCTGGAGCTAAAGAAGTCTTGTGTATAAAAGTTAAAGGGAGCTCTAGGATTAGATACGCAGGAATGGGAGATGTATTTACAGCAACTGTAAAAGACGCTATTCCAGGTGGCCAGGTAAATAAAGGAGACATTGTAGAAGCTGTTGTTGTCAGGACAAGTAAAGAGACTAGAAGAAAAGATGGAACATATATAAGATTTGATGAAAATGCTTGTGTTATATTAAATGATCAAAATCAACCTAGAGGTACAAGAATTTTTGGACCAGTTGGAAGAGAACTTAGAGAAAAAAAGTTTATGAGAATAGTTTCACTTGCTCCGGAGGTAATTTAATGAAAATAAAAAAAGGTGATACAGTAAAGATTATTGCAGGTAAAGATAACGGTAAAGAGGGCAAAGTTTTACAAGTTATCCCGAGAAAAAAACTTGTTCTTGTTGAAGGGGTTAATACAGCAAAGAAACATCAAAAACCTCAAGGCCAGACAATGCAAGGTGGTGTAATTGATAAAAGTATGCCAATTGATATTTCGAATGTTGCTTTAGTGGTGAAGAAGAAAAGCGGTCGAGTTAGTTACAGATTTGATAAAAATGGAAATAAGTTTAGAGTGCTTGCACAAACAGGAGATGAGGCATGATACCAAGACTTAAGGAAAAATATAATTTAGAGCTTTCTGAAGAGATTCAAAAAGAATTGAATTTAGCTAACATAAATCAAACCCCAACTCTAGAGAAAATAGTAATAAATATTGGTGATGGAAAAGCAGCAACTGACGGAAGAGCACTTGAATCAATGGTTGATGAGTTAACTGCTATTTCTGGTCAGAAGCCTGTTGTCAAGAGAGCAAAAAAATCTATTGCAGGATTTAAAATTAGAGAAGGTATGCCAATAGCAACGTCAGTGACTATAAGAGGTGACAGAATGTGGGAGTTTTATGATAGATTCGTTCAAGTTGTTGTTCCTAGGATCAGGGACTTTAGAGGTTTTAGTACCAAATCATTTGATGGTAAAGGTAATTATTCTTTAGGGTTGAATGAACAATTAGTATTTCCTGAAGTTGAATACGATAAAGTCAGAGATATCAGAGGAATGAATATAACAATTTGTACAACAGCTAACGATAATAATGAAGGATATGTATTATTAAATTCCTTAGGATTTCCATTTAGGGAGAATTAAATATGGCTAAAACAAGTAAAGTAGTAAAAAATAATAAGAGGCTTGAAACAGTTGGGTTTTACCATGAACGAAGAAAAGAATTACTAAAGGTAATTAAAGACCCTGATTCTTCATATGATGAAAAAAGAGAAGCCCAGAAAAAGATTGCAAAAATGCCAAGAGATGCCTCAGCGACCCGACATCGTAATAGATGTCAAGTTACTGGAAGGCCAAGAGGTACATTAAGAAAATTTGGAATGTCTAGAAATACATTTCGACACTTAGCATTAAAAGGTGAACTTCCTGGAATAAAGAAAGCTTCATGGTAATTATGGTTACTGATCCTATTTCCGATTTATTAACTCGATTAAGGAACGCTTCAATGGTTTCAAAATCTAGTATAAAGATACCTCATTCAAAATTTAAATTTCAACTAGCTACCTTATTAAAAGATGAAGGTTATATTTCTGATGTCAAGATTGAAGGAGATGGTACAAAAAAAATAATAAATATTGGTCTTAAGTATTCAGACGAAGGAACCTCAGTCATTTCTGGAATGAACAGATTATCAAAACCAGGAAACAGAGTATATTCTAGCTTTGATAACCTACCTAGAAACAATGGAGGTTTAGGTACAGTAATTGTTTCAACTTCCAGAGGACTTTTGTCAGATTCGGAAGCAAGAAAAAGAAAACTTGGTGGAGAATTAATTTGTGAGGTTTGGTCATGAGTAGAATTGGAAATAAGCCAATTAGTATTCCTGAAGGAATTGAACTAAAAATTGAAAATTTTGAAATTATTGTAAAAGGCCCAAAAGGTGAACTAAAAACAAAAATTGTTGATGAGAGAATAAGATATGAAATAAATGAAGGAATTTTAATTTTTTCAAGACTCTCTGATGAAAAAGAGGTTAAAAGTTTACATGGCTTATATAGGTCATTAGTAGCTAATAATATAGTTGGAGTGTCAGAAGGGTACAAAAAAACTTTATCCCTACAAGGTGTTGGTCATAGAGCAGCTCTAAAAGGTAATGATATAGAAATATTATGTGGCTTTTCACATCCTGTTATATATAAAAAAGTTGAAAATGTAAATTATGAAGTACCTGATCAAAATACAATAGTAGTTTCCGGTATAGATAAAGCTCTTGTAGGTCAAGTAGCAGCAAATATAAGAGCAATTAAGCCTCCTGAGCCCTATAAAGGCAAGGGAATCAGATATGAAGATGAATACGTAAGAAGAAAAGCAGGGAAGGCAGCTGTAGCAACTGCTGGAGGTTAAAGTATATGCAAGTAAAAAATAGAAATTCAAGACATAAAAGAAAGATCAGAATTAGGAAAAAGATTAATGGCTTAGAAAAAAAACCAAGGCTAGCTGTTTATAAGAGCAATAAGAATATTTATGTTCAAGCTATAGATGACTTAAACCATAAAACAATTGCAACTTCAAGTTCACTGTCTAAAGATTTAAAATCAGAAAATTTATCACTAGAAACTGCAAAAAAAGTTGGTGAACTTATGGGAGACAAGCTAAAAGAACTTGGAATAAGTGAAGCAGTCTTTGATAGAGGAGGGTACATTTACCACGGTAGAGTAAAAGCATTAGCAGATGCAATAAGGGAAAAAGGAATCAATTTCTAATGGCTGAAGTGGAATTTCAAGAAAGTGTAATTCATATAAATAGAGTCGCCAAAGTTGTTAAAGGTGGAAGGAATTTTGCTTTTACAGCTCTTGTTGCTGTTGGAGATGGAAATGGTAATGCCGGTATAGGTTATGGGAAGGGATCAGAAGTTCCTTTAGCAATACAAAAGGCTATAGAAAATGCAAAGAAGAATATTCATAGCATTCCAATGGCAGGATCAACGATTGTTCATACAATTACTGGAGAACACGGATCATCAAAAGTTTTATTAAAACCAGCTGCTCCAGGTACAGGTGTAATCGCTGGTGGAGCTGCTAGACAGGTTTTAGAAGCTGCGGGTGTAAAAGATATTTTAGCAAAATCACTTGGTTCACCTACTCACTTAAATGTTGCAAAAGCAACATTAAATGGTCTTTTAAGCCAAAGGACACCTGATATGGTCGCGGCTTTAAGAGGGAAGAAGCCATCAGAGATTGCTCCTCGTGGATTAGTAGAAGCATTCGAGAAGACAAAAGCTGAGAGAAAAACCAAAACAAAGGTAACTGATGTCGAAAGTTAAAATCACTCTTAAAAGAAGCCTTATTGGCCAAGGTCACAAATCTCGAGAAACAATAAAATCTCTAGGTTTAAAAAAAATAAATTCATCAGTTGAAAGAGAGCTTGATGGCTCATTAGAAGGTATGTTAAGTATTGTCCAACATTTAGTGAGTATTGAAGAGGTAGAGTAATGAGTAAATTAAGATATCACCATCTGAAACCTTCTCCTGGTTCTAGTAAGTCAAAATTAAGAAAAGGAAGAGGAGAGTCTGGTAAAAGAGGTAAAACTGCTGGTAGAGGAACCAAAGGTACAGGCGCAAGAAAAACTGTACCAGCATATTTTGAAGGCGGCCAGATACCACTCTATAGAAGAATACCAAAACTTAGAGGTTTAAAGAATAAACCAAAGATGTCATATGTAGTCGTTAACGTATCAGATCTTCAAGCTAAAAATTTGGAGGGAGAAGTTAATACAGATACACTTAGAGAAATGGGCTTAACAAGAAAAAAAGGATTAGTAAAAATTTTGGGAAGTGGTGAAATAACTAATTCCGTTAATTTAAAAGTTCATTCAATAAGTACATTAGCTAAAGAAAAAATTGAAAAAGCTGGCGGAACAGTTGAGATTATAGAGGTTTAATTTGCAACTATCTATATTTAAATACATGTTTAAGATTCCTGACCTTAGGAAGAGAATAATTTTTACCTTGCTAATGTTTGGTGTTTATAGGCTTGGTGCCGCAGTGCCTGTTCCTGGAGTAGATTTAGAAGCTGTTCAAAGACTTACCGAGTCTGGAGCTCAAGCAGGTATTTATGGACTACTTAATTTATTTTCTGGTGGGGCTCTTGAGACTTTTTCTGTATTTGCTTTAGGAATAATGCCATATATTACTTCAAGTATTATTCTGCAACTTTTAACAGTTGTAATCCCAAGATTACAAAAACTACAAGAAGAAGGAGAGACTGGGAGAAAGGTTATAACACAGTGGACTCGTTACATAACTGTTGTATTAGCTCTTTTGCAGTCTACGGGATTAACTTATATTTTTTCAAGAGGAAGCCTTACTGGAGGTATTTCATTAATTCCAAATTATACACCTTCAAGAGTAGGTTTAATTGTTTTAACAATGACTGCCGGAACAGCTTTCATAATGTGGCTTGGAGAATTAATTTCTCAAAGAGGAATCGGTAATGGAATGTCTTTAATAATTTTTGCAAGCATAGTAAGCCAATTACCAGCTAGTTTTGGTGGTGCTTACCAAGTTACTGCAGGACAAGGCAGAATGGGGCAATTTGCTGTACTAGTATTGATGTTCTTTCTAATGATTGTTGGAATTATTTATGTCGAACAAGGGCAAAGAAGAATTCCAATACAATTTGCAAAAAGAGTAAGAGGGAGAAAAGTGATGGGAGGACAAAGCACCTACATACCTCTAAAAGTTAATAGTGCTGGAGTGATTCCTGTTATATTTGCAACCAGCGTATTATTTTTCCCTGCGCTAATTGCTACGTCTTTACCACAAGATAACAGGGTAACAGCGGGAATTAGAAATTGGATTGATGTAAATTTAGCAAACTCACAAGGGACAAGTTGGTTTTATATATTTTTCTTAGGAATGTTAATTATTTTCTTTACTTATTTTTATACAACAATTCAATTTGACCCTGTAAGACAATCAGACATGATAAGAAGGCAGGGTGGTTTTATCCCTGGCGTTAGACCAGGAATATCAACAACAAATTATTTATCACACATAATTAATAGGATTACTTTGCCTGGTTCTGTTTTTCTTGCCTCTGTTGCAGTTCTTCCATCAATAGCTTCTGCAATATGGGATATACCACTTGGGTTTAGCGGTATTTCAATTCTGATAACAGTAGGAGTAGCTTTAGAAACAATGAAACAAATCGAAAGTCAATTAAGTATGAGAAACTATGAAGGGTTTGTTGATTGACCGATTTAGTAGTTTTCTTGGGGCCTCCTGGTGCTGGAAAAGGTACACAAGCATTAAGAATTGCTTCTGAATTTAATTTAGCTCATATTTCAACAGGTGATATGTTGAGAGAGCATGTAAAAGAATTAACCGACTTAGGTAAAGCTGCGAAATCCTTACTTGATGAAGGAAAGTTAGTTCCTGATGATCTTGTTATTCAGATGTTAATTGAAAGGCTTAGTTATGAAGACTGTTTAGGAGGTTCAATACTTGATGGATTTCCAAGAACACTTCCTCAAGCTGAAAGTTTAGAAAGGATTAGCAACAAGTTTCCCGTAAGGAAAGTAGTTGTTTTTGAAGCTGATAAAGACGAACTAATAAAAAGGATACTGTTAAGAGGTGAAGTTAGTGGTAGGTCTGATGATACAGAAGACTCCATTAGAGTGAGGCTTGAAGTATATCAAAAAGATACAGAGCCTTTAATTAACTTTTATGAAGATAAAGGGATAGTATCAAAAATTAATGCCGTAGGTGATATTGACGAAATCTATAAATTAATTTCTAAAGAATTTTAGATTTAAGATATGTTAACTATTAAAAACTCTGAAGATTTTATAAAGATGAGTAAAGCTGGAAAAGTAGTTTCAAATATACATTATGAAATATATGAGAGCACTAAACCTGGCATTAAACTAAAAGAACTTGATGATATTGCAAAAGAAATAATTGAAAAATCGAATGTTAAATCAAGTTTTTTTGGATACCCTCAACCAGGTTCTATAGATTTTCCAGCGTATATATGTGCATCTCCAAATGAAGTTATAGTTCATGGAATACCTAATGAATATATTGTTCAAGATGGAGATATATTATCAATTGATGCAGGAGTTATTTACGAAGGGTATCATGCTGATGCTGCTTTTACTTTTGGAATAGGTGAGGTATCTGAAGAAGATAAAGAATTAATGACATTAACCAAATATGCTCTGAATGAAGGCATAAAATTGGTTCAAGATGGTCAAAAATTAGGAACTATCGGTCATAGAATAGATGAAATTGCATCAAAAAATAATTTTGGTAATGTTCGAAATTATTTCGGTCATGGAATTGGGTTAGAAATGCATGAAGAACCACTAGTTCCGCATTATGGTAAAAAAAATAAAGGTTTTGAACTAAAAACAGGTATGGCTATTTGTATTGAGCCCATGTTTAATATTGGCTCTGAAGAAACAGTAGTAGATACAGATGGATGGACTGTAAAAACGGCGGACTCATTAAAATCTGCCCATTTTGAACATACAATTGGACTAACAGAAGAAGGAACACGTGTTTTTACTGAAAACTTATTCTAAATATGTGTTTGTAATAGTTTTAAATCGCATTATTCTTGTATATCGGTCTTAAAATCAAGGTTAATTTGGTAGAAAAAGAGAAAAATATAATAAAAGTTCAGGGAACAGTAACTGAAACTTTGCCAAATGCTTCTTTTAAGGTTGAGCTTGAGAGTGGTGCTGAAATTTTAGCTCATGTTTCAGGAAAAATGAGGATGAGGTATATAAGGATTCTTCCAGGAGATATTGTCGAAATGGAAGTATCACCATACGATCCTACAAGAGGTAGGATAACTTGGAGACATAAATGAAAGTAAAAGCAAGTATTAAAAAGAGGGGTCCAAACGACCAAATTGTTAGACGTAAAGGAAAACTTTATGTTATTAACAAAAGGAACCCTAGAAATAAACAAAGACAAGGTTAGTAGTAATGGCTAGAATTTCTGGAATTGATATACCTAGAGAAAAAAGGGTTATAGCTTCATTAAGATATATACACGGTGTTGGAGCAAAAAGAGCAGAAGATATTTGTGGAGATTTAAAAATTGACCCTGACACAAGGGTTAGTAATTTAACAAATGATGAAGTTGCGCAAATTAGAAAATATATTGAAGCAAATTTTAGGGTTGAAGGAGATTTAAGGAGAGATGTATCTCAAAATATTAGAAGGAAAACAGAAATTGGAACTTATCAAGGAACAAGACATAGAACAGGTCTACCTGTAAGGGGACAAAGAACTCACACTAACGCTAGAACAAGAAAAGGCCCACGGTTTGCTGTAGCTGGAACAAAGAAGGTTCTTAAATAATGGTCGAAGCAAAGTCAAAAAAGAAAGCTAAGAGAAAGGTTTCTTCGGGAGTAGCTCATATTAAAGCAAGTTTTAACAATACAATTATAAATATTGCAGACCCTAATGGGGAAACAATAGCTTGGACATCAGGGGGTTCTGTAGGATTTAAAGGATCAAGAAAATCTACACCCTATGCAGCACAAGTGGCAGCAGAAGAAGCTGTGAGAAGAGCAACAGAATTCGGTGTTCATAAACTTGACATTGTAATTAGTGGAACAGGTGCTGGAAGAGAGACTGCAGTAAGAACTTTACAGAACATGGGAATGGATGTTGGAACAATAAAAGACATAACACCAACACCTCACAACGGTTGCAGGCTAAAGAAAAGAAGAAGAGGATAATGGCAAGATATACAGGACCTAGAGTTAGAGTCTCAAGAAGGCTAGGATTTAATGTTTTTGAAAACAAAAAAGGAGATAAAGCACTTCAGGATAGGCCTTATCCACCTGGCGAGAATGGAAGAAAAAGAATGAGAGAAACCGATTATGGTACTCAGCTAAAAGAGAAACAAAAAGTTAGATATATGTATGGAATTCTGGAGAAGCAATTTAGAAATTACTATAAGACAGCTTCAAGAATGTCAGGTATTACAGGTGAAAACTTACTAATACTACTTGAATCAAGATTGGATAATGTTGTCTATAGAGCAGGTTTTGCTACTTCTAGGCCACAAGCTAGACAACTAGTTTCCCATCGTCACTTTAGATTGAATGGAAAATTAGTAGATATTCCATCAATACAAGTAAAACCTGGAGATAAAATAGAGATTAAAGAGAGTAGCGAAAATATGATATCTATACAACACAGCTTAGACACAGGTCAAGACAGAGAAGAAGCAAGTTGGTTAAATGTAGAAAAAAACAAAAAGAATATAGAGGTTTTATCAACACCATCAAGAAATGACGCAAGTCAACAAATTGAAGAACAATTAATTGTAGAGCTTTATTCAAAATAAAATATTTTAGAGAGGAGATTGAACGTTGCTAATACTACAAAGACCAGAAATATCATTAGAAGAGGTAAGTGAGAATAGATCAAGATTCACGATAGAGCCTTTAGAGCCAGGCTTTGGCTTAACACTTGGAAATACAATGAGAAGAGCATTGCTTTCAAGGGTCCCAGGAGTTGCTGTAACTGGTGTGAAGATTGAAGGAGTGAATCATGAGTTCACTTCTATTCCAGGAGTAGTAGAAGATGTCTTAGATTTGTTATTAAATCTTAAAAGGCTTGTATTAAGAGTTCAAGATTTAGAAGATCACACTTTGTCCGTTAAAGCTAAAGGCCCAGGAGAAGTAAATGCTTCCCAAATACAATGTCCGGCAGGTGTAGAAGTAGTCAATACAGAGCTAAAGATTTGCACATTATCAAATGAAGCAAATTTGGACATGGAAGTTTCAGTTTCACATGGTGTAGGATATATTTTAGCTGACAAAAATAAAACAAGTGATTCAAGTTTTATACCTATTGATTCAATATTTTCACCAATAGTTAAGGTTAATTATTCTGTATCTCCTACTCAGGTTGGCCAAGTTACTAACTATGATAAGTTAACCCTTGATGTTGAGACAGATGGTTCAATTAAACCAAGTGAATCAATTTCATCTGTTGGAAAAACTTTAGGTGAGTTATGGAAGCTATTTGCCGACATTGATGAAGGAGTCGGTCTCGAGTTAGGTGAATTAACTATTTCTGAAGGAAGCTCTCCAGATCTTTCGTTGTCTGTTGACGCTCTTGATCTATCTGAGAGACCAAGGAATTGTTTAGGTAGAGAAAATATAACTACTGTGGGTCAAATTCTTGAATACACCGAAGATGACTTACTAAATTTAACTAATTTTGGCCAAAAAAGCCTTGATGAACTTGTTGCAAAGCTAGATGAATTAGGCTTAAGCTTACCAACTAGTTCTGATCTTGATTCAGGAGAAAACTCTGATGCCTAGACCTACTAAAGGCAAAAGATTGGGTGGGTCAGCAGCTCACGAAGATCAAATTATAAGTAATTTAATAAGGTCTTTAATTGAGCATGAGAAAATTGAAACAACAATTACTAAAGCTAAAATTGTAAAACCTTATGCAGAGAAGGTAATTACAAAAGCAAAAAAAGGAACCCTTCACGATAGAAGGCAAGTATTAAAAATGATTCAAGACAAAGCGGCTGTAGCGAAGCTCTTTGATGAGATTGGTCCAAAGTACCTAGAAAGAAATGGTGGATACACTAGAATCACTAGGACTACCTACCGTAAAGGTGACAGGACAGAGTTAGCTGTTATAGAATTAGTATAATTTGAATACATTTAAAGATGTTTGGAACCAATTCAAACTATTTATAAAATTTGATATTGAGACTGTACAAAAAATAAGTAACGACAGGTATGAGTCAGGAAATGCATTTCTAATCGTTTTTATAAGCTTGCTATCTTTGTATGCTCCTTTTTTATTCAGTTCTAGATTTAATAATTTATCTGATATTATATTTTTTGGTATTTTAGATGGAGCATTTGCTTGGGTCTTCTCAAGTCTTGCTATGTGGTTCATGCTAGGTAAAGTATTTAAAGAAAATTTAGATATCAATTCTGTAACTTCAATAACTGGATATACACATGGCTTAGTTGTATTTATTAGTTTGGGATTATTCTTACAATCCTATGTTTCTTTTATTGACTTAAGAACTTTACAAATTTTAACTTTAGGAGTCTTTTTTTGGATGTATCTTGCAATTACGAAATCATTGGAAAATGCTTTTTTTATTGATAAAAATAATGCAAAAATATCTGGGGCTGTTTTTCTTTTTATTTTAATTTGGACATCAGAACCGTTAAAAATCGTATTCTAAATTGAACAATTATAAAATTGAAATATCTTATGACGGATCTTCATTTCATGGTTTTCAAAAACAAGTTAGTGTTAGAACTGTTCAATCTGAAATAGAGAACTCTTTAAAATTAATTATTAAAGACTATGAATTAAATTATGCAGGCAGGACTGATGCTGGTGTTCATGCTAGATCACAAATTCTCAGTTTGAAAACTACTCAAAATTTAAATCCATCCTTTTTTAAATCATTGGACTCTGTTCTAGGTGATGAGATAAAAATTAAGAAGTTTCAAAAAGTAAAAAATTCTTTCCATCCTAGGTTTGATGCAAAATCTAGAGTTTATAAATATTTTCTTCAGGGAAACGACAAAGGCACTCCTTATAATCGAAACTATAGATATTTAGTTCGAA
>CABXDL010000016.1 GCA_902510995.1 uncultured Candidatus Actinomarina sp.
TAATAAATAAAACTATGGGAATTAAATTAAATGCTGAAGCTTCGTTGCCTAATTGGTTAAATCTAAGTTTTCTTGTTATTCCTCTTTTTATTTTGATTGGAATGATTAATGCTTCTTCAACACAAGAATGTGGTGTAAAGGGTATTTTAGACGTAGATAGAAAATCACAACAAACAGTTAACTGTGACGGAAGTCCTTTTGAGGGTACTGGCGTAAGTTCATCTACTGTTAATTATGTAGCCTTGGGTCAGCAAATTTATTCAGGAGCTGCTGCTTGTTCAGGGTGTCATGGTGCTAATGGTGGAGGTGGAGTGGGACCTGCTTTTATTGCTGGAGAGCTATATACAACTTTCCCTACTTGTTCCGATCATGCAAAGTGGATACAACTTGGATCAGCAGGATGGCAATCAGAAGTTGGAGCGACTTATGGTGCAGAAGATAAAGTATCTATAGGTGGTATGCCTGGGTTCCAAGGTAAATTAACTGAAGATGAATTATATGCAGTAGTTGTTTTTGAGAGAGTTGTCTTTGGTGGAGGTCAAACAGAGGAAGTGCTTACAGATTGTGGACTACTAGAAGAGGCTGAAGAGGAGACATCAACTGAGGCTATTAGTTCTACTCCTTAATAAACTTATCTTCTATTTCTTTATATACTTTTTTTTCTATAACTTCAAGTTTTGAAACAAGGTTTGAATTATTCTTTTCTGTTTCTTTCCAAATTGGAACCATAGCATTCCATAAACCCTCCCCTTTGAACCTTGAGTAAAACGTAGCACCTACATGAAGAGCAATCACAACGTAGCTAAGGTCTGCTGAGAACTCATGTATTGAAATTGCAATCTCGACACCACCTGTCTCTAAAGAGACAAGACCAGCAATTAAAAGGCCCGTGGTTGGGAGCATTATTAAACTAAAATAAACTAACCTATGAACCATTTTTGCTATAAAAAGATGGCCTTTGGGTAGCTCATCATGAGCGCCAAGTAAGGTTGGTGTATCTTTCATATAAAAATATCTCAATAAAACAATAACTAAAAATACTGTCGCAAATAGAATCTCAAAATTAAGTAGTGATGGGTCTTCAAGCTGACTTAGGTCGTCTACTTGTTTAAAGATGCCATAGGCATATAAAGGAATAAATGTCCAATGAATTAATTTGGCTAAAAAAGTATGTGTATTAATCATAAAAAGTTATATATATTTTATACAAATGTTCTTGCAAAAAAATCAACCTAAAATTATTGAGAGTAACCAAACCCCTAATCCGATTACAGCTAGTGTCAGTGCTGATACTTTGTATGTTTTTGGATCTTTCCAATTTATTTGTTTAAAAAAAGCTAATGCAAAAAATGCATAAACTGCAATTTCAAGAATCTTTATTACTGGATTATCAAAAATTTCCATTACGCAATTATAAAGACTTTTAAAATAAATCGATTAATCTATACAGTTGTAAGAAGCGCTTATAAGGCTTTGCCCTCTTTCACTTATTAAATATTCTCCACCCAATTTATTCACCAAATAACCAAAAGACATTTTACAATCTGGGTCAGCAAAAGTAGCACTACTTCCTCCAAAACCAACATGTCCAAAAGCATTCGGACCAATCATAAATGAACCACCCTCTCCTTCAAAGCTATCTCGATTGTCCATATGTAACATAAGCCCCTCTGAAAAATTTGTAGGAAGAAGAAGCATGTTATCTATATCTGATTTTACATTTGATTCACTGAGTCTTTTAACAGCACTCTTTGAGAGAAGCTTTTCATTATTTTGAGCAAGAGGAGTAAACATTCCAGCTAATGAACGAGCATTAGTAATTCCTCCAACACCACCTATCTCAGCCCTGTATGTTTCATTCGCGTTGTAATCATATCCACCGGTGTTAGTTAAAGATAGTTTCTGCATTGAATCTGGATTTGTTCTGAAAGCTGTTGCAAAACCACTTGGTTTGTCGGAAGGACTAGGTTTAAATGGTGTTACTTTAGCTACTCTTTCATCTTCACTTTCAGGTAGCCCAATCCAATAATCTAAATTATACGGCTCACTTACCTCATCATTAAAAAATTGACCTAGAGATTTTCCAGAAATTCTTCTAACAAGTTCTCCTATTAACCAACCTGTAGTCATCATGTGGTAACCGGTCTCTTCACCTGGTATCCAAAAAGGCTCTTCGTTCTCTAGTAGCTCAACCATATAGTCCCAATCTAAGAACCCCCCTTCTTTCACTTGGGTTCTAAGTGCAGGAAGACCGGCTGAATGATTTAATATCATTTCTACAGTTGTATCTTCTTTGCCTTTTTTTCCGTATTCAGGCCAATATTTTGTTACTTTTTCTTTTGTGTTTAATTCTCCTCTGTCTATTAACAAATGTGCACAAACTGCAAGTGCTGCCTTGGTGCTTGAAAAAGCAATAGAAAGAGTATTTCTATCCCATTCTTCTTTTCTTTGCTCGTTTTTATATCCTGCCCATAGGTCTACTGTGACCTCTCCATCTACAACAACACAGACAGAAGATCCAATCTCTCCATATTTTTCAAAGTTTTGTGCAAAAATTTCTGCAACCTTTTGAAAGTCTTTATGGCAACTTCCTTTAATAGGAGTTGGTGATTTAGACTCTATTTCAACAAGATTATCTTCTACCATCGTTTTCTAATTTTAGAGGTTCTTAATAAAAAGAACTATCTATTTGGATTACGATTTTCGCTAAATTCTCCCATTAAACATCTGGGGATAAAAGGAAATGAATCAGTTACTACATAAGCATATTCATCATCAATAATTGTTCCATTACACTCATCTAGTAATTCACTATTTGGAATAAATATCCAATCTGAGGTATATGTTCCATCAGGTACCGTCCCTTCAAGGTTAAAAGTATTTGAACCTGAACGATTTAAAGATATCTTACATTGAATGCCTGTTCGTAAATCATTGGAAAGTTTATAGCTACTTTTATATGAATTGGACTTTGAGTAGTAAATTAGAAAACCGTCTTTTGCAAAACCAATAAGCACTAAGTCGGAATCGTCTTCAAATGCTTCAACAAGTAACTGTGATATACCGTGGTAATGGTATTCACCAGAAGGCTGTACGTGAGCATTATTAAAATCCATACCGAGCACAAATTCATTTTGTAATCCTTCAACTCTATAGACTTCACCAGAATCACAAGTAACAGTCTCTGCTGTTCCTGGTTCAAATTTAACTCCATTCAAAGCAATACCTGGTTCTCTGACGTTAGACGCAACACCAGTGTATGTACCAATAGCAGGAAAATCCCAGACCTTACTCTGCTCTGAAATTGTATTTGGATTTCCAGCATTGGGAAAGTTCCCTGTAGGGTGGTTTGGTAAGGAATTGCTGACAATATTACGAATTCCGTTAGATACTATGACAGTTACTTTCGTTCCGTAATTGCCGTCATTAAGAACATAGTCTGATAGGTAATTTTTTGATGATTCAATAACATTTTGATCTACTGAAGTAGTTGTCGTTTCAAGGGCTGTCGTTGCACTAGTTGCTTCATTAAAGCTTACTTTATTTTTAATTTCTGCATCTTTACACGGATCATGATTTTCTGGATGTGTTTCTTTTAACATTTCATTAAATTCATCACTAGTTACATGACAAAGCAGGTATAAGCCTGATTCTTCTAGGAATTTCATAATATCGTGGTGTATGTCTTTCCCTGGGTTTTTTGCTAAATCATAGATTCCTTCTATTCCGTAGTAATTATCTTTCGGAGTCTTCCCTTCAGTAAATGTTGTATCTTTGATTCCTCTTATTGCTAACTCATATGTAAGGATTTCCCAGTAAGAAGTTTCAAGCGTAGCAATATCGTACATAAGTGCATTACGTATTGGGAACATAATAGCCATGACGTAATGAAAGGCCCTTTCGTCGTCAGTTAGTGAACTTGTATCTGACTTTATAAGTTCGTCATCTTCAAATGCTGGAGTGCCTTTAGCTTCTAGTATCTTTCCAGAGGAATCTACTGCCACAGCTTCTCCCAGTAAAAATAGAAATTCTCCTTCTCTATTAATAATTTCATTAGTACCAGGCTTAAGTCCTGTCTGGTGAGGTGTCCCTGTAAAGATACAGAATCCAGAAGTGTTAAGACTACAACCATAATTACTAGTTGGCTTCATTTGAGTTACAGAACTTTCAACAACATTAGTAGTTTCTTGAACTGTTGTAGATATTGTGTCTTCAGACTCAGTTGTATTTTCAGCGCTATTTCCACACATAACTAGAATTAAAAAAATTAATATGTATCTTCTCATTATTGTTTTAATTTTAAAGACTCTTAAGATCTAGGACTTTCACCCTCATTGAAATCAACAAATAATTTACCAGTATAAACAGGACCCATAAAGGCAATTGGATCTCCATCAAAAAGGTCTCTTTGCGCTCCTAAGTCAAGAACTTCTTGTAGTTTTGCAGATGCAGTTTTCATGTCTTCTTCAGTGTCCCAAATATTCCAACTTACTAAAGTATCTCCATCATATATTGCACCAGTTACTTGAAGACCATTTGATTCATCATAAATTGGCTCAACATTGTCTTTTAAGTTTGCTAAAGCTGCATCCTTATCTTTTACCATCCCAATAACAAGTCTCATATAAGCAGGTTTCTTTTCATCTTGTGCAATGCTTTGATAAACTTTTCCAAAGACAGCATCTCCTTCAAACATTTCTGGAGGAGCTGCAAAAAATTGTGCTGCAGCAGCCATTGTTGCCTTAAACTTCTCTTCTTGAGCGTAGACAGCCTCTTTACTATCCCAAGCTGTTATGTTTAAAAGAGAATTTTCTCCAGCATTCATTGCAGTTAATGAAAGTAAGCCTTCAATTCCTGAGAAATCTGGCAATATTGTGTCCTTCATAAAAGACATAGCTTCTTCTTTTGCACCTTCTTTTAATGAAGGAATTGTTACTCTAAAATACATAAATTTTCCTTTCTATTTATTTTAGAGAATGCGCTTGTAAGATGTCTTCGTATTAATTAATTCTCAGTATCTTTTTCTCCAACACAATATGGGCAATAATCATCTACCTTGTAGTTTGGAGATCTAACTTCTTCTTTAGTTAAAGGTTCCCTGCATGAGTAACACATTACATAATCTGTTTCATTTAAACCCTTATCAATTGCTACTCTGTCATCAAATACGAAACAATCACCGTCCCAGTGTGAAGCATCTGTATCTTTAAAGTAATCCAAAATCCCACCTTCAAGTTGTTTTACATTTTCAAACCCAGACTTAAGCATTACTGCTGAGGCTTTTTCACAACGAATTCCACCTGTACAAAACATAACTATTGGTTTTTTCTTGTACTCTTCTGGTAAATTAGATACTGCCTCTGGAAAGTCTCTAAAAGATGGTATTTTAAGATCTATTGCATTTTTAAAAGTTCCCACTCTTACCTCGTAATCATTTCTAGTATCTAAAACAATAACTTCCTCTTCGTTATCTAACATTTCTTGGAAATCATTTGGTTTAATATTTTGACCAGTAAATTCAACAGGCCTTATGTCATCCATCCCTAATGAAATAATTTCTTTTTTTAACCTTACAAGCATCCTTCTAAATGGTTGGTAATCGTTATATGTCACTTTCAAAGGTATCCCGATAAACCTTTCATCTGACTCCAAAAATTCTAAGTATCGATCAACACTTTCTTGACTTCCAGATAAAGAAAAGTTTATTCCATTTGAGCTAAGTAAAATTGTTCCTTTAAGGTCTAACTCTTCACAACGATTTAAAAAAGGTTCTCTTAATTCATCTCTGTCATCAAGATCAACAAATCTATAACCTGCGATATTTACAACTTTTTTATTATCCATTTTTCTTCTTTTATTATATTTTATCGAGTTCTTCAATAAGCTTGTCTTTTTCTCCAGGCAGCATTGAAACTGTATAGTCCTCTGAAGGAAAGTCTCCTTTTACAACATCTGCTTTAAAACCTTTTATAGATCTTCTTCTTTCTTTATCTAGTTCTTTCCTTATAGAAGCACCATCTCCCCATGATTTTGCATGTCTAGGGATTTTCATTCCTGCTGTTTCTCCACAAATATCTTCAAAAAACAAAAATATTACATCCCCCCCTGATCCAGCACCAAGTGAATTTATTACCAATGATGTATGCTTTTTTAGTTCAATCAATGCATCTTCAGCAACACACTCAACTTCTGCTCCAAAAGCACCCGCATCTTCTAAACGTTTCATATCTTTTAATATTTTTATTGCTTCTTCAGCTGTTTTTCCTACTGTTCTAATTCCACCATATTGGGTTGAGAGGTTAGGAACCATTCCAACATGTCCTTGAACTGAAAAGCCTTGATTTGCTAACATTTCTACTACATCCATTCCTCTTGGTGTAAGTACAGAATCAGCTCCAGCCATAGCAGCTTTAAATGCTCCTTCTAATATTTCATCATTAGTAATGTATCGTCCTGCAAAAAGAGCAGCAGTAATAAATGTATTTGGGGCACCACTTCTAACATCTTCATACCAATCACTTCCAGTAATTATCATATCTATGTCTTGGTCAGCAAGAATCTCAGCTTCTTCAGCATTTTGTGCGGTAACCTGAGTCATTTTTACATCATTAGCTTTGTTTTCAATAATATCGCCTACCGTTAAGTTACGCTCAACTTGTTCATGCCCAAATGTATAAATTCGCTTCATTTCAATTTCCTTCTATTCAACACTACAAGGGTAACTCTTAAGGTTCAATATAATATTTTCTTAGATAGTTAGAATTGACCTATGAAAAGATATGTTTTACTAATAATCCTTTTTGTTTCTTGTACGTCTTATAACGATTCTTACCAAGCTGAAACAATAACAATGTATAAAAACATCTATACGGAGTTTGCAAATCTATCAGAAAGCCAAATGGAAAATAAGCTTAAAGACGAATGTAATGTTTTAGAAGATGAAATGCTTGTTCATGTAGATGACGGCTTAACTTTAAATTATTTTCTAGAGTATGAATATTACAAACATAGATTTCAGGGTGGTTCTCCTGAACAAGTTGAATCTTTATTGTTCCCTTTATTCTATCTATGTGGGCTAGATGAGATAATTGAAAAACATTGGAATAGCTTGGAATACCAGGAAAAGAATTATAAGAAAATTAGTGGATAGATCTTTAATCTATTACTTTTGAGGTTTCGACTCTTGGGTCCGCTGCCCCAAACCATGAACCGTTATCATCTTTGCAGATTGCTGAAATTGGTCCAAAACTTGACTGCAAAGATTCTTTGATTGTTATTTTATGACCTTTTTCTTTTAAGTCTTTAATTGTTTCTCCCTCCACTCCTGGTTCATAAATTAGTTTTGACTGAGTATTTTCATCAAAATAATCAATAGTCCATCTACTTTGTTTCATAGCCTCATCTAATGAAGAAGTTTGTAGAAGTAAAGGTAAGATAAATTGACTTAGTAATTGAGGTTGATATCTCCCCCCTCTTGTTCCAATAACCATATCTAGCTTTCCATCTTTGCTCCATATAGTTGGAGAAAGTGTATGTAGAGGCTTTCTAAGTGGTGAGATTTTATTTGGATGATTTTCAATTAAATTAAAGCCAGCTCCTCTGTTATGAAGAAAAAATCCGTAGTCTGATACACCTATTGTGCTTCCTATTCCGTGAAAATTAGATTGAATTAAAGAAACAGCATTTCCATCTTGATCTTTTACAGCCATGTAAGCTGTTCCACCGCCAAGTTTTTCTGGAGATTCAAAAGGTGTTGTTTGTTTCGGATTGATTTCTGAAACCTTCGATTCTATATAATCAATATTAAGCCCAACAAATGAACTGAGATTCTCTCCATAGTCGTAGGTAATATGATCCCTGTCTGCTGCAAGAGATCTGTAGCATTCAATTAATAAATGAGGATTGATCTCCTTACTTGAATCTGTAATTATTTCATAAGCCTTTAGGGTTGCAAGAGTCAAATAACTTTGTGTATGTGGTGGAGTCACCCATCCAGTTTTCCCATATACATCTATACCTAATGGTGAAACCCAATTTGACTTAAATTTATTTATATCTTCAATTGTTAATGTATTCTTTGTAGCTTTAGATATTGCTTCTGCAATATCCCCTTCATAAAAGATATTTGGACCACTATCAGCAATGAGCGATAACGTTTCACCAAGTTTTTCTCTTTTTACTATATTTCCAGTTGCAACAGGCTCCCCCTCTACGTAGAAATTTTCAGAGGAGTCTTGTTTAATAAGTACTTCTTTGTGGCGGATTAAAGTTTGATTTAGTTCGTAACTAATTTCAAACCCTTCATTGCAAATTTTTACTGCTTCATCAAATAAAATCTTAAAATCAAGCTTTCCAAATTTTTTATGCATCTCTGACCAGCCCCTCACTGCTCCTGGAACAGTTACTGTGGCTTCATGATCAAGAGACAGTGATTCAAGTTTTGAAAAATCTATATCAACTACATTTGATCCTGCATATCCAGAGGAATCTAAACAATATGGTTTATTTTCTCCATCTTTCCAAATAAGTGCAAAAAGATCTCCTCCAATGCCACATGTTTCTGGTGCAACAACTCCTTGTACAATATTCACAGCAATTGCAACATCTATTGCATTACCACCTAATTTAAATATGTTTTTACCAGCCTCTGAAGAAAGGTGATGTGGAGAAACAATAACACTATTAGACATATTCTATATTTTAAATAAATTTCACTTTGTTTCTTTTCATAACTTAATTAATATTTTTCTATGTTACCTGTAATATATTTTCACTTTGTAGTTTTGGCCTTCGGTACTGCTTTGTTTTATGTGGTTTTATAAATGGTAAAAAAAGAAAGAAAGAAAAGAGTAGTTGGCTGGAAGGAACACGTTGCTTTACCTGATCTTAAAATAAAGAAGGTAATTGCAAAAGTTGATACTGGTGCAAACCTTTGCTCTATTCATGCAGCAGATATACAAATAAAGAAAAAAAATAAAAAAGAAATTGTTCATTTTAAAGTTATGAAAAGAAACAATACAGTAAAAAAAGCTTCTGCTGAACTTGCCGGATATAAAAGAATACGAAGTTCTGATGGGGATGTAGAAAAAAGACCCTATATTAAAACTGAACTATTAATGGACGGGATAACAAAGAACATTCAACTAACTCTTACTGATAGAGCCTCAATGGACTATACAATGTTAATTGGAAGAAAAGCTCTTGGTAGAAGATGGATGGTTAAACCATCAAATAGTTTTTTAACTAACCCAGATGGAAAGAATGGTACAAAATGAAGCTTGGAATTTTATCTCAAGATATGAGGCTTTATTCAACAAAAAGACTCTACGACACTGCTAAAAAAAGAGGCCATGATGCTCAAGTTGTGAGTTACCTTAGGTGTTATATGAGTATGGCAAAAGGAAAACCTAGAATTTATCAAGCTGGAAATGAGCTAAGTTTTGATTCTGTTATTCCAAGAATTGCTGCTTCCTGGACTTTTTATGGTGCTGCTGTTGTAAGACAATTTGAACTCATGGGTTCACTTTCAGCAAATTCTTCTGCTTCAATAAGTAGGTCTAGAGATAAACTCCGAGCACTACAACTAATTGGAAATAGTGGTGTTGAAATGCCTGTCACTGGTTATGTCCACTTCTCAAGAGATGTTGAATCTGTATTGAAAACAGTTGGAGAACCTCCTTTTGTAATTAAATTACTTGAAGGAACACAAGGAAGAGGCGTTGTGTTAACAGAAACAATGGATGCTGCTATAAGCGTTATTGAAACAATGAAGAAAATAGATGCCAATATTCTCGTACAGGAATTTATCAGTGAAGCAAGTGGTCAAGATATAAGAGCTATTGTTGTTGGAGATAGGGTTGTAGCCTCAATGAAAAGAACTGCAAAACCAGGAGAATTTAGATCTAATGTTCACTTAGGTGGTAAAGCAGAAAACTACGAAATTTCCAAGGAAGAAGAAGATAGTGCTGTAAGGGCAGCTAAAGTTTTGGGCCTCCATGTAGCAGGGGTTGATCTAATTCAATCTGAAAGAGGTGCTCTCGTTTTAGAGGTAAACTCTTCACCAGGATTAGAAGGTATTGAAACTGCCTCTGAAATAAATGTTGCAGAAAAAATATTAGAGTATCTAGAAGAAAAAATTCAGACTAGAGACAAGTCAAAACCAATGGATATCTAAATAGAAATATAATTCTTTATAATCTTTATATTTCCTAGAATCCCTTCATCTAAAACTTTATCTTTAAATAAAACTACGGGAACTCTTAATAAATATTCCTGGTATCCATCTTCTACATTTACTTCTCTAATGTTAAAAAAATACCTTAGAAAGCTGATTTTCTTAATTCCTTTATCACACAATTCACAGTTTTCAGTAACAACGATGTTTAAGGTCTTCATTTATCTAAGATAGTCTCATGAGGCCATGGACTTTAGTATTTGTTGTTTTACTTGCATTAATTATTCTTGTCTCAGCTTCTATTGCTTTAAGGTTCATTTAAATTGAGAAGTTAATTTTTACACCATCTTTAATATTTAAAATACTTGATGCATTTTTATTACTAGCAAAAATAGAAACCATACCCCATGAATCAGTAATTAAACCTACGTCTCCTAAATATTCTCCTTGATAGCTATCAACCCATGTTGTCTTAATTTCAACATTTCCAATCTTTATATTTACAACATCACCTATTGATTTTTTTAAACCCCTTAATTCTTCGGGAGATACATTTGTCTGACAATTTCCATAATGATCTACCCAAAGTATTTCACCTTTTATTTCCTTACCCGTAACTTCTGTTAAAGGTATCAAATATTGATTTAAATTTGATAAATCGAGCTCTGAACCAAAATCTTCAATAGCAAGTTGACCTGAAGCATAACCTGCTGCAAAAGGTGAGAAAATATCGCGCCCATGAAAAGTGTTTCCTTCACTTGGAATAATCCAGTCTTCATTTTCTAACAAAAATCCTCTTTGAGCTCCACCAACTGTTGCACATGCTAAATTCAATAAACCATTATCTGGCCCAATCATGACTCCCCACTCTGTATCTAAAGCAATTGGTTTTCTATCTGTTCCCACTCCAGGATCTACAACTGCTAAAAGAACTCCTTGTGGAATATACTGAATAGCTCTCATTAAAAGCAAGCTGCCTTGCTTGATATTCTGGGGAGGTATTCCATGTGATATATCGTTAATTTTTATATTGGGATCTATTCTGTTGATGACGCCCTTTACAATACCAACAGAACCATCTTCTAGCCCAAAATCTGATGCGAAAGAAATAATTTTACTCATCATGGTTATTATAAGGTGAGAAAAATTCTTAATAAATTCTAATATGATTATCTTTGCTTTATTTTTTCGTGTATTCTTTAAAAAGCATGGGTAAGTTAAAAAAAGTACTTATTGTATTATTAGTCATTCTTGTAGGAGGATACTTCTACGCTGGTTATTATGTTTTTGAAATAGCGGGTAAAGTCCCCTGTGCCGTCTGGGAAGCTGAACAAGAAAATACACCCAGCAACTTCACAGTACCTGATGGTTATGAAGATCCTGATACAGGAATTTTCTTAGAATATAATATTGATCCAGAACCTTATTTTATACCAAGCTATGAAACTGTAACAATCCCTTCAGATGGAGGAGCAATTGAACTAAGCGCCTGGTGGATGGAAACAAATCCAAAAGGACCAACTGTAATGTTGATACACGGTCTAACAAGTAGTAAATATTCATCTGGTATTCTTCTGTCTGCTGGAATTCTTTACCATGAAGGATTTAATATTTTAGCTATTGATATGCGTGACCATGGTGATAGTACATGTGAAGATGGATATTACTCAGCAGGCCAAAGAGAATCCGACGACTCAGCTGCATCATTGAAATGGTTAGTTGAAGAAAAAGGTATCTCGCCATCCAATATAGGTATCTATGGTCAGTCTCTAGGAGCTTTAACAGCTCTTACAACACCTGCGAAATCAAATAATTTTGCTGCTATGGCTGTTCATGACCCTCCAGTGGATTTTGAAACTCTTGTTAAAGAAGAAATGATATATCAAGGTTTCCCTTCTTTCTTGTTTTATCCGACATCTCATTATTCTCGAATATTCAAAGGAGTAAATATTACTGAGGTAATTCCAGCAACTGCATTACCAATGGGAAATAAACAGCCTATTTTAATCTTTAATGGAATGTTAGATGGAAGGGTATTAGCTCATCATACTGATGATTTAATTAAGATAGCTAATGATCTTGGGATAGAAGTTGAAGCCTATAGATATGATGACATGCGTCATGTTCAAAGTATTTGGGTTTATACCGATGAATTTTCAGAAGCAATAGTTAGCTTTTTTCAGCGTAATTTAAGCTCCTGATAAAGTAAATTCAACTTCTCTGAAGTATGTTTCCAATCATATTTTTTAGAACTATTTATTGCACTTTTTGAAACGTAATCGGCAAATTTATCATCATTAAATATTTTTAATATAAATTCATTTAAGTATTGATCTTCAAACGATTCTGCAATATAACCATTGATGTTGTTATCAATAATCTCTTTAAAAGAGCCTTGATTAATACTTACTACTGGCACACCTACTGAGTGCGCCTCAATAGCAACTAGCCCAAAAGTTTCATACTGTGAAGTGTGGATTAATAATTTTGACCTATTTAGTAATTCTCTAATCTTACTTTGAGGTAGGTTGCCTAAAAATTCTACATGTGATTCTAAACTTAACTCCTTTACAATTTCCTTAAGTTCTAAAAAATAATCATCTCCCGACGTGCCGCTAGGCCCACCAATAAAGTAACATTTAAAATCATTTTCAATTTCTCTAAAAGTATTTAAAAACTCTATAGCCTCTAACTGTCTTTTTTGTTTCTGTATTCTACCTATTGATAAAAAAATATTTTCTCTTGAAAGACTTGGGTCCGGTGAAAATAAATTTTCGTCAACACCAGGCTTTATTAGTTTTATCTTTTTTTTATCAATTTTGTAACTCTCTGAAATTAAACTATTTTCATAATTTGACGATGCAGTTACAAAGTTTGCTGCGGTCATTATTATTTTTTCACAATCTGCGCGTTCATTGTTATAACCTTCAAGAAAAACCCCTAAGCTATGCGATGTAAAAATATAGGGTATATTAAATTTATCTGAAATATCTTTTGCAACTAAACCAGACAACCAATAATGACTATGGATTATATCAAAATTGTTTAACTCAAAAGTTTCTTCAAGCTTTTTCTGGAATTCAATTAAATGCAGTTCTTTATCTTCCATAGGAAGATCAGGTTCAAATAAATTTAGTGAATAAAACTCTAAATTTTCTTTTTTAAAGCTTTCCGCTTTTTCAGCTGTCACTACTGTCACATTATGATTATTAGACAAATATTTTGAAATCTGCTGAACATAAACGTTCAGCCCTCCTCCATCATTAACTCCAAGTTCAGAATATGGTGAAGTATGAAAAGAGAGTTGTAAGATATTCATAAAGTTATAGTCAGATCATAGAGCTGAGTGGGTAAACCACCTAAATCTATTTTGTATCTATCAAAACCTTTAAGAAAATCAAAAAAATCCTTTTTCTCTTCAATCATTTTTTGAATAATTAAATCAATTAGAACTATCCCTGGATTTATAGGGTCAAATTGGCTATTTTTTGTTGAATTATATAGATAACAACCTTTTTTGTTTTCATAAACAAAAGCAGATGAAATTAACTCATTGTTGTTCTCAATAAAATATATTTTCCATCCTTTTATTGCTAGTAAATTACGAAAGAATAACTCTACTTCTTTATTCATAAAACTTCCTTTCTCACCAAAAGAAAGTTTATGTTGTTCTATAAATTTATCGAAAATTACTAAATTGTTACCACTTTGAAGTTCTATCTCTCCTAGTTGTGTCATAAATTTAGATTTCTTCCTTTTAAGTTCATGTCTTTTCTTTTTTCCAAGGTTTTCAAGATATGAATCATAGTTTTTTGGAAGACTCAAACTAATTGATTGGTCACTTTTCTTAATAATTACATCTTCATATTGTTTATCTTTTAAATGCTCTCTGACTTGTTCATAAGTTAAAGAATCTAATTGTAAATTAGATATTTTTCTTTTCTCTAAAGTTTTCTGACTTGTTTTTAAGCTTGGTCGATAATCTACATAAGCACGACTACCTATATTGTAAAGAACTCCCCCATCTACAAAATATCCCTTCTTGAAGATCTCACAATCTTTTTGTTCACTAAGACTTTTTACAAGCTCTAAAAATTTTGTATTTACAAATGGAGAATTATTTATTTGTTTAGATTCCACTTAATTAGAATAAACCATTAATAATATTTAGTGAATCAACAAAGTAGAAGGAAAAAAGAAAAGCCACTAAATAATCATATAGATATATTTCATTAGTAAGTTCTGACATATATTCAAATTCATATCTTATTTTTAATATGAGAAAATTTACAAAAACGACACAAAGCGCTGTAGATGCTGAACCTAAAACAATATATATAAATTGATAATCATAAAAGCTTGTTACTCCAACCATTACTAATAAAACTGCAAAGAAGTTAAAAAAATATTGGAAATTACTAAATTGAACATTCAAAAAAGTTGCTATGGTTTTTAAGAAAAATAATGACAAAAATAGATAGACAATATAATTTAAATTCTCATTAAAAGTTTCAGACATAATAAAAGAAATAACTGTAAATGAAAAAATAGTTGAAAATATTGTATTTCCAATCTTTGAAATATTTAAATCTTTAAATAAAACCATAATTATTGATAAAGCTAATAAAGAAACATAAAATAAAATAATTATTGAACCTAATAATTCAAATCCAGAAAAAATCACGGGTAAAAACGTTAGAAAAATAAAAATAATTGTTAATAAGTACTCATTAGTATCAATTCTCAGTTGACCAGTTAACATTTCTAGTTGCCACACAAGAATTAAACCAACAAGAGAAGCGACCAATAGTGGTATGTTGCTAATTAGTAACCCGCCAAAAATTGAAAGCGTTAAAATAATTTGAACGTATCTAAGTTGTCTTTGAAACATTAATCCTCGCGAAAATTTTACCTAGATAAGCTTGAAAATTAAAGCTATTTGTAATATAGTTACTAAACACAACATTTAGTATTAATAAACGTGTTACATACAACATTTAGTTATAAAAGGAGGAATAGTGGCAAATAATTCGGGGCTTAAAATCACAAGAAAATACACATCGCCTGGAGATCCTTATAAGGGTATAGTCTGGGAAAAAAGAACTTCTAAAATTACCAATCCGGATGGTTCAATCGTTTTTGAAATGAACGACGTAGAGATCCCATCAACATGGTCTCAAGTAGCAACAGACATTATGGTTTCAAAGTATTTCAGAAAAGCAGGAGTCCCTCAAGTTGATGAGGGTGGGAAAGCACTCAAAGATGAGAATGGTGATGTTGTGCTAGGTCCTGAGACCTCTTCTCGTCAAGTATTTGATAGACTCTCTGAAACTTGGAGACACTGGGGAGAAGAAACAGGCTACTTTGCAACTAAGAAGGATGCTCAAGCTTTTGAAGATGAACTTAAATATATGCTTGCAACTCAAATGGCAGCCCCAAACAGCCCCCAGTGGTTCAATACTGGACTTAATTATAAATATGGCTTAGAAGGCCCAGCTCAAGGATTTTGGTATGTAGACCCAAAAAGTGGTAAGTTAACCGAAGGAAAAGACTCTTATTCTAGACCTCAACCACATGCTTGCTTCATTCAATCAATTGATGATGATCTTGTAAATGAAGGCGGAATTATGGATCTCTGGGTAAAAGAAGCCAGATTATTTAAGTTTGGTTCAGGAACAGGAACAAATTTTTCAAATTTAAGAGGAGAAGGAGAAAACTTATCTGGAGGAGGAGTGTCTTCAGGTGTAATGTCTTTCCTCAAAATTGGAGATAGAGCGGCAGGTGCTATTAAATCTGGAGGAACAACAAGAAGAGCAGCAAAAATGGTTATTTTAGATCTAGATCACCCTGATATTGAAGATTTCATAGACTGGAAAGCCATAGAAGAAGATAAAGCAAGGGCCTTAATTGCAGCTGGTTATCCTGCAGACTTCAATGGAGAAGCTTATGCAACTGTTTCTGGACAAAATTCTAATAACTCAGTAAGAGTCCCTCATGAATTCATAGATGCTTTAAAGAATGATGGGGAATGGGAATTAAAAGCAAGGACTGATGGAACTGTCATGAAAACTATAAAAGCAAGGGAGCTTTGGAATAAAGTTGCAGATGCAGCATGGAAATGTGCAGACCCAGGAGTTCAATACGATACAACTATAAATGAATGGCACACTTCACCAGCTGGTGGAAAAATTAGAGCTTCAAACCCTTGTTCTGAATATTTATTTATTGACAATACAGCATGCAACTTAGCAAGCTTGAACTTGGTTAAGTTTTACGATGATGAATCACAAAAATTTGATATTCCATCATATAAACATGCACTTAGAATCTGGACGATTGTCTTAGAAATCTCTGTTGAAATGGCTCAATTTCCTTCAAAAGAAATAGCCCAAGGATCTTATGACTATAGAACTCTTGGATTAGGTTATGCAAACCTTGGGTCTTTATTAATGAGAAAAGGAATTGCTTATGATTCTGACTTAGGGCGTGCAATAGCAGGTGCTTTAACGGCTATATTAACTGGAGAATCTTATAAAACTTCTGCTGAAATGGCTGGAGTTGTCGGTCCTTTTCCCAAATATAAAGAAAATAAAGAAAACATGTTAAGAGTTATTGGGAACCATAGAAAAGGAGCGTACGACTCTAATGACTATGAAGGCTTGAGTCATGAAATAACAGCAATAGACCAGGAAATCTGTCCTGAAGACCTCTTAAAAGAAGCTCAAATATCATGGGATGAAGCATTAGAGATTGGATCAAAAAATGGATTTAGAAATGCTCAAGCTACTGTTTTAGCTCCAACAGGAACTATTGGTCTTTTAATGGATTGCGATACAACTGGAGTTGAACCAGATTTTGCATTAATGAAATTTAAAAAACTAGCTGGTGGTGGTTACATGAAGATTGCTAATCAGTCTATTGGGCCTGCTCTTGATTCTCTTGGCTATAAGAAAAGTGAAATAAAAGAAATGATTCAGTATGTTATTGGAGCAATGTCTCTTGAAAACTCACCTTATATAAATAAAGAATCCCTAATTGAAAAAGGATTGGACGAAGAAGATATTGCAAATATAGAAGGCTCTCTTCCTGGGGCCTTTGAAATACAACATGCATTAAATGTTTTTGTTTTAGGTGAAGAGACTATGAAAAGACTGAATATACAAGAAGAAGAATACACATCTTTTGACTTCAATTTATTAGACCGTTTAGGATTCTCAAGAACTGAGATCTCTCAAGCAAACGAGTTTATTTGCGGAACACAAAAAATTGAAGGTGCTCCATATTTAAAGAGTGAACATCTTGATGTTTTTGACTGTGCAAACAGATGTGGAAAAGACGGTGAAAGGTTTATTCATTATATGGGACATGTGAGAATGATGGCAGCAGCGCAACCTTTTATCTCTGGAGCAATTTCAAAAACAGTTAACATGCCTAATGAGGCAACTGTTCAGGATATTGAAGACTGTTACTTTGAGTCAGCAAAGATTGGGGTTAAAGCAATTGCAATATATAGAGATGGGTCAAAAGCATCACAACCTCTTTCATCTTCCTCTGATGAAGGAGAGTCTGACGAGACAGATCCTGAAATAACTCAAATACTTGATGAAGAAGCAATGATGATTCAAGGGAACTTTGCTCCAGGAACAAGCCCAACAAGAGCTTATGCAGGAATGAATAGACCTAGGTTCCTACTTCCAGAAAAGAGATTGGGCTGGACTCAGGAAGCAAAAATTGGTGGTCATAAAGTCTACTTAAGAACAGGTGAATACCCTGACGGCACCCTTGGCGAAGTTTTTATTGATATTGCTAAAGAAGGTGCAACATTAAAAGGCGTCTTGGGATGCTTTGCTATAGCTGTTTCAAAAGGACTACAATATGGTGTTCCTTTGGAAGAGTTTGTCGATACTTTTACTTTCCAAACTTTTGAACCTAGAGGTATGGTTGAAGGACATGAAAACATAAAGATGAGTAATTCAATTATTGATTATGTTTTCAGAGCGTTAGGGCTCGAATATCTCGATAGAACAGATATCGTTCAAGTACCCCCAACAGAAACAAAAGCTCAAGATTCTGGATGTAACTGTGGAGAAGGTGGATGTAATTGTGGAGAAAAAACTCAAAAAATTACTCAACCTGCACCTGTAGAGAAGGTAGAAACTGCACATGTAGAGAACATAGAAACTACACCTGTAGCAAAAACGGAGACAACTGTTGATACTGTTCAAGAAGTCCTTGCAGATATGATGGGAGATGCTCCAGCTTGTGATGAGTGTGGACATATTACAGTAAGAAATGGATCTTGCTATAAGTGTCTAAATTGTGGCAACTCACTAGGTTGTAGCTAAAAATAAATTCTGCTTAAAAAATAGTAAAAATTATTTTACGATGATGAATATTTAATCATATGACTATTGTTAAAATTGAATTTAAAACAAGTATATGAACATTAAAAGATTGTATTTTATATTATTCCTAGTATTTCTAGGATGCAGCTCTGGTGAACAAGAAACAATAGCTATTAATTGCGGGGAGGTCCCTGAGGGTTTTATTCAAACAGAAATAATAAATAATCCAAACTATGTTTTCATAAATGATCCAAATTATAAGTCCATAATATTATCCGACACTGATGGAAATGTAGTCTTAGTAAGTTCATACGAAGAATGTCAACACTATGTTAAAGGTGGTTGGATAAATACTTCTATAGTCCAAGAGGAAGAACTTAATTCCTATAACGTTCTTCTTGTTTTTGTTGGAGGAATATTCTTTCTAGCGATATTTTATTTTAACTTTATAGATTTAAAAAAACGTAATATTAACTTCAAAAATCTTTTAAATTATTTTCCTTTATTATTTTTCACTGTTCCTGCTTTGAATATACTTAATAAAATTTTGGATAGGGGTTTTTACTTTACTGTTTATTCAGAGTCTCAATCAATTAAGTACATCTCCTTATTCTTATCGATGATATTTTTATTTCTTGTTGCAAGATTAATAAATAAATCTCTCAATCTTAATTCTTTTTCATTGTCTATAAGTTATTTTTTGACAAGCTTTTTTTTATTTGATATTATTTTTCTTCCAATTACAAAATTGACTTCATTTAGTAACATTTTTATTCTCGTACAAATATTATGGTTTGTTTTATTTTTAGTTAAAAAGATTCCCTTTAGGGATATTGCTTTAGGAATAACTAGCTACTCTGTTCTAATATTTTTTAATAATAGATACTTCTTAACACTCTCTGACTTGACAACATATAAATTTAAAAGTCCAGACGTAGAAGTTCAATGGCTTCCATTGGCTGAGAGGGTTTTTAACAATAATTTGTTTTACTCACTTGAAAACAATGTTATTGATGGGTATGGAATGATGCTTAGCTATACCCAAGCAGTTATTCATAAAATGAACTATTTAAATACTGAATTTAGCTTTATGCCTAGTAATTCAAATTTAGTTCTATTAATGAGCATATTTTTATTTTTGGACCTAAAAATATCAAATTTTAATAAATTGCTACTTTCTTCTTCGTTTCTAATGATTGTATTAGATGATGGTTGGCTAAGGTTTTTACTTGGCGATTCACTGATGCTGGAAGGATTGGTCAGTTTTCTTTTTGCAAGTTTCATACTTAACATCAGTAAATTTTGCTTTGGAAAGAAAATGAATTTTGATAAAACTATTTTTATTTTATTTTTTAGTACTTTAACATTTAGTAAACAATTTATTGAAACTATAACATTGCTTATGATTGTAATGATTATTTTGTTTTCAAATAAAAAACTGTTTTCCCTGATAGGTTTGGGATTGGTTGCAATTGTTAATATATATAATCAAATATTTTTTGGATCAACTAAATCAGTCGAGTATATAGATAAAAATTTATATGAAATAGTCTTGGACGTAGTCCTTATTAGAGAAGCTAAATGGTCAAATTTATTATTAATCTATGAAAATTTAATAAAATATAAATTTGTTTTAGCAGCGCTTTTATTCCTTACTTTTTTCTTTATTATCAACTCAATAAACAGCCCACCTATTGAAAGAACAAGAAAAATTATTTTTTACTCAATAATGTTAAATTTTTTATTAGTTCTAGTTTTGTATATTTTCATTTGGCAAAATACTGAAACAGAATCATCTTTTAGATACATAATGAATACAGCACACCTAATTTTTATATCATTATTTATAGAAAGTGAATCATTTCAAAAAAGAAGCAAACTTACTAGAAGAAATAATTTTTAATAATATTTTAAGTCCATCCAACAATCTAATTTTTTTTCCATCTTGATAAGACCTTCCCTCGTATTTAATAGGCACTTCAACAATGCTTAATCCTTCTTTTAGTGCTTTTGATAAAACTTCAATTTCTATAGAAAAACCATTTTCAGAAATATTCATAGATTTTAACTGTTCGGTTTCTAATAGCCAATAACAACTAGCTATATCAGTAAGTCTGTGATTGTTTAATATTGAAAACAATAAAGCATAAATTTTTTGAGCATAAAACGTAGTCCTGTATAAATTAGTTCTTTTTTTATCTCCTATAGTTCTTGATCCTAGAATTAAGCTATCTTTATTTTTTATAGCTATTTTATACATTTCAGTTATATCTTCAGGAAAATATTCTAAATCTGCATCGTGAACAATTACATGTGAGGTTTCGACGTGTTCAAGTGCTTCTCTAATGGCGTTACCTTTCCCAATTTGTATAGATGTAGAGATAAGATGGATCTGTTCATAATTATTTGATAAATTTTGTGCAATTTCAAAACTATTATCATTAGACAAATCATTTACTAATATAATTTTTTCAAAAATTTTCTCGACTATAAGTCTTTGAACCGATTCATATAGGTACTTTTCCTCATTGTAGAAAGGAACAATAACAGTTATATTATTCATCACTTACATAATAAAAGAAACTATCATAAAAAAGCGTATTTAATTTATTGGGCGCTTAGCTCAGTCTGGCAGAGCGCTTCCCTTACAAGGAAGAAGTCACAGGTTCAAATCCTGTAGCGCCCACAAGGGTTTTTCAGAAATCAACCTGTTAAAAATACTAAAAACCCCACAAAAACCCCACAATTTGGTTATAAATATTTTGTTAGTATGTTTATATGCCCCTTTATGAAAATAAAGATCTGGATGACAAAGATTTATTTAGATCAGTAGTTCTTTACGGTAGAAATGTTGCTTCGTATAAATTTGCTTTGGCTGAATCTTTACTTGAATTAGGAAAAGTAGGAAAAAACATCATAACCCTTGATGAGTTAGCTATACCATTTTCAACAGCTTTATTAAGACATTTAGAAGACTCGGATAAACAAGGTATTTCTAAATCTTCAACATTTCTAAAAACGTTACGTGAATTCAGAGATAATGAAACTACAAAAGATAAACTGCTTGATACAACAGCAAAGTTAGGTTTTGTTAATGTCATAGATGCTTTTCACAGAGTTGGCAAACAAGATATATCAACAAGATTTTTTCTAGATGAGAGAGGGAGTGGAAATAAAATTGTATTGACTGATGAGTTGTTGAAATTATCCCAAACAAATGCAGCTACTTCTTTATCAAAAGAAAACGATGCCCGTTGGAAACTTGTTGAGACAGCTTGGGAGTATGGTATCTCTAATGCTTTTGTGACAGTTGGGTATGACAAACAACAGGAGATACTTATTGCACTACAGGGTGGAATAAAAAGAAAATCTATTACTGGTGTAAAAGACGCAATCAGCGGGTATCAGCGAGGACAGTGTTTTTATTGCTCAAAAGAACTTAATTTTTCTGAAACACATACACCAGATGCAATTCGAGTAGATCACCTTTTACCTTTTTCGTTAATGACTAAAACTAATCTCTCTGAAGATTTAGATAGAGTTTGGAATCTAGTCCTAGCTTGTAATCACTGTAACGGAACATCTGAAAAATGGGATAACTTGCCGCATAACGACTATGTAAAGCGTTTGCTCACACGAAATGAGTACTATATCCGATCTCATCATCCACTACGAGAGACATTAATACTACAAACAGGACAATCAAAAGAGGAAAGATATAACTTTGTCAGATCAATATATGACCATTTAAAACAAACCGGCTATCATTTTTGGAGAGTAGAGGATGTTCAATGATTAAGCCTTGTGTTTTCTGTGAAAAAGTAAACAACAATGATTTGTTATATGAAAATGAGTTTGCAGCTTGTTTTAGAGATGCATTCCCAATTTCTAATGGACATACTTTAATCATTCCAAAAGACCACATTCAGGATTATTTTGAACTGAATAAAGAAACTAAAGATGCGATGAGTGAGTTAGTTGAGCTTGCTCGAAAAGATTTAACTGAAGAATTAAAACCAGATGCATTTAACTTTGGTTTAAATAGTGGTCCTGCTGCTGGCCAAACAGTTGGCCACGCACATTTGCATCTCATACCAAGATTTGAAGGTGATGTCGAAGATCCACGTGGTGGTATTAGGTGGATAATTTCAGATAAAGCTAAGTATTGGTAATCAGACAATTTTATAAAAACTACTCAACCCCACAAAAACCCCACAAATTAATTAAAACTGTAGATACTCTCTGATAACTTCTGATATCTTTTTGAAAGAGCTTAAGTTCATTGACCCTATAAATTGATACTCTGTGATACTACCTAGTATTTAATGGTTCTTTCCTTACAAGGAAGAAGTCACAGGTTCAAATCCTGTAGCGCCCACAAGGGTTTTTCAGAAATCTAGTAAGAAAAAACCTGTTCACACCCACAAAACACCCACATTTTAAAAGACTATGTAATAATTAATTATGTTCAGCACGCTAGATGGTTTTATTAATTTAATAAACTCTAATTCAGAAAAATTAGACCTTCATCAGGAATCTTTGATAAGTATCAATAGAGAAGGTGACTCACTCGAAAGATATATTAAAGATGGGTTTTGTAACTTATTAAACAAACAATTAGATGAAAAAGAAAGTCTTGAAGAATATAGTAAAGTATTTTCTTGGACTGGAGCACAAAATCATCCACCTGACTTAATGATTAGAGGTGGTGACGCTATAGAAGTTAAGAAAAGTGCTTCTCTAGCTCCAACCTCTTTTCAGCTTAATAGTTCTCCTCCTAGGCAAAAAATGTCATCCAAGGATCCTATGATTAACCAAAGAATCAAAGATTGTGAAAATTGGACAGAGAAAGATGTAGTTTATTGTCTTGGCTCAGTAACAAATCAGGCTATTAATAATATTTGGTTTGTGTATGGTGACTGTTTTGTTGCATCACCAGATACCTACAAAAGCATAAAAGTAGACATAAAGGACTTTTTAAAAAATATGAGTTACAAAATGGCAGAGACAAATGAACTTGGTCGAATAAACAATTACGACCCATTAGGTCATTCATCACTAAGAATCAGAGGTATGTGGAGCTTAAGACATCCTAGGAGTATTTTTGGAAACTTCACTAACCAAAAAAATAATGGGCTCTACTTTGTTGCAAGGAAAGAAAAGTTTAAATCCTTTGGTGCAAATACAATAAACAAGTTAAAAAAAATAGATAAAATTAAGTCTCTAGATTTTAAAACCGAGGACCCAGATAATCCAAAAAAATCAATTGAATGTAAAATATTAAAATATGAAATATAGTATTGCCTCATTCTTTTCAGGCTGTGGAGGTTTAGACCTAGGGTTTGAAAATGCAGGATTCGATATTGTTTTTGCAAATGAGTTTAATAAGAAAATTACACCTACTCTCAAGAAAAACTTTCCACATACTGAAGTAGATGACAGAGATATTAAATTACTAAAATCTACTGATTTTCCCAATACGATTGGCATTGTTGGAGGTCCACCTTGCCAAAGCTGGAGTATTGCTGGAAAATTAAGAGGGTTAGATGACCAAAGAGGTCAAGTGTTCCTCAACTATATTGACTTAATTAAAGAAAAAAAACCTTTATTTTTTCTTGCTGAAAATGTAAAAGGAATGCTTAATTCGAAGAACAGAGAATCATTTGAATACTTGATTAATGAGTTTGAAAGTGTAGGTTATAATTTTACATATAAATTACTAAATACAGCAGATTTTGGTGTACCTCAAACTCGGGAAAGAGTAATTTTTGTTGGATATCATAAAAATTTAAACAAAACATTTGAATTTCCTGAAGCACAAACTGAAAGAATTAGCTTAAAAGATGCTATTTGGGATTTAAAAGATAATTCTCTGCCTTCACTTGATGGAAATCAAAAAAACAAGAACTTAGACTTTCTTAACCACGAATATATGACTGGAAGCTATTCAACAATCTATATGTCCCGTAACAGAGTTAGAAGTTGGGATGAACAGTCATTTACAATTCAGGCACAAGGTAGGCACGCACCGATACACCCTAATGCTCCAAAAATGGTTAAAGTTCACAAAGATAAATTTATATTTCAGCCTGGTAAAGAAAATTTGTATAGAAGATTATCAGTTCGAGAAGTTGCAAGAATACAGACTTTTCCAGATGATTTTGAATTTGTTTATGAAAATGTTTCATCTGGATATTTAATGATAGGTAATGCTGTCCCACCAAAATTTTCTGAAGTTATAGCAAAAAAGATTAAAAAAGATATTGACGGTTATTACGAAAATTCTACCAAAGATATCACTACCGAATTAGTTAATCAATAAGTTTGCACCCACAAAACACCCACAAATTATCTAAAACTGTAGATACTCTCTGATAACCTCTGATATCTTTTTGAAAGAGCTTAAGTTCATTGACTCTATAAATTGATACTCTTAGATACAACCTAGTATTTAATGGTTCTTTCCTTACAAGGAAGAAGTCAGAGGTTCAAATCCTCTAGCGCCCACAAGGGTTTTTCAGAAATCAACCTTATCAAAAATAGAAAAGACACCTAAAAGACACCATTTGTTTTGAATTTAAAAAAATTTAATTATAGAATTACAGCTATGGCAGGAATTATTTATATTTTAACAAATCCATCAATGCCTGGGATAGTCAAAATTGGTAAAACCAATTCACAAGGACTACAAGAAAGAATGGGTCGATTGTACAATACAAGCGTTGCTTTGCCTTTTCACTGTTTTTATGCTTGCGAAGTGGATGATCAAGATCTAGTTGAAAAAAAATTACACGATGCTTTTGATGATCACCGAGTAAATCAATCAAGAGAATTTTTTGAAATTGATCCTGACAGAGTTAAATCTGCTCTTGATTTAGCAGCTTTGAGTGATGTGACCCCAACTACTGAAGAGTTTGAAACTCCAGAAGACGAAAAAGCTGTAAAAAAAGCAAATGAGATGAGATCAAGAATTAATTTTAAAATGTTACAAATACCAATTGGCTCAGAATTGTCTTTCAACAAAGATGAAAATATTAAAGCTGTCGTAACTGGTAATAGAACAATTAAATACAATGATAAAGAAACAAGTCTATCCACCGCAGCTTTAGATATATTAACAAATGTTTTTGGATACAATTGGACTTCTGTTTCTGGGTCAGAACACTGGATTTTTGATGGTGAAAAATTAACAGAAAGACGATTAAGACTTGAGAGAGAAGAAGACTAAGACACCTAAAAGACACCAAAATTTCTTAAAACTGTAGACACTTTTTAAAAATATTCTTTTAAATCATAAATCTTCAAAATTTCTCGGTTCTTGATTTGTTATATTCATTTCAACAACCTCTCCTAATGTCACTGGAACATCTATTCCTCCTGGGCCAGCACTAAGATCATCAATAGAGTTTCCCAGAATCAATTCTTCATCATTTAAGAGCTTTTCAAGTTTATCTACTATTTTTCCTATCTCATCGTAATAATTTTCAACAAGTGCTTCTGCATCCCAATCAAGTTTGCCCATTTTTTTTATTTCATTAAATTCATTTTTAAATTCTTCAATTTTTTCTTTTGATACATCCTCTATAGGTAGAGAAAATACTTTTACTTGAAAAATGAGTAATTCTTTAGCGTATTCTTTCCAATCCATAATTCAATTATAAAAAACCCCACATTTCCTCCACCTATTTTCTCAAAATATTGTCGTTGGTTTTCATAAAAGATTAATTTCTTCAATTATTTCGTCAAAAATTCCTAAGAAGTTTTGCATAGTTTTCTTGTCTGATAATTTTGCTAAATCGACAAAATGATCTCTTTTTGTGAAAGCATTATCTTTCGAAACTGATGCCAGATTTTCGTTGTTATGAGTTAGTTCTCCACCAAACTCAGAAAACCCAAGTTTTGAGAATTTTTCAAGTAAAAATGATTGAAAATTAAATGAATTAAAAGGATACTTATCTACATTAGAGTAATTTTGTGTATTCCACCAAAAAGATGGAGAAATATCTCCCTTTACTCCTACACGAAACAGAAAATATTTGTCTTTGGAAGTTTTTCTTCCTTCTTTCCAGTAAATCCAGCCAACTGAACCCAGATCAGACGAAGAAGTATTTTGACCCCAATAAATTGTTCCTAACTTTTTATTAATTAAATTTTCATTACCCCAAGCTAACAATGTGTTAAAAATTGACTGATATTCTGAATAATTGTTAGGGTGATATTTTTTAAAAAGCTTTACCATTTCATCTTCATTTAGTTTTATTGCCTTCGAAAATTCAAATTGTAATTGCAGCATCTGTTCAACATTTAAAAACCAGGGAGTTTTAGTAAAAGCTTTCGGCTTAGAATACCCTTTTGATTTTAAGAATGAATAGACATCTTTATAGTTTAATTTATTTAATTCAGAAGCTTCTTCAACCGTATAATATCTACGGCTTACATCATCTTTATTTAACAACCATTTTTCTAATGCATCCTCCTCAAAACTTAATGTAGCTAATTTTCCTTCTCTATCAATTTCTAAATTTTCACTCTGTAGTTCTCCACTTTGAAAATCTTTATTGTAATTTTGCGGAAGTACAGTTTGGAAAAACTCAAGAGCTCTCTCTGCAAAAAGATTTTCATTCATAGATGCAAGTGGTTCATTTGCATCTGGAAAAATTTGGAATTGTTCAATTTCTTTTTCGTATTCCCAATCGCATGTTCCTAACAGTACAGGAAGTATTCTTACTCCATCATTTTTATGTTTTTCAAGCAATACTTTTAGCTCATGTTCAAATATAAAGTCTGAATTTAGAAAATTAACACTTATCATAAGAATCGCTATATCAGTTTTTTCTAACTCTTCATCGATTCTTTTGCGCCATTGTTCACCAAAGTCGATTCTTTCAGTATCTTTAAAGATTGAGATTTCGCCTCTACGAACTCTTGGTTTTCCGTGTTTAAGAAATTCATCTATTAGGTTATTTTCTGAAATAGCATCCTCTCGAGCATAAGATACAAAAACATTTTGTGTCATACATTAAAAATACTTGCTTATTTACTAAATTAAAACAAAAATGTTATAAAAATTCTTTT
>CABXDL010000017.1 GCA_902510995.1 uncultured Candidatus Actinomarina sp.
TTTTTAAAACCAAAATCCATTCCGAATATTAATAAAGTCATGGTAATAACAGTAACAATTGTGACAATTGTGAATGTTGATAATGTGTCTCTTGAAGGCCAGTTGACTCTTTTCAACTCAGTTCTTACCTCTAATATATAATTTGCAATTCTCTTAAGTCGAGAAACTTTTTCACCAGAAAATTGACCAATATTTCTATCAGCTTTCTTTGCCAGACGCTCTTCACGCTCTGACATTCTTCTCATCTCTCTATTCATTTCATTCATAAATACCTCTCGCAGGGGTGGTGAGATTCGAACTCACAACCTCCGGTTTTGGAGACCGGCGCTCTGCCAGTTAGAGCTACACCCCTAAGTCTTTACTCTTTATCTAACTCCTTAGAAGAGCGCTTTCGTCCTAAAATTAAAATCAATAACGATACTAATCCAAGCAATGTCAATAGTATTATTTTCGTACCCTTATTTGTAGTAGTTTTTACTTTTTTATCTAACGAAGCAATTACTCTTGATGCAAAATCTTCAGGAACTTCAACTTCTTTATTAACTTCTGTCTCAAGCTCTTGTCTAAAGGCTCTGTATCTTTTTCCAGCAATTTGACATTTCGGACAAAAAGAAACATGATTATCAGAATCAAATTGAAAATAACTACCACTTAGATATGTTTTAATCATTTGTCTTCTTTTTTTCCTACATATATAACTATTTTTAAACTCTTCAAATAAAGATTTCATACATCAATCTCCTCTAAAATATGTCGCAATTTTTGATGTGCTCTATGTAGTCTAACCTTTGCAGCTGTAACACTAATATCTAAATATTCTGCAATCTCTTTATGAGATCTTCCTTCAATATTCTTTAGCTCAACAATAATTCTTTGCTCAACAGGAATTTGATCAAGAGCTTTTTTAAGAACAGATGAGAGATCAGAATTAATTGCTAGAAATTCTGGATCCTTTTTTTCATCTATCACAACTGGCTCTTGTGTGTCCTCAATATTCAATGAATAATGCTTTTTTGCTTTTTTTCTTAATGTCCAAGCTGTATTGACAGTAATTCTATAAATCCATGTGCTAAATGTAGAGTCTCCTCTAAATTTTTGAATTGCTTTCCATGCTCTAATAAATGCTTCTTGGGCAACATCGTTTGCAAGCTCTCTGTTCCCCGTTAATTTGTAAGCTAAAGAAAATACCAACTCTTGATGTCTTCTAACTAATTCCTCAAATGCATTTTTATCTCCTAGCTGAGATTTTTTAACTAGCTCAGCATTAGAAATATCATCACTATATTCATTTAATTTTGTGACATTACTCATTGTATGATTAAGGATATCTAGATTTTATATATAATCTACTATCTTTTTTCTCTATGTAATACATGCTTTCTGCACTTTGAACAGTATTTATTAAATTCCATTCTGTCAGGAACATTAGTTTTATTTTTAGTAGTTACATAGTTTTGTGATTTACATTCTGTGCAAACCATCGTCAACGGTGGCCTTTTATCTGAAGCCATTTATTCTCCTTTTTTCTATGTAGCGGCGGGCAGACTTGAACTGCCGACCTCACGATTATGAGTCGTGCGCTCTTACCAACTGAGCTACGCCGCCATGAGACTTCTATTTTAGTATAGAGGACTCTGAGCCCTCTTCCGGATTTGAACCGGAGACCTCTTCCTTACCATGGAAGTGCTCTGCCAACTGAGCTAAGAGGGCAAGTGCCGGGTGATGGATTCGAACCAACGTAGGCATAGCCGGCAGATTTACAGTCTGCTCCCTTTGGCCACTCGGGCAACCCGGCAATAAACTTAGTCTTTTTAAAGTTTAGATTATCTATGATAATTCGTTAGATGAAATATTAATAGATTAGGATTAAATTATGGAAAAAAAAGTTGCAGAATTACTTACTAGATGGCTTGATAATGGTTTAATCAATAAAGAAACGTATCAAGAAATAGTAAAATTTGAAGAAAATTCTGAGCCAAATCAAAAATCTAAAGTTGCTAGAGCAATAACCTTAATCGGAGGTTTATTTCTTTTATCAGGCCTTCTTGGAACTATTCCTTTACTGTGGATGAATCTTGCTTATTGGGCACAATTAGCACTTTTAGTTGCGACGACATATTTCCTCTTCTATGCAGCTAGTTATAGTGAAAAATTTGAAGATGGTAAATTTTTTATATTTAAATCAACAGAAAAAGTTAGCTCTTTCCTATTCTTAGTTTCAAATATTTCATTTGGAGCATCTGTAACATTTACTTTAAATATTCTTCAAGAAACAGGAATAATAGATTTAAGCGAAGATGTCTCGTATGTGGTTGTTTCATTATTTGTTTTACTATATGCAACATATTTATTTCAAAGAACAAAATTAATTTTTCAACACGCAGCATTATTTTATTGCTTATGTTTCTTCTTAGGAGCTATTGGTAACCTAATTTTTCCAAATATTGAACCATGGGCTGGAGGACTATTCCTAATAGCTATTGGTAGCGTGTGGGGTATCAATACTTACTCAACATTGCTTAAACCAAGTTGGCTAGGATATTTTTTATCTGCAACAACGATTTCAATTGGGACAATAATTTTAATTGAAGACCTATTAGGTAATGATGAAATAATTAGTATTTTAATTTTAATTATTGGATCAGTAGTTTATGTCTGGGCAAGTATTCAACTTTCTGAACAAGTAATATTTTTTATTGGTGGATTAGGCCTTGTTATCAATTTACCAAGGCTAATTACTGAAATATTGCCAGATAATGTTTGGCCGCCTTTAGTATTGTTCCTTGTTGGAGGAGTTCTTGTAGTTGTTGGACTATATTTAAATTCAATTAGAGAAAATTTAAAAACAAATAAATAAGAAGTATGAAAAAACAAAATTTTCCACTATTTTTATCTTTGGCAATTTTTCTAGTAACTACAATCATTGTTGCAGTTTTTGGAGTTGTCCCCTTCCCTGATTATGGTGTTCTAACGAAAGATATACCCCTTAAAGGCAAATTAATTTACCATGTTGAAATTCAAAATGAAAATCTGATTCCACCAGCACCAGATATTATGGATGAATGCATTTTATCAATTGACCTCTCAAGCAATGAGTTCTCAGAAGAAAAAGTAATATGTGGTTCAGACCTATATGACCTTTCATATGATATTTACTTTTATGATGCACAAATTTATGAAGAAAAAAAGATACTACTCAGGTACTGGGATGAATCAACTGGTGATGAGATGGGTTTAATAGTTGATAAAGATAGCGGTAAAGTATTGGATAAAATTAGTCGACCAAATTATCCTCGTCAACAAAATAATATGAATGTATATGGTGAAAAATTAATTGACCCATGGGAAACGAGTGATTATAACTCTAGGGTTATTGGAGTCTATTATGTAAATAGGACAGAAACAATAGAGGTCTTTAACTCAAGAGCCCCTGCTCGTTATTATTTCGAATCATTACATTGGTCACCAGATGGAAACCATATAGTAGGTTTAGACTCTGAAAATAACTTAATAATATTTTCAAAAAATAAAAAGTTCAGTCCAGTTGAAATAAAGTTTTCAAAATTAAATCTTGAAATTTTTGATGATGAAGAAAGAATAGTAGTGAGACTATTAGGTTGGACTGATTAAGTAAATTCCTTTTCTGGCCTTACCCCTATTTCACTAATCACATGAGCTGCACTTTTATTTGCAAATTGTGCTGATTCATCAATAGATAAGTTTTTCTGTAGACCATAAAGATATCCGGCTGCAAAAAAATCACCTGCTCCTGTCTTGTCTATAACCTGTGTCTCTGTTGCCTCATAAAAATATTGATTACTATCCTTAATGACTATTGCCCCTTTAGGGCCTAATGTACAAATTAATTGTTCTACTTTTGGAAAATTTTCTTCAAAAAAATTAAAAGATCCTTCTACAGAGTCTTTTAAAGTTAAAGCATTTAACTCCTCTTCATTACAAAATACATAATCGATATTATCTTTTATCAAGTCAATAAAACTTTCTCTGTGAGCTTCTACGCAAAATACATCTGAAAGTGTTATTGCATTTTTTCCTCCAGAATTTTTATTCACGGAAGAAGCATGTAAGAAAGCATCTTTACTTGAAGACTTATCCCACAAGTATCCTTCCATATATAAAATTTCGGCTTCATTAATATCTTTATCACTTAAATCTTTTTTAGACAAATATTCACCAGCTCCTAAGTAAGTGTTCATTGTTCTTTCTCCGTCTGGCGTAATAAAAATTGCACATAAACCTGTTTGATTATCATCATTTTCAAAAACTGTTAAATCTCTTAATCCTGAGCTAGTTAAACTTTCTTTAAACTGATTTCCTAAAATATCATCTGATACTTTACCTATAAAACCTACTGAACCACCTAATTGTGAAATCCAGTAAGCTGTATTTGCAGCAGATCCTCCAGCTGCATATTTAGGATTAGACATATTTTCTAGTAAATAATTTGATCTATCTTTGTCTACTAAAGTCATTCTTGCTTTATTAAGGTTTAGTTGCTCAATTACCTCTTCCTCAATAGTTTGGAGAGAATCAACAAGTGCATTACCAATACAAATTATCACAAATTGATTTTAGATGATGCTACCTTTTTTACCAGCTGAATCGATAACATTTTCTGAATGTAATGAAAGCTCTTTCATACCTCCAGTTAAATTGAAAGCTTGGATGCCCTGATTGTCGAGGTAATTAGTCACCTTTCCAGACCTATTTCCTGATCTACATATAATAATATATTTTTCATTCTCTTTAAAAGTGTCTAGATTTTCCGGAATTTTTGCCATTGGGATATGTTCTGCTAATGAGTGATGGCCTGCATTCCATTCATGATCTTCTCTTACATCAATTAATTTATATCCCTCTTTTATATGTTCTTCAATATCTGCAGAAAATACAGAATTTATATTACCTAAACCGAATACCACTAGCTTCCTGTCTTAGTCTCTTGACTCTCTCTTTGGTTGGTGGATGAGTAGAAAATAACTTACCAATGCTTGGTCTCGTAAAGGCTTTCATGGGATCAGATATAAAGAGCTGACTAACTGCAGGATTTACTGGCATAGGTATTTTTGAATACTGCTCAATTTTTTCAAGTGCAGACGCCAAAGCCAAAGGGTTTCCAGATAATTCAGATCCTGTTTTGTCAGCACCAAATTCTCTTGTCCTAGAAATAGCCATACGAATAATTATTGAAGCAATAGGTGCTGCTATAAAGGCAACCACTACGATCAAAGGATGTGTATTTCTATCCCTGCTGCCTCCTCCCCAAAAAGCCATTCTTGACATAAAAGATATAGCGGCAGCAAGCATAGCTGCAATACTTGAAACTAATATATCTCTATTCTTTATATGAGATAACTCATGAGCTAAGACACCTTCCAGTTCGTCTCTAGTCAAAACCTTTAATATTCCAGTAGTTACAGCAACTGAAGCATTTTTTGGATTCCTACCAGTTGCAAAAGCATTGGGTTGGTCATTTTCAATAATATATAAATCAGGCATTGGCATTTTTTCTTTTTGAGTTAGGAAAGTAATAATGCCCACAACATCTTGATATTGTCCTTCTTCAATTTTTTTTGCTTTAGTAGAAGCTAGTGCCAATTTTCCGGAATAAAAATACATTATAAAATTAAAAATAAAAGCAAAGAATAATGAAACAATTAAATCAAAACCAAGAACCTGTGCTGTAAATAAAACAATCAAAGTCATTAAAGTCAGTAAAGCTGTTGTTTTAAATACATTCATAATCTAATTATAAGTAATATATATTATAATTTTTCAGCAATAATTGTGTAGAAACCACCTAAGCCTCTTTCGTTATGTATTGCTTCTAAGCCAACTAATTGAGATTTAAATTTTAACTTTTCTATATCTGAGGATTTTTGATAATCATCTTTTAATTTTTTATAAATTTTATCAAATCCATATTTCTCAAGAAAATTATATTGGTACATTAATTCAACCTTATACCCTTTAGCCTTGAAGTATTGTTCTAGAAAAGAGAAGTTCACATCATAAGTAATGTCTGTTTCTCCAGGACCCTCAAGTGGATCTCTAGATAAATGATGTTCTTTATATGTTCTTAGTAGAGAGGTATAAGGTTTTTCAGCTCTATTTTCATATGTATATCCATAATCAAAAATCAAAAAATGATTTGGATTGAATATATTAATTAAATTATCTAAAAGCTTCTCTGAATTCAATTGAATCTCTAATTCGATACCTTCAATAGGTTTAAAATTATACTTCTCTATCCATTCAAGATTTTCATCTCTTATCTCCACTAAACCATATTCAAATATTTCCTTTTCAGTATTAACAATTTTTTCATACCATTGATTTTCTTTGTTAACCCCTATAGAGCATGGAACATTATCTAGTAATTCATTCATATAAACAATATCTATATTCTTATCGGAAAATATTTCAGGTTTCTCACCAGTTATAAAATTCTTTTGATTCAATATTTCCAAAGCAGTTGAAGAGCTCTCCAAAAGAAACAAGTCTTTATTTACATACCTATCTATTTCTTGAGCTAAAGAACCAGTTCCTGCGCCGACCTCAATAATGTCTCCTCCGTGTATTTTTTCATTAATGAAATTTGCTATTATTTCACCAAAATACTCAGATACCTCTGGTGAAGTAAGGAAGTCTCCTTCCTTTGAAGATCTAACTACTTCTGTATTAAAAAAACCTAATTCAGAATATAGACAATCTTTCATATACTCATCAAAATACAAACTATTATTTTTATACTTTTCTTTAAGATAAGTGGTTAAATCTTTAGACAACTGAAAATTTAACTACTAAAAAATATTGCTGAGGCTTCTCCAAGGCTTGAAAAAATACCTGGAAATACACCGGCTAAAAGAGTTAAAGCTAAACTAATAAATCCTACAACTTTTAAAGGGTTTGGAACTGTAATTACTCTTTCACCAGCTGGAGAGTCATCCATCCAAATAATTTTGGAAACTCTAGCATAATAAACTAGTGCTATTACAGCATTAATCGCACCAATAATCCCCAAAGATAATCCAAATATCTCACCTGTACTTAATAAACTTCTAAAAACTACAAACTTCGCAAACCAACCACCAAGTGGGGGGATACCAGCCAGAGAGAAAAAGAAAACTACAGAAAAAATACCGGTCATAGGAGAATCTTTTGCTAAACCACCCCATTCGTATATATTTTCCGAACCACTTGCCTTTATCAAAATATTAACAACAAGAAAAGCACCCATATTCATAAAGGCATAGATTACTAAATAAGTAACACTTGCATAGACTCCATCGTTATAATTCCCTGTTATGCCAGCTACTGCTATGGGTGCCAAAATAAAGCCTGCTTGAGCTATTGAAGAATAAGCTAAAAGCCTAATTGGATTTGTTTGTTGAAGGGCAGATAAGTTTCCTATAAACATAGTTGCTCCAGAGATTAGAACTAAAATAACACCCCAGCTTGTACCTGATTCATAAAATACCTTAGTAAACAAAATAATAAGAGCAACAAAACCTGTAGCCTTTGAACTAATTGATAAATAAGCAGTTACTGGCAAAGGAGAGCCTTCATAAGTATCTGGAGCCCATGAATGGAAAGGAACTACTGAGATTTTAAACCCTATACCAGCCAAAATTAAAATCGAACTTAATAGAACAACTGGTGATTGATGTAGGCCTGTTGCTGACAAAGAGCTTACTATCTCTGAAAAAATTATTTTCCCAGTCACTCCATAAAGTAACGAGAAGCCATAAAGTATCAAAGATGCAGAAAGCACACCTAAAAGAAAGAACTTTATTGCTCCTTCGTTAGATTTTGGATCGCCCTTTCTCCATCCAGAAAGTAAAAACATTGGTCCTGAAGCAAGTTCAATTCCAATAAATATTGTTAATAAATCTCTAGACGATGCAACTACCAAAGCCCCTAGTAGAGAACATAATAAGAGAAAATAATATTCGCCCTCATAATATGTGTCACTTTCAACAAAGTTTATAGAAAGAAGGAAAGTTAAATATGTAACTAAGATAAATAAACCTTTAAGAATTATTGAAAATTTATCAATAACATAACTACCGTCAAATAAGACCATAGCTTTTGAGTAATTCGCCCATTGAAAAATTATTGGAATAAATGATATTAATGAACCCACTAAAGCAAAGAGAGCAACCAAATATTTAGACTTCTTAGTGAAAATTAAATCCAGAGTAATAGTTCCAACAATAGTAAAAATTACTATTAGTTCAGTTGAAATAGCAAGGTAGTTAATACTAATTTCAGCCTCCAAAAGCTTTGGTTACCAAACTAATAACAGCATCATTTGTAGAACCAAAAATTATTTTAGGGAATATACCGATTAATACAGTAAGTATTACAAGTGGTATCCATGCTGCTAGTTCATAATTATCAGCATCATGTAAGTCTTGACCAATCCATTCTTCTTTTGGTTCTCCTAAGTTAACTCGTTGTAGCATCCATAATAAGTAACCTGCTGTTAGAACTGTTCCAATTGCCCCAGCAACCATTGAAGTTCTAAATACTGTTATATTTAAACCTGGAAGTGGGTTATAAGCACCTAGTAAAGCCATAAATTCTCCCCAGAAGCCAGCAAGACCTGGCAAACCAAGTGATGCCATTGCTGTAAACCCAAGCAATACTCCCGTCTTTGGTAGTAATTTCATATTTCCACCAAGCCTATCCATGTCTCTAGTGTGATAAGTATGTGCCATTGATCCCGAGATAAAGAAAAGGAGTCCTGTAATTATCCCATGAGCAACCATACCAATCATTGCAGCATTAATTCCAATAGAAGTTAATGAAGAAATTCCAAGCATAACAAAACCCATATGTCCAACTGAAGAAAATGCAATCAATCTCTTTAAATCTGTTTGAGCTAAACAAGCTAATGAACCATAAATTATTCCAATAGCTGCCAATATAGCAATAGCTGGTGCCCAGGCTTTTGCTTGCTCAGGTAATATTGGCAAAGCTATTCTTACAAAACCATAAGATCCTAACTTAAGAAGTATTGCTGCAAGTAATACAGACCCTACAGTCGGTGCTGCAGTATGTGCGTCAGGAAGCCAAGTATGTAGAGGCCACATTGGTACTTTTACAGCAAACCCTAAAAACAAAACAGCAAAAACAAGAGTTGCAAATGTTCCTGTAAATGCTCCGGATGTTCCTAGTTCAATCAATTCTGGAATGCTGAAGGTTTTACTCCCTCTAAAATAAAGGCCTAAAAATCCTAATAACATAAAAGCTGAGCCAAATAGTGTGAAGACAAAAAACTTTATACTTGCATAAAGCCTAGTTTCTATCTGGTTCTTAAACCCAGCAACACTTCGTACTGTCCTGTCTCCCCAAATACCAATCATGAAATACATAGGTAACAAAACGAGTTCGAAAAAAACAAAAAATAAAATAAGATCGAGGGCTACAAACGTTCCGTTCATTCCTGTCTCGAGTATTAGAATTAACGACATCATACCTTTAGGATTCACAGGTTCTGGAAGATGTTCGAATGAATAGATTATTGCCAAAACTGATATAAATGTGGAAAGCAGAAGCAAAGGAAGTGAGATTCCATCTATACCTATTTCATAGTTGGAATTAATACTTTCAATCCATGTTAGTTTATTTCCTAGTTGAAACATATGAGCATTGTCGTAATCAAATTGATAAGCGACAATAAGACTGAGCCCAAAAGTTACCAAGGATGAACCTAAAGTTGCAATCTTAATTAAAAACTCTTGTTTTTTTGGAATGAACAAAATAAACACTGCACTAACAAGTGGTAAGAAAACAACTAAGCTAATTCCTAATCCATTTGAAAATGTTTCTAAAATACTTGTCATAATTTCTAATTTCCTCCTATAACACTAACAAAACTAATACACTAATAACTATTACCCCTGTTAAAAAATACATTATATATTGCTGAGTCTTACCTGTTTGGATCAACTTAACTTTACTACCTAAGGTATCTGTTCCTGTGGAAGTCAAATTCAAAGCTTTATCTATTCCACCTTGATCAAGCTTGTCATAAACAATTCGACCTAGAAATGAAGCCACATTTCCAAAATTGTTTATAAACCTGTCTAAAATCTCTGTATTAAATTTATCAACACTCTTTGCAAAAGTTATTTTTATTGGATCAACAATATATTTAAAATAAAAATCATCTAAATAATATTTATTCTCAAGAACTCTCCAAACTGGTTGAAATTTAATCTTCTCATCTCCATTTTCCGGATTACTAATTACTTGATATATATAGTAAGCAAGACCAATCCCTGCCAACCCTGCAAAGAGACCACTAGACAGAGCAAAATAATCAAAAGACTCAGGATGGTGTTCAATAATTCCATTTTTTCTGGTAGTTACCCAGTTTGTAAATCCTGTATATATCCCAGGGATATTTACCCAACCAGCTACAGCTGCAAAAAAAGCTAAGACCATAAGAGGGGTTGTCATCATAGAATCAGACTCATGTGGGTGGCCATGTCCCCTGTATTCACCATAAAAAGTTAACAAAACTGCTCTGGTCATATAAAAAGCAGTTATAAATGCACCTGCTACAGCGATTATGAAGAAGAAATTATGGCCTTCATGATTTAATGAAGCTAGTATTTCATCTTTTGAAAAGAATCCAGCTAAAGGAGGTAATCCCGCAAGCGCCACTGTTCCAATTATGAAAGTCATAAATGTTCTTGGCATCTCTTTTCTGAGTCCTCCCATTTCTGACATATTATTTGTATGAACAGCATGTATTACAGAACCGGCTCCAAGGAATAAAAGAGCTTTAAAGAAAGCGTGTGTCCACAAGTGGAACAGTCCTGCTGTGTATGCTCCTGAACCCATCGCAGTTACCATGTATCCCAACTGACTTACAGTTGAATATGCTAAAACTTTTTTCAAATCATCTTGAACAATTGCAATCAGACCTGCACTAAATAATGTTATAACCCCAAATATAAGAACAACGTCTAGTGCTTGATGAGCTATTCCTTGGTAAAAAGGAAAAAGCCTCCCTAACAAGTAAACACCTGCTGTCACCATAGTTGCAGCATGCATAAGTGCTGAAACTGGTGTAGGTCCTGCCATAGCATCAGGTAGCCAAACGTGTAAAGGAAACTGAGCACTCTTGCCCATGGCACCAATGAATATTAAGATTCCAGCTATGTACGCTACAGATTTAATTGCTTCGTAATCGTGAGTAGCCTGATAAAGTATTTCTGAAATTCTTAATGTTCCAGTTGTAAGAGCGAGAATAATAATACCTATCATTAAACCTACGTCAGCAACTTTATTTGTAATAAAAGCTTTCATCGCAGCAGATGAGTTTTCTTTCTCCTCCCAATAATGGCCGATTAGTAAGTATGAACATACACCAACTAATTCCCAACCAATTAATAATTGTAAGAGTGTTGGAGCAGACACAAGAACTAGCATGCTTCCAGCAAATAGAGTTAAGGATGTAAAGAAGAAGGTATATCTGATTTCACCTTCCATATAGTTTATGGCATATATAAAAACTAATAATGAAACTGTGCCTACAACAAAATACATCATTATAGAAAGACCGTCTACAACCCATCCAAATTCAATCTCAAAAGACCCTATGCTACCAACATTGACAAAAAATTCTGATGCAACGCCTTTAGTTATGTTGAGATAAAACAAAATACAACTATAAAGAAATATAAAAAATACTGAACCCAGTGCAATCTCTGCACCCTTTAGGGGTAAGTTCTTTCCAAAAAAGGTTATCAATAAAGCTGCTAAAAAAGGCAACACTACAATAATCCATGCGAATTCAGCAAAGATGCCACCATCTGTATAGGAAGCCTTTGCTTCAGCAAGTAAATTTATATTGTAATTAACTACCATTTCATCAAATCAAATTCATTTATATTAGCTGTCTGCCTGTTTCTAAATAGCATAAGTACTATTGCTAAACCAATGCCAACTTCTGCAGCAGCAATTGTTATAACAAAAATAGCAAATATTTGTCCATTTAATAAAACATCTGAAAGCATCTGGTTGAAGACTACAAAATTTATATTTACAGCATTAAGTATTAATTCAATAGACAACAAAACCATTACTGCATTTCTTCTTACAAGGATTCCGTATATACCCATTGAAAACAAAGCAGCTGCTGCAATTAAGAATGGCTGAGCACTCATACTTGATCCTCATCAACTAAAGCATTATCTTTTCTTGCTATGGTTATTCCACCAATTAGAGCAGCTAATAAAACAAATGAAACAATTTCAAAAGGATAGACAAACCTACTTAATAGTATTTGGCCCAAAATTTCAGTTGATGTTCCTTCGGTTATGTTTATCTGTCGATCAAAAGTATTTAAAAGTATATATGAAAAAATTCCAAAAATTGAAAAAGAAATTAATAAAGCTATAGTTTTATTTTTATCATTATCAAGCTCTGCATTCTCACCCAATGGAGCTCTTGTAATCATTATTCCGAATAAAAATAGTACAATTACAGCACCTATATAGACCATAACAATAACTAAACCTACAAACTCAGCTGCTAACAACAAAAAGATTACCGCTGTAATCGTAAGTGTAAATACTAAAGCTACTGCTGCATGAATAACATTGGAAGTTGTAACAACCCTTGCTCCAGCCAAAAGTAGGCCGAGTAATAGAAAATAACTGAAAATATCTATTGCTTCCATATATTAATTCTCTAAACCGCCAGTTTCTGGAACAGTCTTTAGCCACTCATCCAATCTGTTTTTGTCATGGAGCATAGCTCCCATGTTGTACTCAGAATATTCATACTCAGGAGTCCAAAATAAAGCATCAAATGGACATACCTCAACACAGATCCCACAATACATACATAATGCATAATCTATATCAAACCTATCAAGCACTGCTCTGCTTCTTTCTCTTCCTCCAGGTTTTGAAGGTGGTTGTAATTCTTTATGTCCTTCAATATAGATGCACCAATCAGGACACTGTCTTGCGCATAACATACAACTTGTACAAGCTTCTGCATCTAGAGCTATAACCCCTCTTGCTCTTGGTGCGACAATTTCTTTTTCAAATGGATAATTTACATTTGGATTCTTAGTCAATGGAGATAAAGTTTTAAACATATTAACTAATAGAATTTTCATTCCTGTTAAAAATCCTGGAAGTTTAGGTCTAAAATCTTTCATTTAAAAAACTACTTTCATTACTGATGTTATCAATATGTTTAATAAAGAAAGTGGAATTAGAATCTTCCATGCAATATTTTGAAGCTGATCTTCTCTAAATCTTGGGAAAGACCATCTAACTAATACAAGAATAAAACCAAGAAGAAGTGTTTTTGTCAATAGTGAAACTGGCCCATAAAAATTAACCCACTCTACAGGTAATAGAGGTATGTGATACCCTCCAAGAAATAATGTGGCTGCAATAGCGCACATAACAAACATATTTATATATTCAGCTATATAAAAAATTAGAAATCTAATTCCTGAATATTCTGTCATAAAGCCAGAAACTAATTCAGATTCACCAATAGGCATATCAAAAGGAATTCTCATCATTTCTGCAGTTGCAGCAATCATAAATATTACAAAAGCTACCCCTTGTCCTGCTATAACAAAAGGAAGGCCCCATTCAATCTGTTTTTCAACTATCCCAACAAGAGACATTGTCTCTGCTTGTATAACAACTCCGACTACGGCAAGTATTAAAGGTAGTTCATAAGCTATAAGTTGTCCGGCAGCTCTTAGCCCTCCCATTAATGAATATTTATTAGCCGATGACCATCCTGCCGTAAGGACTCCTAAAGTAGATATCGTACTGATTGCCAACAAATAAAATACTCCCAAATTTAAGTCAGCGACCACCAGTGTTGGGCTTATAGGCACTACTACAAAAAGACCGAACACTGAAAATAAAATAAACGCTGGGGCAAGCTTGAAAACTGTTTTGTCAACTTTTGTAGGGATAATATCCTCTTTTTGGATAAATTTAATCACTTCAGCTAATGGGAAAATAAAACCTCTTAACCCAACATGAAGTGGTCCAGGCCTTCTTTGCATCCATGCGCTCCCTTTAACATCCATTAATGTAAATATCACTGCACCATTTAATGCAAAAGCAAGAACAACACCTACTTTTATTAAAATCTCAGTACCAAAACTCATCGATCAACATCTCCCAAAACAAAATCCAAACTACCCATAATGGCAATTAAATCTGGTAATAATTGTCCCTCTAATAATTCTGGAAGTATTGAAATATTACTAAAGGACGGTGTTCTAATTTTTAATCTATAAGGACCTAACCCACCTTCTGATATTACGTGAAAACCCATCTCTCCTTTAGGGTTCTCTGTTCTTACATAAGACTGCCCTTTTGGAACTTTTATAACTTTTGGTACTTTAGTCTGTAAAGGGCCTGAAGGCATTGAGTCAATTGCTTGTAGTATGATCTTTGCTGATTCTCTCATTTCTACCAATCTCACATACCACCTGTCATAGCAATCCCCATTTTCTCCAACCGGTATTTCAAAATCAAATTTATCGTAAGGAAGGAAGTCTGTATGTGATCTAAGGTCAAACTTTACTCCAGAAGCTCTCAGTATTGGACCAGATACTCCATAATCTTCTGCCATTTCTTTTGTAATGATACCAACATTCTTTGTTCTGACTCTAAAGACCTCATTTCCACCAACTAAATTTTCAAATCTATCAACACCCTCCAGTACTTTCTCCATGACTATTTTTGTTTCTTCATAAAAACCTGCAGGTAAGTCTTGGATATCTTTTTTAGTTGTTGGTCCTGCTCCTGCAGCTGGTTTAACCCCTCCAATTCGATTGAAGTTAGGATGAAATCTTCCTCCTGTAACAGACTCTATTAAGTCAAGGACTCTTTCCCTGTCCTCCATTGCTAAAAATATTGGAGTTAAAGCTCCTATTTCTAGAGCATAAGCACCGTTAAATACGAAGTGTGATGCAATTCTTGCCATCTCTGTCAAAATTAAACGAATATGCTGGGCTCTTTCTGGAACGTCTATCTCCATTAATTTTTCTGTAGCTGCTATAAATGGAATCTCATTAGCAAACCCTGAAACCCAGTCAATTCTATTTACAAGAGTTGTTATTTGTGGATATGTTCTAACCTCAGCCAACTTTTCATAACCACGATGCATGTATCCAAGGACCGGCTCTACACTTGATATTTTTTCTCCGTCAACTTTGGCAACTAATCTTAGAACACCGTGAGTTGATGGGTGTTGGGGGCCAATGTTTAATGTCATATCTTCAGTCTCAATTTCTACAGACACTGAAGCCTCTGAAATATGAGGCATGTTATTTGGGTTTATAGTTGTATCCAATTAACTCTCCCCTTCTTTATTGCCTTCTTCTGGCATTCCTTCAACATCTACATCTCCAGGCCAAGGTTTTACCTCTCTGCTTATAAGTTCAAACGATTTAAGCATTGGGTTGCCTTCATATCCATCAGGTAAATAAATCTTTGTAAGGTTTGGATGGTTAGCAAAATCAATTCCAAACATTTCATAAGCTTCTCTTTCATGCCAATTTGATCCAGCATATATGCTCACAAGTGAGTCAATTGAAGGATTCTCTTTTTCAACTTTTGTCGAGACGAGTACTAAGTTACCTTCTATTGATTCAGAAAGACAGCAAATTATTTCAAAATGGGGACTAACAGGTTCTTTAGGTGGATCACCTACTGCAACTTCATTCTCCCAATCAATAGCACTAAGCCAGGAGAAGTATGTTAACCCAAATTCATTTTTTAATTCAGCCATAGTTTCTGTCCATTGGGATGGCTCGATATTAATTTTCAATGTATCAAATTCATTTACTATATTGGTGAATTTTGATGAAAGAGAATCTATGAAGCTTTGGGAATCAGACTGGTTCAATTTGTTCCTCATTCCATTTAGCCTTTATGTCTTCACCTCTAATTTTTTCTTGAAGTAAAAGTATTCCTTCTTGTAAAGCTTCTGGTCTTGGAGGACAACCCGGTACATAAACATCTACTGGGATTAATTGATCAACACCTTTGGTAACAGAGTATGAATCCCAGTATGGTCCACCACTATTAGAGCATGAGCCCATTGAAATTACATACTTAGGTTCAGGCATCTGATCATAAAGTCTTTTTACTGATGGTGCCATTTTGTCGGTAACAGTTCCTGCTACTACCATTAAATCCGCTTGCCTAGGAGATGCTGGTAAAGGAATTATTCCTAATCTCATAAAATCATGTCTAGGGCCACTAACTGCCATTACTTCGATAGCACAGCAAGCTAATCCAAATTGAAAGTACCACAAGGAATAAGATCTTGCCCAATTAAATACTGCAGAAATTGGTTTTGGTAAACCAAACTTATCAACTACTCCCATTTTAAGACATCCTTCCTAATCGCATAGATAAGGCCAATTAACAAAATAAAGATAAAGATAAGCATCTCAATTAAACCAAAGTAGCCTAATCTTTCAAGATTTATTGCCCAAGGAAAAATAAATACTGCTTCAACATCAAAAATAACAAAAAGAAGACCAAATACATAATATCTTATATAAGTCTGACTCCAACCGGTCCCTACAGGATCAACACCAGATTCATAAGTTGTTAGCTTTTCACGATAAGGATTATTTGGTCTTATAACTGCTGCAAGACTTGTAACTAATACCATTAAGGCTAAGCCAATGCTTAATACAACGCCCACTGTTATATAGTCCTGAAAATAAGAAATCATATATGTAATTTTAGTATGTTTAAAAAAGTTTACTTTTTTTTACAACTTCAGTGAAATTATTTGTAAGATTTTTCTATGGATAAATTTGAAAATATTCTCAAAGAACCAAATCTTCTAGATCTTTCTAAAAAAATTTATAACGTTGTATTGAATGAAGATTTTTTCACAGAAAACAAAGAAATAACTTTATCTCCTTCTTTATATGGAGCTGAAACAATCAATTACATAATCGCAGATGGTCTAGGAAGTAAAAATATAGAAGAGACAGACTCGAGTCTTAACATCCTTAATGCTGGTTCAATAAATTCAACCTTTCCAAGCTCGACAAATGTTGCTCTAAGTACGATTAATTTAGTTGCTGAACCTGTAAATACAGGAATGTTAGGCTACTTCCAGTTTGATAAAGAAGAATATGGTTTAATTAATGCTCTTAATTGGAGCAAAGAAAATGAAAAAATGTTAGAAGATGATTTTTTCTTAGAAAACAAAACTATTTGGACAATATTTAAAGAAAAAAATATATTTACTAATAATGTGCAGCCCAAAGATCTTGAAAATAGTGCTCTCTCAAAATATATTTATAGAAACTCCAATCAAATAAACTATAAAGATGAGGATGAGCTTATTGATTTATTAAAAAATAGTTCATTGTTAGAAAATAGATTTAATTTTATTTACTACCCAAAAATTGATATTGCAGCTCATCTATTTGGAGTAGGTAGCGAAGAATGGAAAAAGGAGCTAAAGATATTTGAGGATATTATTCAAGTAATTAATAAATCAAGCATCAGAAAAACATATACACTAATTTCAGCTGATCATGGACTAACAAATGTTGATAAAGAAAGTAGATTTATTCTTGAATATCCAGAGTCTGTGGAAGTATTTGGAGACCAGAGAGCAGTTTATGCAAATGGACCTGAAGAAGAAGTAAGAAAAGTATTTGAAAATGTTCCAGGTAATTTTATAACTAAGAATGAATTAGAGTTACTAATTGGAAAATCTGAAAATGAATATATGGATAGGCTTGTTCCAGAATATTGTTTCCTAGTAGATAAAGGAAATATAATTTTCCCTAAGCACCTTAAGGCAGACCTTGTAGGTTACCATGGTGGATTAACTGATGAGGAAATGAAAATTCCTCTAATTGAATTTTCAAATTTTTAAGAATATATAATATCAAAGATGAATAAAAAATTAACTTCTCTCCTTTTTCTTTTCCTATTATCTTGCAATGTAGACTCATCAACAGAATTTGGTATTGGATCTCCGGAGCCTTTTTATGGAGACATGTCAGAAGGCATGAGTATGTCTCGATCAGAAAGTTTATCTCAAGGAGATTATATTGTAAAAACAGCTTACGGCTCAGTAGATGTAAGTAGTGGTAGCTTTAATCAGAAAGTAAATGAATTCAAAATTCTAATTGATAAGTATGAGGGATATATAACTAACACCTATCTTTCAACAAATTATCAAGGTTTAAGAAGTTATAATTTAACTTCAAGTATTCCGGCAGAAAGTTTTGATGAGTTTTTAATTGAGGTAGAGAAAGTATCAAAATTTTCAAATATAAACATAAATGCTAATGACGTTACCACCTATGTTTTAAATATTGATTCAAGATTAAATTCATTGCTTAATGAAAAAGCGGACCTAGAGGAAATTAAAGCTGAAGCAAAAACTACATCTGAGAAATTAGAAGTTCAATCACAATTAAGATACATTAATCAAGATATTGAAATTCTTGAAGATCAAAAAAATTATTATGAAACATCTGTTTCATATTCAACCTTAAGTCTTGAAATAAGAGAAGGGTCTGGAATATCTTTATTCTCATGGAATTATTATGTTCAAAGAGCTCTTGGTTGGATAGAAGGGTTGGTCGGCATTACAATTTCTTTATCAATTGTTTTAGTCCCTTTAGGTATTTTAATAATTACATATAGAAGATTTAAAAACAATAAGTAATGGCTTTATCATATATAGGATTACTTATTGTTCTTATTCTTGTAATCCTTTTTGGAAGAAAAATTAAATAATTTAATTAGGCTGATAAGTCCCAAAAAATACTTGCCATGCCAAACAAGTTTTAGATAAAAGACTCAACCAAATATAAACCCTCTCTCCATATAAATAGTCTTTCCATTTACCAACGCCCTTATACTGTAAGACCATATTTATTGAAAAAGTATTAAAGAATAAAAAGATGCTTATAAAAATCCAAACTACAAATTGTGGAACTCCTTGAGGATTTGTATCGCTAGATACGCCATCACCAATTAGATTAATAAATATAAATATCCAGGGAGCAATCCCTACAATGGTCCCCATAATATAGCTAGTCCAATCAACCTTATCTGTATATTGATTATGAACCTCCATCATCCATCCAAACCAACACATTGCAGCACACATAAAAAATACTCCAACTAAAGCCCAGATATCATAAATTCCCACTAACAAAGCAATCAAGACAAGCATGACGGATGCACTAATTGAATACTCTATCCATCTAACTTTGTTTATGCCTTTCTGTAAATCTTCTTGATATTTTGAATAAAAAGGACCAGAAATTAAAAAGTGAGCAACAGCAGAAGCTAATAAGAATGTTGCCACAGCAGGGCCAAAATTAGTAATCTCTCTCCAAATTTCTAACTTTGGAGCTAGAGCAAAGCTTGATGGGTCTCCTGGGTTCCCTTCTGCAGCTAATTGAGTAAGGGTTATTGGAACTACAAAATCTGTATTAACAACTGTTCCTAACCAAAATAATGCACTTCCTTGAACTAAATGAAGGAAGCCCATAATTACATTAAATCTTTTAAGTTTTGCTATTTTTTCTGACATTTAATTATTCTCCTTTTCATATATATAATATTTAACTAGAAACTGTAATTTAAATTATGAATAAAGAAGATATTTACTCTGAAATAGACTTTCTCATTAATGAGCTTGAGACACTAGTTAAGTCTTTAGCAACTGCAAGAGAACATATTGCTGAAAACTCAAACAATAGAGCTACAAATAATTTATCAGATATAGAAATGCGATTACAAGCTATTGCTGGGAAAGTATCAAAGATTAAATCAAGTATTTGAAGGAAAAGTTGTTACTTCTGAAATCTCTATAGACACTTTATCTCCAGGCTCAAAAATTGTTGATGGCAAAGATCTTGATCTAAATACTTGTCCTGCACTATTTTCAAAAGAGATAACTTGATCGTGTCCATAAAAAATACACTCTTTTACTACGTATGACCCCTTCGAGTCGAGAGTAACTTCAATACATTCTGGTCTTATAGACACATCCAAAGCACCATTAAAAGCTGAGACAAAAGTTCCTAGAGCTGTCTCTACTCTTCCCTCTGTAGAAAATCCTTTAATAATATTTGGGTCTCCAACTGAATTTGCAACATTCTGACTAACTGGATTTAAATAAATTTCTTGAGGTGTTGCACTTTGCATAACAATTCCATCTTCAAGGACACTAACAATATCGC
>CABXDL010000018.1 GCA_902510995.1 uncultured Candidatus Actinomarina sp.
GGTATCGATTATACATTTTATTTTTCAATGTATACTATTTCAAATTTATTAATAGGATACCTTGCTACAAAATATGACATCTTGCTTTTATTCAGGTATTTTCCAATGTTGGGATTCTTTTTTGGTTTTATTTGGTATTTACAAACTAGAAAGTTCTGGAGGGAGCTTAATAAATAATAAATACAAAGGAGTAGAGCGGAAGCAATTTTTAAAATATGTCATAGTGAATAATTAGAATTATATTGTAATGGTTACTGTAGAAACTAGAATCCAGAAAGAAATTCACAGACTAATTGTCGAAGAGACTTGGAAATACTTAAAAACTTCTAACAACTTTGATATGGTTTTATCATTAGTAACATTACTTGATCCCTATACATCAGAACCTGATTATTGTGATGAAGATTGTAAGGTAATGTGTGGAGGCTGTTATGACGGCAATTACTCTCTTGACTGGAGAGCATTCGAAAACTTAATTAATGATAAGCCATTCCGCTATTTAACAAGTCACGAATTAGATAGATTTGTTGATGCAATTAATGATAAAGTGCATAAATGTGATAAATTTTGTTCTGAATTTATTTGCTATAAATATATTGGTGATACCTGTGCAGATGAAGATTGCTGTAATTTATTTATTAAAATTAAATCAAATATGAAATACTGTTCTGCCTGTAGATAAATTTCTTTAATTAAGCTAAGTAACTCTTGGTAAGTTATCTACTTTAGTTGTATATGATGCTGACTTTCTATCTGCTCTCATTTTCCAATTTTTATGAATGCCTTGTGCCCCGAAAAAGAGGCTCCCTGTCCCAAACTTTCCATTAACACTATCTAAAGAGTCCATCACTGTATCTGATTTGTTATAATCTTCAAATTTATAGAAACTGTATTGCTCATTCTTAGCGTCCGTAATATTAAGTAGCATTACTCCTATTTTTTGATATTCATAACCTGAAATAAACAACTTATTTGTTAAACGCTTGGCTTCTTTAATAATGTTCGAGGTATTACTAGTTGAAATATCGAAGTAAGAAGACATGCCATTGCTGTACTTATTCTCTTCTTCAAGATAAGGGCTCGTTCTTAAAAATACATAGATACCCTGAGCTCTTGATCCCTGTTCTCTTAATTTTTCACAAGCTCTAGCTGTATACATGGAAACAGCCTCCTCTAGTTCTTGAACCTTAGTTACTTTCTTTCCGAAAGATTTCGATGAAATAATATTCTTTTTATTTTTTACTTCTTCTATCTGGATACAGGACTTTCCATTAAGCTCATAATGAATTCTCTCTCCAACAATGCTTAAAGCTTTGCGTATCTGTCTTGGGTTTCCTGTAGATAAGTCATAAGCATTTTGAATCCCGATCTTCCTTAATCTCCTACCCCATCTTGTAGAAATTCCCCAAATATCTTCCAATTCTAAATCTTTTAAAACTTCAACTCTCTCGGGCTCACCTCTAATATCAAAAACATTTGATGATTCATATTTTTTTGCTTGCCTATTAGCAGCTTTTGCTAATGTTTTTGTTGAACCTATGCCAATTGATACTGGAATACCTGTCCACTGTTTAACTAGTCTCCTTATTTCTTTTGCAGTCTCTGTTAAATCACAATAATAAAAATCACTGATATCAAGAAATGCTTCATCTACTGAATAGACTTCTATCTCACCAACTATGGAGCGCAGTGAGGTCATAACTCTTGCAGACATATCTCCATAAAATGTGTAGTTTGAAGAAAATACATATACGTTATTTCTCTTCATAAACTGTTTGTACTTAAAGTATGGTGCTCCCATGGGAATTCCTAATGCTTTCGCTTCATTAGATCGTGCAACGATACAGCCATCATTATTAGAAAGTACAACAATTGGTTTCCCCTCTAGTTCTGGATTGAATACTCTTTCACAAGACGCGTAAAAATTATTACAGTCAACTAAGGCAAATATTTTATTATTCATTCACTTACTCCTTTGAATACTGTACACTATTCTAAAGAAAAAGAAAGACATTATTTATGACAAGAGGTGGAGCTCGTAAGGGAGCAGGTAGACCAAAAGGGCAAGGTAAGTATGGCGAGTCCACAAAAGCTGTTCGCATACCAATGAGCAAGATTGATTATGTATCAAAGATCATAAATAAAGGGCTACACGAAATTCCTTTATACGGAAATAAAGTAGCAGCTGGATTTCCCTCCCCTGCAGATGATTATTTAGAAGACAAGATTGATCTGAATAAATATCTAGTAAAACATCCTTCCTCAACTTTTTTAGTAAGAGCTTCTGGTGACTCTATGATTAATGCAGGAATTTTTCCAGATGATATCTTAATTGTTGATAAAAGCCTAAAAGCTGAAGATGGAAAGGTTGTAATTGCTGTTATAAATAATGAATTAACAGTGAAACGATATAGAACAAATGGTAAAAAAATAGTGCTTGAACCTGAGAATCCAAAATACAAACCTATCACTGTTGAAAAACAGACCGAAGGATATATTTGGGGTGTTGTTACAAATGTTATACATAATCTGTAAAATAATTACATGGTAGAAATTATAAGAACAGATGATGCAAGATTTGAAAATCTTAAAGATTGGCCTTATGAGGCTAAGTATAAAGAAATAGATTCAGAATACGGAAATATAAGAATTCATTACATTGACGAAGGCTCAGAAATTTCTGATACGATACTTTTAATACATGGAGAACCAAGCTGGGGTTACTTATATAGAAAGATGATAGACCCTTTAGTAAAAGCTGGAAAAAGAGTCGTAGTTCCAGATTTACCTGGTTTTGGAAAGTCAGATAAACTGACAGATAGAAATGGGTATACATATGAAAAATATGTTACCTGGATGTCTAATTGGTTAGAGGCTGTTGATTTAAATAACATAACCCTTTATGGGCAAGACTGGGGTGGATTAATTGGTTTACGATTAGTTACAAAATATCCTGATCGTTTTATGAATATTGTAGCTGCAAATACAATGCTGCCTACTGGAGACTATGATCCAGGAGAAGCTTTCATGAATTGGAAAGAATACTCTCAAACAGTTGAAGACTTTCATGTTGGGGGAATAATTAAAGGAGGTACTGTAAGAGACATATCGCAAGATACAATTGATGCTTATAATGCCCCTTTTCCAGATGATGCTTATAAAGAAGCAGCAAGGCAGTTCCCTACACTTGTACCAATAACACCTGATGATCCAAGCTCACAAAATAACAGAGATGCGTGGGTTAAATTAAAAGAATGGGATAAGCCTTTTCTATGTGCATTTAGCGACAGTGACCCTGTCATGAAGGGCGTGGATAAAGCGTTTCTTAAACTTGTACCTGGTACTACAAATATGCCTCATACTACTATTCAACAAGCTGGACATTTCCTTCAGGAAGATAATCCTGAAGATTGTGTAAAAGCAATATTGTCAATATTTTAATTTAAAGACTTTAAATATTTAATTGTCTCAATATCTACAGGTAAACCTATTGATAATTCAGTAACATTTGAATTTTTCCAGACTTCATATTTTTCTTTAATCTCTTCTTTTGTACCTACCAAAGTTAAATCATCTAACAAAACTGATGGAAATAAAGCTTCTGCTTCATCTTTTTTGCCTGATAAATATAACTCTTGAATTTGATGAGCTTCATCTTCGTAACCATAGTCACATACTAAGTTGAAATAAAAATTCTTATCTTTTGCACCCATGCCTCCGACATAAAGGGTATATATGTTCCTAGCTAGCTTTAAATTTTCTTCTTTTTCTTCTTCAGTGCATATCTTTGCATTTACTGTTGCAACAATATTGAATCTCTCTTTTTTATTTTTTTCAGTTGATTTATTAAAACCTTTGTCTAAATATTTTTTAAACACTTCATCACCTTGACTTGGTGAGTACATAAACGGTAACCATCCATCAGCAATCTCAGCGGTTAATTCTATATTCTTAGGACCAATAGCAGCTATATAAATAGGAATATCACTTCTTAAAGGTTCTTCTATTATTTTTAAAGGTTTTCCTAATCCTGTTGAGTCAGATTCATTATAAGGAAGTGTATAATATTCTCCTGAATGTTCGATTTTTCCATCTCTTTTAAATATTTCTTTAACAAGTCCAACATACTCTCTTGTTTTTGCGAGCGGTTTACCATAAGGAACCCCATGCCATCCTTCTACTACCTGAGGTCCAGAAACACCTAAACCTAATCTAAATCTGCCGTTTGACATTTTATCTAAAGTAACAGCTGTCATTGCCGTCATTGCAGGTGTTCTCCCAGGTATCTGCATAATACCTGAACCAATATCCATATTTTTTGTTAAAGCTGCAAAATAAGCAAGAGGTGTTACAGCATCATAACCATACGCTTCTGCTGTCCAAACACATGAAATACCAATATCATCAAGATCTTTTATTAGTTCATGATCATCAGTTATATGAGGTCCAAAATAACCTACGTTAATACTTAAATCCATTAATTAAATATTACTATATTCATGATTTGTAATATTTATCATTAGTAAAAACATAGTTAATGAAAATATCATGATCTTCAGTTGGAATATTTTTTAAAATTCTATCATTTGAAGTCAAACCAATTTTTAATGACTTAGGGTAAAATTTTAGCATTTGATCATAGAAACCGCCTCCCCTGCCTAGTCTCTTTCCGTCAACAGTAAACGCTAATCCAGGAATTAAAAATACATCAACTTCTGATTCAGCAGTTGGATTTTCTGGTTCAAAAACATTAAGTTTATTTTTTTTAAATGGCTTTTTATACTTACAAATCTTTAATGTTTTATTATCTAAATATGTAGTTAGTATTTTTTGATATCCAAATAATTTATCATTTATATCAATTTCTGATTTAAGGGGAATATATACACAAATTATTTTATTTTTTATTAAATGATTTAATTTTGAAATATTGTCTTCTGTATACTTTAAATTCTCATTTTGTATGTTGAGGTTACTTCTTAATATCTTTTTTTCGTTCATTTTTCTTTATTCGTTTAATTACATATGTAGTATATAAGACATGTTAAAGAACAAGATTTTATCGTCGGTAAACCTACTCATAATGGCAGTATATACAATCCCGGTAGCATATAGTATTTGGTTTGTTGGTTTGTTTAGTAAGTACACAAAAATTAAATATTATATTGCTCAATCATGGGTAAAGCCATGGATGTGGGCGGCAAGAGCAAAAACTACATTAACGAAAGTTGTTGAATATAATAAAAATGTTCCTTACGTAGTTATATCCAATCATTTATCAAACATAGATAATATGATTCTTTTTAAATATTTAAAAATAAATTGGGTTTTTATGGCGAAAAAAGAAGTTTATCAACTGCCATTTTTTAAAACAGCTATCAAAGCTTTTAACTTCATAAAAGTTGATAGAAATAATCCTAATGATAAAGAATCAATAAACGCACAGGCTAAAAAATTGTTTAATAACGGTTGGTCACTTATGGTCTACCCTCAAGGAACAAGAGTTCCAAAAGATGATTTTAAAGATTTCAAAAGTGGAGCATTCCATATTGCTTTAGAAAACAAAGTACCTATTCTTCCAGTAGTAATTGCTGGTACAGGTGACATTTGGCCAAGAGGTAGAAAGTTTTTAAGTAGTGGTAAAGCGATGATAAAAACTTTAGAACCAATTGATATATCAAAATATACAAAAGATTCAATTGACCAACTTACTAAAGATACACATAAAAATATGAAAAAAGTTTACGAAGAACTTCAATTAGCCATACAATAAATATATGAATGTATTTTTAGCAGTTGCATATATTTTTGTATTACGTTTAATAGATCAAACACTTGGTACTTTAAGAGCGCTCTATGTAAACAAAGGTAGACCGGGAATTGGTGCAATGTTAGGTTTTATAGAATCTGCTATTTGGGTTATTGCTATTTCTCAAGTTATTAAAGACTTAAGTGATCCATTGTTAATAATTGGTTATGCTTTAGGCTTTGCTGCGGGAACTATTTCTGGTTCATATATAGAATCAACTATTGCTATTGGAGATGTTGTTGTTAGAATTTTTCTTCAAAAGAATGAGAATACAGAAAAACTTGCTAATAAATTGAGAGAAAATAGCTTTGGTGTAACAATAATAAATGGTCAAGGACGTGATGGTGAAGTAAGCATCGCTTGGTGTGTTACTCCAAGAAAAAAAGTTAAACGAGTATTAAATATCGTTTCAGAAATTAGTCCTGAAGCTTATGTTACAACAGAAGCTACAAGCCCTACAAATTTAACTGGCAATACTAAGTAATTAAATACCTTTTTCGAATTCATCTTCAAAAGATACTCTTTTTCTTTTAGAGCTATCACTATTTGGTTTAGAACTTCTATTTCCCCTGTCTGAATTTCCTCTTCCAGATCTATCATTTCTTCTAGGTCTTGAATCTCTATTTCCTCTATTTCCGCCACCTGTATCTATTGACTCTTCTGGTATTTCAAGGTTTTCTAATAATGAAAGACTTACTTTCCCATTCTCTATTGAATCAACGTGAACTTTAATTTTGTCACCTATATTTAAAACATTTTCAGGGTTTTTAACTCTTTTTTCAGAGTGAAATTTTGAAATATGTAATAAACCATCTCTTCCAGGTAAAATGTTTATAAAAGCACCATAAGTAGCGACACTTACAACTTCACCATCATAATCTGTGTCTACTTCTACCTCAGGAGGATCAATAATGAGCATAACCATTTCTTTTGCTGCAGCTAAAGAATCTTCCTCAGTTGAACCTAGTGTGAGAATACCATCGTCATCTATTTCTACACTGACACCAGTTTCTTCTTCAATTTTTCTAATATTCTTTCCTTTAGGTCCTATAACTTCACCTATCTTATCCTTAGGAAGTTCTACAGTTTCTAACCTCGGAGCATTCCCTGAAAGAGATTCAGCTGGTGAAGAAATTGTATCCTCCATAATGTCTAAAATATGATGTCTAGCATCCATAGCTTGATTTAAAGCTTTTCTTAATACATCAGAAGGTAATCCTTCGATTTTCATATCTAATTGAAGTGCAGTAATTACATTTCTGGTACCAGCAACTTTAAAGTCCATATCACCAAGAGCATCTTCAGCGCCTAAGATATCTGTTAAAGTTACATAGTTTTCATCTTTAGAAATTAAACCCATTGCGATACCAGCTACATGTTCCCTTATAGGTACACCTGCTGCCATTAAAGACAAACTTGATGCACAAACAGAAGCCTGTGATGTAGAGCCATTAGATGAAATAGCTTCACTAACTACTCTGATGGTATATGGAAAATCAATCTTACTTGGTATTACTGGAACTAATGCTTTTTCAGCTAAAGCTCCATGACCAATTTCTCTTCTCTTTGGACCTCTCATCATATATGCTTCACCTGTTGAATATGGTGGGAAATTATAATGATGCATGTATCTTTTAGAAGTAACAGTATCAATCGTATCAAGCATTTGTTCTAAACGACCCATACCTAATGTAGTTACATTTAATACTTGAGTTTCACCCCTTAAAAACAAAGATGATCCATGAACAGTTGGTAATAATCCAATTTCTGCTGAAATATTTCTTATATCAGTTGGAGACCTTCCATCTAATCTATCACCGCCAGAAATAACTCTATCTCGTACAACATTTTTTACTAATGATTTAAAAGCTAATTTTATTGCTTTTGAATTATCTTCATCATCATTTAAATACTTATCTATTACTTTTTTTTCTAATTCAGATTGCTTATTACTTCTTTCTTTTCTATCAGTGATAGAAGTTATAGTTTCAACTTCTGATTTAAATGATTCTTCTATATCAGATTTTAATTCTTGTGTAAAATCTTCGACCACTGGCCAATCTATACTTGGGACATCATTCTGTGAAACAAGTTCAGCTTGTGCCTTGATAAGTTCAGATATATATTCTTTTGAAGCATCGATACCATCAGCAACTAAATCCTCTGACGGGGCTTTACTTCCTGCATCAATTTTTTCAAATGCATTGTCTGAAGCACCAGCTTCAACCATTACAATATCAACTTCACCTTTCTCATTTAAATTACCAGCAATCACCATTTCAAATACAGAATCTTCCATTTCAGTATTTGTAGCTTGTGCTACCCAATTGTCATTTATTAATGACATCCTTACAGCACCTATAGGAGAATCTAAAGGAACTCCAGCAAGTTGCAAACCTAATGAAGCTGCATTTAATGCTAAAACATCATACTCATTTTCATTATCAACACTTAGTACAGTTGCAATAATTTGAGTTTCACATCTAAAACCATCATTAAAAGATGGTCTTAATGGTCTATCAATAAGTCTGCAAGCTAATATAGCTTTCTCAGTCTGTCTACCTTCCCTTCTAAAAAAGCCTCCAGGTATTTTACCTGCAGCATACATTCTTTCTTCAACATCAACTGTCAAAGGAAAGAAATCTATTCCTTCTCTTACAGATTCGTTTGCGACAGTAGTAACTAATACATTTGTGTCTCCAGAAGTAACCACAACTGCGCCTGGTGCTTGCAAAGCTAATTTACCAGTTTCAAACTTAATTTCTTTATCGCCAATTTTACATGTAACATTTGTTACGGACATATATCCTCTTTTCTAGACAGAGGTTATTAATTGTCAGCCTTCTTTAAAAGCTCCCAATTAATAACGCTATGTCTTATTTATTTATTTATCTTCTAATACCAAGTTTATCAATTATTTCACGATATCTGTTTATATCTTGATTTTGTAGATACTCTAACAATCTTTTTCTTTTACCTACAAGCATTAAAAGCCCTCTTCTAGTGTGGTGATCTTTTTTATGATCTTTAAGATGTTCTGTTAAGTGATTTATTCTTTCACTCATTAAAGCAACTTGAACCTCAGTAGAACCAGTATCTGATTCAGATTTACCGTATTGTTTAATAATTTCTTGCTTAGTATTCATTCGAAACAATAATAGTAGTGACTATATCTAAAGTGAAGAATATTACTTATTCTTTACAGTAGAAATATCAATGTTTATTTGTTTTACTAAGTCAACAGTTGAATTAAATTTTATTTCTTCTCTTATAAACTTATTTATTTGTACTTCTAAATTTTCACCATAGATATTTTTATCAAAATCAAAAATATGAGCTTCAACTTTTATCTTTCTTCTATCTGTAACTGTTGGTGTTATACCGATATTTAGTATTCCTTCATAAGATTTATTATTTAATTTGCAAGTTATTCCATAAACCCCATATTTTGGTAAGTATAATTCGTAATTCAATTTCAAATTTGCAGTAGGAATACCTAGTTTAGATCCCATCTTCAAACCTTTTACAACTTTTCCAGATAACTCATATTTTCTTCCAAGAAATTTATTAGCTTTTTCAATATTTCCTGAATCTAAATAATTCCTAATTTTTGTTGAAGATACTTTTTCATTATCGATTAGATAATCTGTTAATAAAATTACATTTTCTTCGCCAAAAAAACTAATAATATTATTTATATCTCCTGTTCTATTTTTGCCAAACTTAAAATCTTTACCGACAACAATTTTTTTTGTTTTTAAATTTAAACTTAAAATTTTTATAAAATCACTAGATGAAAGTTTGTTTATTTCATCAAATTTTAAATATATAAGATTTGTTGGCTTTAATTCTTTAAATATATTATTTCTTTTTTCATTATCTAGTAGAGGTTTAAGAGCATTATTGAAATATATTTTTGGAATTTCATTAAATGTAACTACTTGATAATTATTACTAATCTGTTTTGTTTTATTAATTAATTCCAAATGACCTCTATGTATACCATCAAATGCACCTATGCACGTGACATCTATATCTGACTCTATAACATCATCTTCTCCAAAATTTAAATAAGTATTCATATGATTACTTTATCTGGTTTAAAATATTGTTCATTAAATGGTTTATACGTAGCAACAATTTGTGTTTTATATTTAATAAGATATGTCTCTTCACTTATAAATTTATCTTTATTAATAAGCTCACCATTTTTAATATTATTTAATTCAGATTTATTTATTTCTAATATAGGTAAGTTAATAATTTCTGTTGCCAAAACAGGATTTGGTAATTCATTGTTTATAAGTTTTTCAACGTCATCAATATAATTTTTATGTTCAATTTTTAATTTTCCAATTGATACTCTTTTTAGTTCCGAAACTATTGCGTTTGTTCCAAGTATTTGAGCAATATCATTAACTAACGACCTAATATAGGTTCCCTCACTTACTTCGACTTTCAATTCAGCTACTTCGTTCTCTATATTCAATATTTCTATTTCTTTTATATTTACTTTTCTTTTTGGTATCTCAACTTTCTCTCCTTTTCTAGCGTATTTGTAAAGCCTTTTTCCTTTTACTTTTATTGCAGAATATTTTGGAGGTGTTTGAGTATATTCTCCTATTTTACTTTTCAAAACATTAATGAACTCGACATTTCTATTCTGTAGTTTAATTTCATGAATTTTTGTATACTCTGAATCAACATCTAATGTTTCAGACTTATAGCCAAACAAACATTTAACAATATAAGTTTTATCTTTATTTTCTATGTAATCAAAAAGTTTCGTGTATTTATTTGTCGCAAGAAGCATTAAACCTGTTGCGTTAGGGTCAAGTGTCCCAGAATGACCAACTTTATCAAATTTATAAATTCTTTTAAACTTCGTACATAAATCTTGGGAAGTCCACGCTCTTGGTTTATTTATCAAATAAAAATTAGAGTTTTGTTCTAATTTCATTCTTAATTATTTTAATAATATCTTCTTCTGATGAAGTACTTGAAAAGCCACTAGCAGCTTTATGTCCACCACCATCAAAAATAGCTGATAACTCCTGAACATTAAAATTATTTCTAGATCTTAAACTACCTTTAAATGTTCCATCAACTTGTTCTTTTAATAATAAAGCTATATCTGCTCCTCTTACTAGCCTCACTGCATCAATCAAAAAATCTGTTTCTTCAGCATCAATATTATATTTTTTATAATCTTTTTGGTATATAGTTGAATAAGTAAATTTTATATCTTCATCATATATTATTCGATTAATAATTTCACTTTGTAGTTTTAAAGCATTGAATTCTATTGAGCCATAGATATTTTCACTTATTGTAGATATGTCAGCACCTTGTTTTAATAGATCGGAGGCTATATTAAAAACTTCCATTGTTGTATTTGGATACTGAAATCTCCCTGTGTCTGTAATTAATCCTGTAAGAAGGCAATCTGCCATATCTTTATCTATTACATATTTTTCTTTAAGTAATTGCCTATATAGAACTTGAGTAGTGCTGGCAGCCTCTGAGTCAACAATCTGTAATGAACCAAAAGTAGGATTTATATGATGATCGATAACAATAATATTTTTAGCTTTTAATACAATGTCTTCATACTTACCAAGCCTTCCAGGGTTACCACAATCAAATACAAATACTGTTTCATAATAACTTTGTAATTTTTTTGTAATTAATTCATAAGGTAGGTGATCTAAATTTGAAGGTAGCGTATTTGCAATATCAAAATTTATATCAGCTTCAATGTTTTCTTTTTGTAGTAATATTTTCAAACAAAATGAAGCACCCAATGCATCGCCATCTGGGTTTACATGCCCAGTTATAAATATTGGACCTTTATCAAAGAAGGTGCTTATTTTTTCATTCATTAATATTGCTTATTATTTCATTTATTTTATCTACATGTTCAAAAGTGCTATCTATTTCAAATTGTATTTTTGGAATATATTTTGTAGTCAATTGCTTAGCTAGTTCTTTTTGTATTTTTGATCTATTTTTAGCTAATGCATTAATTAATTGACCTTTATTATTCTCAATACTTGAAACAAATATAGTTGATCGTTTCATATCTGGAGAAGTTGTTACATGAGTAATAGTTGACTTATTTAATATTGATTCTGAATTTCTTAGTAATTCATTTGAAATTATTTGTTGTATAAGAGGGTTTATTCTATTAATTCTACCCCCACGTAATTGTTTTTTCATTTTAGACTTCAACCTCGGCTAAAACTTCAATTACGTCACCATCCTTAATGTCTTTGTAGTCTACTAAACCTATTCCGCACTCTAAACCTTCATTTACTGTTTCAACATTATCCTTAAATCTTCTTAACGAAGCTACTTTGCCTTCGTATATTACAATTCCTTCTCTTAGTAATCTCGCTTTTGCATCTAATATAACTTTACCTTCTGTTACTACTGAACCAGCGACAACTCCTACCTTTGGAGCCCTGAATGTAGTTTTAACTTGAACCATACCAATAACAGCTTCCTCTGTTTTTATAGTCATTTGTCCCATCACAGCTTCATTTATATCATCTAATAATTCATAGATAATTTTATATGTTCTAACATCAATTCCTTTACTTTGTGCCATGTTACGTGCTTGACTATCAGGTCTTACATTAAATCCAACAATTAGAGAATTAGTTGCTGAAGCGAGATCAACATCAGATAACACTATACCGCCAACACCTGAATGAACCACCTCTATGTCTATCTCTTCTGTAGATAGTTTTAATAATCCTTCCTTAATTGCTTCAACTGATCCGTTGGTATCTGCTTTTAAAATAACATTTATTGATGTAAGTTCGCCTTCTTGTAATAATTTCATCATGTCTTCAACACGAGTCTCAACAGAATAAGTTAAATCATCAAAATCTTTAAGTAAGTCTTTATTCTTATCAGCTATTGTTTTTGCTTCTTTTTGGGATTTAACTGATATGAATTGATCTCCTGCTGTTGGAGACTTATCCCAACCCATAATATCTACAGGTGTTCCGGGGATTGCTGCTTTGAGTACTTTGTTTGTATGATCAAACATTGATTTTACTCTACAAAATGATGAGCCTGCATATAAAAAGTCACCCTGCTTTAATGTTCCTCTCGTTACGATTACTGTAGCTACGTTACCTTTCCCTACTTCCATTCTTGATTCAATAATAAATCCTGATGCATCACTTTCATATACTGATTTAAGTTCTTCTATTTCGGCAACTAGTGATAAAGTTTCTAATAAATCTTCAATACCTTCTCCTTTTAATGCTGATATTTCAACAACTGGGATATCTCCACCAAGGTCTTCCGGAATTAGTTCATATTTAGTTAAATCTGCTTTTACTAACGAAGGATTAGCTTCTGGTAAATCGCATTTATTTATAGCTACGACTATTGGTACTTCAGCTGATTTTGCATGATTAATTGCTTCAATAGTTTGTGGCTTAATACCATCATCTGCAGCAACAACCAATACAACTATATCAGTTACATTAGCACCCCTGGCTCTCATTTGGGTGAATGCCTCATGTCCAGGAGTATCAATAAATGTAATTCCCTTATCTTCATTTTCTATTTTATAAGCACCTACATGTTGAGTAATTCCACCAGCTTCATTTTCAGCTACTTTTTCATTTCTAATATAATCTAACAAACTTGTTTTCCCATGGTCAACATGACCCATAACTGTAATAATTGGGGCACGAGTTTGTAAATTTTTTTCGTCATCTTCAAATGTTATTTCTTCAATAATTTCGGATCTTTTAATTTCTATTTTTTCAATAAACTCCGCCATGTAGTTATATTTTTCTAATAACTGTTCTATCTCTTCATTGTTTAATTTTGAATTTATAGACTTCATTATTCCTAAAGACATTAAATCAGCAACAACTTGTGTAGAATCCATATCTATCAATAATGAAATTTCCTCAGGAGTTGACCCTTCTGTCACCTCAACAATATTTATATCTTTTACTTCTTTAGTTGCTTCAGGTTTATCATCATTATCTTCTTCAGTTTCAGACAAATCTGGTGCGGAAGATTCATTTTTTAATTCACTATTTTGCTCTTCAAAGGATATTTTTACTAACTCTTCTTCTTCGGGAGTCAAACCAGAAGATGCTGTTTTAACTTGAAACCCAAGTTCTTGGGCATTATATAATATATCAGCTGAAGCTACTTCTAGTTCTTTAGCGAGTTGATGAATTCGCTTTTTAGCCATAAGTTATTCTTCCTCTTCATTTGCTTCTTCTATTATTTCTAATGGAGGGGAATCGCCAAGACCTTCAATATCAATTTTATATCCGGTTAATTTAGCTGCAAGTCTTGCATTTTGTCCTTCTTTTCCAATAGCTAGAGAAAGTTGGTTGTCTTTTACAATTACTTTTGCACTTTTAGTTTCTTCATTAATATCTACTTCTTCAATATCTGCAGGCCCCAAAGCTTCTATAATAAATCTTACTTTATCTTCTCTCCATTCAACTACATCTAACTTCTCACCCTTTAATTCATTTACTATTTGCCTAACCCTTGAACCTCTAGAACCCACACAAGCTCCTTTGGGGTCAACATTTGGATCGTTGGAAAAAACTGCAATTTTTGTCCTACTACCTGCTTCTCTAGCTATAGCTCTAAGTTCAACAGTTCCATCAGTTAACTCAGGTACCTCTAGCTCTAACATGCGCTGAACAAATTCTGCTCTATTTCTACTTACAATTATTGGAATACCTTTTGCTTCAGTCCTTATTTCTGTTATCAAAGCTTTCACTCTGTTCCCTCTTTCCAATCTTTCAAATGGGATTCTTTCACTTGAAGGTATAACAGCTTCAGCATCTTGAAGGTCGATAATCGTCTGGTTGAATCTTGAATCAAATTGTGTAACGATCCCTGTAATTAGCTCACCTTCCCTACCAATATATGCTTCTAAAACTGTAGCTCTTTTTGCATCTCTAACTTTTGTAGTCATCATTTGCTTAAATGACTGAGCAGCTATTCTTCCAAAATCGTCATCATTTATATCAGGTTCCCACTCAGTAATAACATTTCCATCATTATCTAATTCCTGTGCATAAACAGTTATCTCTCCAGAATCTGGATCTAAAGTGACTCTCGCTTCTTCTGCTGCTCCTGGAATACGCATATAAGCTGATCTAAAAGCAGAAACTAATGCTTCATACATGCTTTCTACAGCAACGCCTTTATCTAAAGCTAATGATTCAATTGCTTGCTTTATATCGCTTCCTAATTTCATAATTTCCTCAACTTTTTATTTTTTGTTTAAATTTGTTAAATTCTATTCTTGATTTTTTAATATTATTAATATCAACAACAATTATTTGATCTTCAATGTCTATATATATATTTTCATTTTCGACTTTTATTAATTTTCCATAAAATACGTATTCGTCATCGATTGGATTATTAATTTTAACTTTTATGTATTCATTTAAAGAAATTTCATAATGTCTTAATGTTTTTAATGATCTTTCTATACCTGGACTTGAAACAATCAAATCGTATGAACCCTTTTCAATATCAATTTCTTCAAGTAACCGCTGTATCTGATGATTTAAACGTTCGATAGTTTTATAATCTATACTCAAAGATGAATATACATAAACTTCAATTTTTGAAATATTAGGAAAATTAACAATATTAATGTCGTAAAGTTCTAAATTTTCTTCTAATAAATATTTATCAATTGTTGAGATTACGTTGTTTTTATCCAACTCCATAATCCCTCCATTCATAAAAAAAGTGGGTTTGCCACCCACTGTCATGTAGCTAAATTGTCTATTTAATTTTAACAATAAAAATGTTTTATTGGAAGATTTTAATAAGCTTTTGAGAAGATAGTTAAGAATCCTTCTTTGTCTTTATGATTAATAGACTTTTTCATTTCTTTATTATCTAATGGATAACACCTAATTGTTGCACTTGTCAATTCTTTAATTTCCATTTCATCTTTTTCATTTTCTGACCAATAACAAGTTACGAAACCTTCTGTTTTTATTAATTTTTCAATTAATTCATCTTTAGATTCAACATGAGTTGTATTTCTAATCATGTGATCTTTTGATTTTTTAAACATATTATTTTGTATATCTGTTAATAAATCATCAATTTCTATAGATAAATTATCAAAAGAAACTTCTTGTTTGGAATCGTCAATATCTCTTCTTGATACAATAACTTTATTATTTTTGATATCTCGTGGGCCTACTTCTATTCTCACTGGAACGCCTTTTAATTCCCACTCGTTGAATTTAAATCCTGGAGAAACTTCATCTCTGTCATCAATCTCTATCCTATGCTTTTCTAATATTTCATTTATCTCTTCTACTTTTTTCATAACTAATTGCTTATCATCTTTTTTTGGAATGATTGGAACAATAACAACTTGTATTGGAGCTAAATTAGGAGGAAGTTTTAATCCTTTGTCGTCGCCATGTGCCATAATAATCATACCTATCAATCTTGTACTGACTCCCCAGCTAGTTTGATAAGGATGTTGAAGTTTATTTTTTTCATCTGAATATTGTATATCAAAAGCTTTAGAAAAATTTTGTCCCAATTCATGAGATGTTCCTGCTTGCAGTGCTTTCTTGTCTAGCATCATTGCTTCAATTGAATAAGTTTTCTCAGCACCTGCAAATTTTTCTATTTCAGATTTCAGACCTTTAGTAACTGAAACAGCAGCAACATTTTGAACGAATTCCTCATAAATATTTAACATTTTTATTGCTTCATCGTTTGCTTCTTCTTTGGTTGCGTGAGCTGTGTGACCTTCCTGCCATAAAAATTCTGAAGTTCTTAAGAATAACCTTGTTCGCATTTCCCACCTAACTACATTTGCCCACTGATTAATTAACATTGGTAAATCACGATGACTTGTTATCCATTTTGAAAACATATGATTAATAATTGTTTCAGATGTTGGTCTAACAATTAAGGGTTCATCTAATTCTTTACCTCCAGCATGAGTAACTGTTGCCAGCTCAGGTGAAAATCCCTCAACATGTTCTGCTTCTTTTTCAATAAAAGACTTAGGTATAAAAAGTGGAAAATAAGCATTTTTATGTCCAGTTTCCTTAAATCTATTATCTAAATATTTTTGAATATTCTCCCAGATAGCATATCCATATGGTCTTATAACCATAGTTCCTTTTACTGGAGAATAATCAGCCAACTCTGCTTCTTGTATTATGTCTGTATACCATTGATTAAAATCTTCAGACATAGGTGTTAGATTTTTCATCATATATTTATTTTATAATAATTAAGAATCAATATCTTGATTTGAATTAATCTCTACAACAGATTTAACTTTTGTTTTAAAATCGTTTACATCACCCTGAATGTCAATTAATGCATCAACATCTTTTTGGGCTATCTTAGCTGCATCTTTATCAGCAGCAGCTAATCTTGCTTCTATTCCTTCTTTAGTAATAAGTTCACCTTCAGTGACTAAAGAAGATACCATATCTTTTTCGTCAACTACCTTAACTACTTTACCTTTTATAAATAAATGACCTCTATTTTTTCCCGCAGCAATTCCTAAATCAGCTGATTTAGCTTCTCCCGGGCCATTAACTACACAACCCATAACTGCTACTTGTATTGGAAAACCTTTTTCTTCTAAAGCTTCCTGTGCTTCTTTTGCAACTTTGATTACGTCAACTTCAGCTCTACCACAACTAGGGCATGCTATTAAATCTAAAGATTTTCTTTCTCTTAAGTTAAGGTACTCTAACAAATGCCTACCATACTTTGCTTCATCAATTGGATTTGTTGTTAGAGAAAGTCTTATAGTGTCTCCTATACCTTCAGAAAGCAATGTAGCAATACCAGCAACAGATTTGATTAATCCACCAGGTAATGGACCAGCTTCTGTTACACCTAGGTGTAATGGATATTCTATTTTTTCTGATAACAATCTATAAGATTCAATCATTAACGGAACATTCGAATGTTTTACCGAAATTTTTATATTATAGAAATCTACTTCTTCTAAATATCTTATTTCTTTTATAGCTGACTCAACTAATGCTTCAGGTGTTGATTCACCATAATTCGCTGCAATATCTTTATCTAAAGATCCCGCATTAACACCGACTCTAATTGGAATATCTGCTAATAAAGCTTCCTTGGCAACTTCTTTAATATGTTTTTCATTTCGAATATTTCCTGGATTTAATCTTAATCCCTGTACTCCAGCTTCAATTGCAGCTAATGCAAGTTTATATTGAAAGTGAATATCAGCGATAATTGGTACTGGGCTTCTAGTAGAAATTTCAACTAATGAAGTTGCTGCTTCGATTTCGTTACAAGTAACTCTTACAATATCGGCACCATTACTTGCTAATTCATAAACTTGTTCTATTGTCTTTTCTGTATCTTTTGTTTTAGTCGTAGTCATAGACTGTACAGTTATTGGATACTTTGATCCAACACCTATATCACCTAATTTTATTTGCTTTGTGCTTCTTCTTTTCATATTTATAAATTGATTGGATTAGTTAAGTCTAGATAAAATGCGGTAATACCAATAAAAATAAATACTCCAACAACAATTAATGCTATTGGATATAATTTTTTTTCTGGAATTTTTATACCTGTAACGCCTTCAATAAGAGACATTAGTGCTCTACCACCGTCAAGAGGAATCAAGGGTATTGAATTAAATACTGCTAGAAATACATTTACAAATGCTAACAAACTGAAAAAATTTGTATAACCAGAAGCTGCGATTTGACTACCTGCTTGAGCTAATCCAACTGGACTTAAGGGTCTTACTTCGTCAGGAATTGATCCTCCAGAATATGTACCAAATAACGTTTTAATATTTGATGGACTTAAAAGTTTAAATATTCCATCAACAGCGGCTAAGGTCATTAAATATTCTGTTTTTGTTGTATATGAAATTGTATTAAGTAAAGATAACTTTTTACCTACAATTGTTGGGGAAATGCCTAAGTATCCATACTCATTATTATTAATAATTCTATTTTCTAATATTGTATTTGTAATAATTTTCTTTTCATTTCTAATAAACTTGATTTCTACATTTTGATCAGGATTTTTCTCAATCAAATATACTAATTCTTCCCAACTATTTACTTCTACTCCATTAAATTCATAAATTTTATCACCAGGAAGTATTCCTGCTTTTTTAGACGGTGATTGAATTTTATTATTGATAGATTCACCAATAGAAGATACTTCTAAAGTTGGTTCATTTATCCCATTTATATTTATAACAAAAAATATAATTACCCATGCAGATATAAAATTTACGATAATACCAGCTAGTGATATAAAAAGTTTTGTATTCCATTTTGAAGTATGAAATAATTCATCTGATCTATAACCTGTTTTATCTTCTGATTCATCCATACCTGGGATTTTTACATATCCACCTAAAGGTAATGCTTTAATACCATACTCTGTATTATTTTTTTTGAAGGAAAACAATTTAGGTCCAAAACCAACAAAAAACTCTGATACCGCAACTCCAGATTTTTTTGCAGCTAAGTAGTGACCAAATTCATGCAATACAACAAAAAAAGTTAAAAATAATATAGTTAATAAACCATTCATTATTGATTTATCATATCTAAATATAGAGTAAAGAAAATTCTGTTACCAACATTAAAAAAGCGAAACTTAGTAAATAAGAATCTACTCTATCAAGAAAACCACCATGTCCTGGAAGAGTATCTGAAGAATCTTTGATGCCTATAGAGCGTTTAATTCTAGACATAAATAAGTCACCAACAACTCCAAATAATATAAACAAAAGAGATATAAAAATTGTTAACAATAAGTTTGTATCAAGATTAATAGAAATATTTATAGTCATAAATATTGTGCCGAAAAACAAACCAAATATTAAGCCTTCAACAGTTTTATTTGGAGAAATTGACTCAAGGAGCTTTTTCTTACCTATCCTTCTGCCTCCCTCATAAGCAGCAATATCCGATATAGCAATAGAAAGGATTGCAAAATATGTAAATAAAATATTAAATTCTATCAATATATAAGCTATAGAAACTACACCCAATGAAAACCAAGTATGGAAAATTAATACTGAACCAAATTTATCATAAATACCATAATTTATAAATGTTCCAGTATAAATAATAAGGCCTATTGGAAAAATAAAATAAGAATAATGTATTTTTGATATATCATAAAAATATAAAATTAATAAAGGAGCTATTGGAGAATAAATTAATAATGTATAAGGAATATATATATTATATTCAAAA
>CABXDL010000019.1 GCA_902510995.1 uncultured Candidatus Actinomarina sp.
AAACACATTTTGTAGAAAACATCATAAGATGCTTATATGAAACTAAAAAAATATTTAGATTTATTACAAGAAGAAAATAAAGTGCTTATGCCTTTTTTCTTTGGTGCTTTCTTAAGTTTTTTGACAAGAGTGTTCTCACTTTTTGTTTTTTCTGTTTTTGAAACCGAAACTTCTGTAATCGTAGTTACTTTGATCGGTTTCACTACTTTTTTGCTTATTTCAATTAATTTTCTTGTAAAGACTATTAAAAATAAAAATGCAAATGCGTTTTTAGTTTTCACTTTTACTTATTTACTTTACGAGTTTGTATTTTTCCCTATGAGTTCTAAGCTACCTAGTGTATTTTTTCCTCTGAGTTTGTAGAGAAGTAAAAAGACCCACAAAAACAGCACAATTTGGCAAGACTCCTTTTCAAAATGTAGAATTTGACTATGAAAAGATTTTTAATAATTCTTTTAATTCTTTCAGCATGTGGAGAAAATGTTCAAGTGAATCAGACTACTGATACTGGTTTTGAAGATGAAAAAAGCTGGGAGATAAGTTATTTGGAAAGCATTCAGGGGAGAGTAATTTATTTTGATAAGTTAATAACAGAAGTTGAAAAAAACTATATTAAATATAAAAATAATGAGATTACTAGGTATGAATTTAAAGTATCTCTTAACCTATATTATTCAGATTTGAAAAATCCTCTTGGATCTATAAAAACACCGCCGCAATATGAAGAGAACCAAAGAGTAAAGGAATTAAAAGCTGTTAAAGAAAAGATTATTGGAACATCTGGGAAACTATTGCTCGGTGTATGGGGTGAGTTAAGTAATTCTGAAATTGAAAGTTTAATTAAAGACTTAAATACATACTCAAAAGAATATGAAAGTTTATTTGGTTATTTAGTCACCAATCCATAATTTCATTTAAATAAATCTTTAAATTTATAAAGAAAAATAAAAAGTCCAGTTATTAGAAGTCCATAAACAAAATATGGATTCAAAGATATTTTTGCTAATGTCTCAATAATAATCATAAGAGCAATAGAAATTACAATTAGCCAACCCAGTATTGGATGTAATCCAAATGAATGAGAACTTGGATTATAAAATCTCATTACTTTTTGAGATTGTGTATAGCTATTGATAGTGTTGCATCCAAGACATCTAATTTGATCAAAGCGATCTTTTTCATTAACTCCTTCAGGAAGTTTCGGTGGAAATATAGGTAAGTTACAATTTGAACAGTTTATAGAATCCTTGTTTTCCATAATTTAATTATAAAAAAAACCCCACAAAAACCCCACAAATTTTCTAAAACTGTAGATACTCTCTGATACCTTCTGATATCTTTTTGAAAGAGCTTAAGTTCATTGACTCTATAAATTGATAATCTCTGATACTCTCTAGTATTTAATCGTTCTTTCCTTACAAGGAAGAAGTCACAGGTTCAAATCCTCTAGCGCCCACAAGGGTTTTTCAAAAATGTATCAATTAATATCTTGTTAATATTCATAATATGAAATTGAAAGCAGATATAAATAAAATTATCAAAAATATTATCTTTCTATTTGTTGTGTCTTTTTCTCTTCTAAATTTATCTACATCCAAAAGTATTCCTTTAGATGAAATAAATAAAGTAGGAGAATGTAAAAACTTTAGCTATCAATTAAATTACTCAAAAGTAACGAATTCAAACAACTCTCAATTTGAAACAATTTATACTGTTGGTGATCTAGGTGAGAATAAAAAAGTAACAATAAAACCTTATTATTTAGATTTATTTAAAGATGACCTTAACTGTTTAGGAAAAATAGTACAAACTTCCTCTAATAGCAAAGAAATTTTAGTAGGTGTTAATCAACTCCAATTACAAATATATAAATTTGTTATCTACATAATAAATTTTTTAATATTATTTAAAATAAAAAAATTGAATATATTCAATTTAGTTTTCTTAAATTTATTATGTTCTCTTAATATCAATTTGTTATTAAATTACAATTTTTTATTTACTACTGACTATAAATACTCTTCACCATCTATTGAACTAGTAGACTCTATTCTGATTTCTTTTGTCGCAATTGGCATTTCAAAAAAAGAATTTCAAAGCTCAAAAGATAGTTTAAGCATAAAGTTCAGTAATAAGTCGATCTCTGTAATATTCGGAGTCTACATATTAAGAATTATCCAAATTTATATATCTCGCTTTCAATATGTCAATGTAGTTGAGGAATGGCTTATAAATTATAATTATGGATTTTTAAGAAGAGGGTTAATCGGTACGGGTTTAGTCAAAATTATTGAACAACTTAATTTGGATATATTTTATTTATTTATATTTTTAATTTTTTTCTTTAATTTCCTTTTCTTTCAAATATTTAAAAAAAGATTAATTAACAAAGATCTGTCTTTTATCGAACTTTTACTGCTATTAAGCCCCTTGTTCATAAATTATAATTTATTTTGGAAGAGTACAATTACTTTTCCAAAAGAGTTGTTGGGTTTTATTTTTTTTGTTTACTATCTAACCTATCAAGCAAAAATAAGAACAGATGCTAGGTACTTAATATGTTTTATCGCTTTATTAAATATAGGGATATATTCACATGAAATAAATCTTTGGTTTTTATTGATTATTTTTTTCATAATGTGGACTCAAAAAGATGTTCGAGATTTTAGATTAATAATAATAAGTCTTTCTTCCGCTATAACTTTTATTTCCATTTATTTCATTAACATCTCTAAATACGCAAATACGGCTGAAAATTTATGTAATAATTTTTATAGTAAAATTTTAGACACATCTGCATGCTATAAATCTTCTGTTCTATCTACAGATTTAGCTGGAAATATAGATAACGCATCTGCTTACATATTCCAAAGTAATAATTTTAAATATTATCTAATCACTTATACTATATATTTCCTTTTTGGAATGTTTCCGTTAATAATAAATGGCTGGGTAGTGGAAAATAAGTCGTTTCTTCTAGTGACTCTAATCTTTTTTACTCCACTTTTTTACACTACATTAGATTGGGGGCGCTGGTTACATATTTACTTTTCAATTATCTATTTTTATTTTCTTTACTCTGACACCCAAGACAATAGACCTAAACCTAATAACTTTGGACTAAATAAATATACAGAGGTGGCTATTTTAATAATATATTCAACATACTGGAGCGTCCCTCAATGTTGTGTTACTGACTATACATTCATTTATTTATTGAGCTTTAGTAAATTTAATTTAACTATCTATTTTGCAATTTTATTGATTATTTATAGAGGGTTAATCACAAAATACAAATCTACAAACAAAACAAAAAATTCTAAAGGGGAATTAAATAGAATTTTCCCAAGTTGGTTTAATTAATTGATTATCTAGCAAAACTTTTTCTTGTTTTGCAAGCTTAAGATCTTCTTCTACCATCATTTTTACTAAGTCTTTGAATGTTGTTTTAGGACTCCAACCCAGTTCTTTTTTTGCTTTGCTAGCATCACCTAATAGATGTTCCACTTCATTTGGCCTAAAATGTCTCTCAGAAATTTCTACATAGTCTTCCCAATTTAGATTTACTTGGTTAAAGGCTTCTTCTAAAAATTCCTTAACTGAATGTGCTTCTCCCGTTGCAAGTACCCAATCGTCTGGTGTGTCTTGTTGCATCATCATCCACATACCTTCGACGTAATCTCCAGCGAAACCCCAATCTCTTATTGCCTCTATGTTTCCTAACGATACTTTTTCTTGAATACCCTCAGAAATTCTTCCGACAGCTCTTGTTATCTTTCTTGTTACAAACGTCTCTCCTCTTTTTGGTGATTCATGGTTAAATAATATACCATTCACCCCATAGAGACCATAGGATTCTCTATAAACAGTTGTAATCTGGTGAGCAAATACTTTTGATACAGCATAGGGACTTTTTGGGATAAAAATAGATTCATCATTCAATGACTTATTATCCACGCCGCCAAACATTTCAGATGAAGAAGCCTGATAAAATTTACTTGGATTTTCGCTGTGTCTTATTGCCTCTAACAGTGATATTGACCCTAAAGTTCCAACCTGAGTAGTGTAAATGGGATTCTCAAAGGATACCTTAACATGTGACTGTGCAGCCAAGTTGTATATTTCATCAGGTTCTATTTTATTTATCAAGCTACTCAATGAAGATGCATCGAGTAAATCTGAATGATAAAGAAATAGTTTTTCTATTTTTTCATATTCAGCAATTAAAGGGTCTATTCTTGAGGTATTAATGGATGAAGATCTTCGAATGATTCCGTGAACTTCGTAACCTTTTTCAAGCAAAAACTTAGATAAGTAATAGCCATCTTGACCAGATATTCCTGTTATAAATGCTTTCATTCAAACAAGTTTAATCACCTATATTGGTTTATAAGAAGAATAAAAATTATAATTACTTTATTTTGAATACTCTTATCTAAATCTTTTTATTATGAAATTAGAAACTCTTATGAAAAAAATATTTACTCTATAGTAAAACTGCTCTACTGACAATAGTAAAAGATTTAGATAAGAAATAGTTTTTCTGGACATTATATAGTCTTCTTTATTGCCAATTAAGTGTTCGAATAAGTCAACATACTCTTGGCTTGTTTTATCAGAAGTAAAATTGTAATATTTCAGTTTCTCATAATATAGTTGATAATTATTCATTAGTTCAAAGATTTTATCTTCTAAGTTATCAATACTAAATTCAACTCCATATCCATGACAATATTCAGGTATACCTCCACTATTAATGTAAAGCAATGGTAGCCCTGAAAGCGCTCCTTCCACATGATGATTTCCTGAAGGTTCGTTTATTGAACCTGTTATATATCCATCAAAATCTTTAAGTTTCTTAGAAAGCTCAATCGAAGCTAAAGGAGGGAATGTATTTGCGTTTACAAATGAAAAGCCTTTAGGGAGATTTCCTATATATGTAAAAGATATCTTATTGGCAACCTCTTTATTATTTAATAATAAATCTAACTTTTGATAAACATCAAACCCTTTCATCCAATTTGAGCTCCAGTGATGTGTCACAATTTTAAATTTCTTATTTTTGTTCCAAATATTCTTATTGTCTTGATTAAATATTTTAATATCAGACCCACCTAAAATTGTTTTTTTGTTCATATTTGTCATTCCAAAACTCTCAAATATATCTTGTAGCCACTTACTTACAAAAACTGAATAGTCGGCACTAATGTTAGCTTTCAGTAGTTTTCTATTTATACCTCTTGTTCCTTTTCTTTCATCGCATTCATTAAATCTTTGCACAACAAGTGTTTTATCGTTTTTTGATCTTAAGTATTTCAAAACATCCAAATGGTTAAATGTGCTGTGTTCTGAATCCGGCAAGGGGCTTGTTAAAAGAATTAAATCTATGTCTTTGTCATCTAAATTATGAACTACAGTGTGATTTAACCTTTCAAGATACTCAATTAAGTTAATTAAAAAAGTATTTCCTCCACCGTAAGGACCATCCATAACTTTAGAGCCGATACTGACCTTCATAATTTGGAAATTTCCTTAAAAAGTTCTTCTATATATATTTTCATATCAGTCACGGCCTATGTCTGGTTCTATATTTCTCTGAACGCACTGTGCATAGTAATTTTGCTCCTCTCGAAAATTACTAGATATATTGTTTTTCGTATTAAGTAGATATAGTTCTTCTTTTATATATTTAATTTTTACCCTATTTTCTAGAAGTCTTTTAAACAAATAATAATCTTGAGAATAATAATAATTTTCATTGTAATTACCCACCATTTTTAAAATTTCTTTTTTAATGACCATGGACCCGTGTATGAAAGGATTTTTATACTTAACAACAAGTCTTGGTGGTAAATAAAAGCTATATCTAGGCATAGGTTTGCTATTTTGCATATTTGTAGCTCTTGCAAAACATACATCATAAGAACCTGAGTGAATATGTTTTACTTGAGCCTCTAGTCTGTTGGGTAAACTAATGTCATCGTCATCTTGTCTGGCTATTACTTTACCTTGTGATAGCATTATGGCCTTATTAAGGCTTTTTGTCAGGCCAATGTTTTTTGAGTTAGATATAAATTTTATTCTTTTATCAGATTTTTCATATTTTTTTATTACTTCAGAGGTATTATCTTCTGAGTTATCATCAATTATTAAGAATTCAATATTTTTATAGCTTTGTTTAGTAATGCTTTCTATTGATTCTGCAATATAGTTTTCTGAATTATAGGCACTCATAATTACAGAAACTAATGGAATATTATTCACTTGCAATCCTCAAAAAATTATTCAAAATAGTCTCTGTGCTAAATTCTTTTTTAACAAATTCTTGATTTTCACTTCCTATGGTTTCGCATAATTTAGTTTTATTTAAAACTTTAAGTTTCTCTTCTAATTCTTTATCCTTAAACTGCCCAAATTTTAAGGAATAATTCTTTGGAAAGAACTCTGCTATTCCTCCTGTGTCAGGAAATATAGAAGGAACCCCAAGAAGAGAAGCTTCTGATAAAATAGTCGGCTGACCTTCATATAACTTAGTGTAGGTAACTACCGCCCTAGAACTTGCCATAATTTTTAAAACATCATTATTAGTAAGTTCTCCAGTAAATTCTATCGATTTAAAGTTGTATTTGTGTTGTAAATATTTCAATTGAGGTCCATCTCCAATAATCTTAAGCACAAAATCTTTTAGTTCGGATTTCAAAAAGACATTAATCAATTCCTCTACACCTTTTTCCTCAGAAATTCTTCCTGCGTAAACAACCGAATTTTCTTTATTTTTAACATCCAGAGGTATATTTAACTTTAAAGGATTTGCGTTTACATACACATTATTTGTGCGTATATTATTTTTTTTAAGAAAATTTTTATGAAATTCAGTAAGCACAATAATTTTTATGTTTGAGTGTTTAATTATTTTTAAATATTTTCTACCGTAGTGATTAACTAGAACTGATTTTAGATATGAATTCTGAAAGTATTTATTAAAAAAACTATTTGAATCTCTTGATAGAGAACAACAACTACAGAAGTTTGCCCCATCCAAGTGATTTTTAACAAAAAAAGATTTTGTACAAAAATACCTAAAATTATGAAGTTTTAAAATTGTATTTATATTATTTTTATTAAGATATTTAAATACTCCAAGTGATCCTTTGAACCAGGTATTGTGAACATACACCACATCTGGATTAAAGCTTTTAACTTTTTTTTCTAATCTTCTTACGCTCTGAAAATTGTTATTGATTAAAAAATAAAACAGCTGGATAAGTTTAAACTTTTCCTTATTTTCATATATAAGAGACTCAACTTTAAATTTAGCACTTAAGGTCTCTATTTCACTATCAACGGCTATGTCTTCTCCACCTCGATTTTGATATCTAGTGTGAACAATCAATATTTTTTTCATATCACTATCAGATTAGATACGAATAATGATTAATTTAGGGCAAATCTTCTTTTATTATCTTGAAAATATATAGATATACTGTGATCGTAACCAATTAACTCATCGCTGCTATGGGTAGAATTAATAATTGTTATTTCGAGATCATTTATAATTGAGTAAATTAATTCTTTTGTTTCGGTATCAAGATTTGCTGAAGCCTCATCTAAAATCAAGACATCTATCTTATTTGCGAGAGCACGAATAAAAGATATTTTTTGCATTTGACCACTTGATAAATTCTTATTTGAAACCCTTTTATTTAAAACTTCCTTTTCTGAACTTTCAAATAATTTAAATTGTTGTAAATAATTAACTAACTCCTCCTTACTTACATCTGAGGAATTTCCATACATTATATTATTCAATATTGTGTCATTTAATATCATTGGCTGTGCGCCTACATATCCAAACCTATTTGATTTAGTAGTAATTTTTCCCGAGGTAGGGTATAAAACACCAGACATAAGACCTATTAAAGTACTTTTTCCAGAACCATTTGGGCCAGTAATGATAGTGTGTTTATTTAATGGAATTGTTAAATTAAGGTTTTCAAATATATTTTCTTCTGAGTCAAAATATTTAAATTCTACATCATCAAATACTATAAATTCACTTTTAAGGCTTGAGTCTGTGGTAAAAGAACTTATATTATATTTTTCTGAATAGTCCTCAAACAAATAAAGCTTCTCGAGATAAACATGATAGGCTGTTAAAACATGCCCATTTTTATTTAACACCCCTAATGATTGAAATAGCCTTATTAAAACACCTATGAAATCAAAAGTAATAAAAACTAAGCTTGTTTTCAAAATAATCAATATTGACAAAGTTATTAATGTCAAAAAAACAGGGAGTATGAATGTTATGGTCCCAGAGTTAATTTCATTCAACCTAGCTTTGAAATATTTATTGAGTGTATCCGAAAATTTTGAAATTTCCTCATCTTGTTTATTTAATATTTTTATAAGAAATAAATTATCCAAAACCTTTTCTAACTTACTACTAACCTCGCTACTTGCTAAATATGCATCATTAGCATTGCTCCTTCCAAATTTTGTTAAAAATATTGTTGGAATTGAAATTAAAATTAATCCAGAAATAAAAACTGAAAATATTGTTAAATTTGTAAATGCAAGATAAACAGTAAAAATAACTATTTGAATTAAGCTGCTCAAAAACAAAGATAAGGTTGCATAGAAACTACCCACTTGTTCTGAAATTATATTTACGTAATAGTAAGCATCGGATATTGATAAATTACCTTTTGCGAATATTTGAGATAATAAATGTGTTTTTAAATTATTTTCAATATCAAATCTTAATTGAGTAGTAAGGTGTTTTTCAATATATGTAAATAGATACCTTAAAAATATGAAAGTGGGAAATAATATTTGATAATCTAATATATTTTCAATAAGTAAATTACTTATTCCTATCTCTTGGGAAAAATATGTAGAGAAAAATAATATAATTAAAATATCAAACAAAATCTGAAAATTAAGTAGTATGACTAAAATAAAAATTTTCACTTTTTTGTTATTAGTCTTAGTTAGCTTAGAAACATCAATTAGGTCTTTATAAAATACTTTTAAATTTTCTATCATATATTGTCAATAAACCACTTATAAGTATTTGCTAATCCTGTGTCCAAATCTGTAGAAGGTTTCCACCCTAGATTGTTTAATATAGAAGAATCTAATAGTTTTCTTTTTATTCCATCAGGCATATTGGAGTCAAAGACAACTTCTCCTTCGTAGCCAACAACTTCTTTTATTTTTAGAGCAAGATTAAATATAGATATTTCTTCACCGCTTCCTATATTTAATAACTTATCTTCAACATTTGAATCTATTAAAAAATTAATAGCATCTGCTAAATCTTCTACATATAAAAATTCTCTCAGAGGTTTGCCTGTTCCCCAAATTTTAAAACTGCTGTCATTATTTATCTTTGCATTATGCATTCTGTAAATTAACCCTGGAATGACATGACTGTCATGCTCTGAAAATTTATCATTTGGACCATAGAGGTTTGTAGGCATTAAATTTATGATTTTATGACCATATTCTTTTGAAATAGCTTCGCCAATTTCTATTGCTGTTAATTTAGCCATAGCATATGGTGAGTTTGTTCTTTCAAGTTTTCCCGTCATAACGCTTGATTCTTTAATAGGGTTTTCAACATCAACTGGATAGATACAACTACTCCCAAGATTAAAAATGGTCATGTTGCTGTAAGGTATAGATGCTTCTAAGAGATTCGTGTTTATTTTTAAATTCTCTAAAATAAACTCCGTTCTTTTTGTATTATTTGCATAAATACCACCTACCCTTGCTGCAGCGTTAATAAGTATACTCGGCTTTGTTCTCTCAAGAAGCTGCCTTGTCTCATCAAAGTTAAATAGATCAGCATCAGTTCTTTTTGAAGAAATTAATTCACTTATATTATTATTTTTAGATAAAACTCCCTGTAATGATTTACCTACTAGACCGTTGCTCCCAACAATTAAAACTTTCATTAGTTTCTATTTTAAACCTTAAAAATATACTATTTAATTTTTAATTTTGAAATCTTCAAATTTTAAAGAATTATAGAAAAATAGAGTTGTAAATAGGGTTGAAAAATACATTATTGAATCACTCTTAAAAAGGTTAATCAATATAAAAATAAATATATACCTTCCAATGTGTAAATTATTGTTTTTTATAGAATAAATTATTTTTTTAGTTATTAAATAAATTAAAAGTAATACACCTAATACACCAAAATAAAATAAAACTTGTAAAAAAGATGAATGTGGCCAAAGAAAAGAAACTGTATCAGCCACTTGAACTTCGTTATATAAATTACTTAAATTGTAGGGTCCAGTTCCAAATAGAAATTCTTTAGTAGTTGGACTGTAGCGTGCAAAAAACATTCCCCATAGATATGATCGATTTAAATAAAAAGCTGCTGTACTAAATATTCCAAATACAAGTTTTAACAAAAAATTTGAATTTAAGTTTTCTTGAAGATACAAAAGAGAATTCGAGTACTGCTCAAAAGCAATGTTATTTTGTGCTTCTGAAAGAACCTTTGTACTAGTAAAACTATACGAAAATATTTGGTTATTTATATAAAGAAAACTTAACAGTAAAACAAATAAAATTATCGCTATATTTATATTTCTTTTACTAACCAAATTTTTATTTCCTTTAAAATAAATTAATATCCCAAATATAATAGTCAAAAAAATTGCAGCCCTGTTGTAGGATAAAATTAAAAAAACAACAGATACCGATAAAGGAAAATATTCAAAATTTTTTGTTTTAATATTTTTTAAATATTTAAGAGAAAGAAATAGTAAAATTGTTATTGAAAAAAATTCTCCCATTTGCTCAGCACTTGGAAAATATCCTCTCCAGTTCGATATGATGTCTTTTGGTAAGTCTCTTGTGCTTGCTTTATTTTGACCAAAATATATTTGTGATGCTGCATTTAAAGGTTGTACTTCTGTGTTGAAATAGCTTAATATTGCGACAACAATTGACACAAAGTAAAAAGAATATTTAATAGTTATATAATTAATATGCTGACGAACTTTATCAAGATATTCAAATATACCCGTCACTATTAAGAATAAAAGTAACGACCAGTAAATAATACTTTCATATGAATAAACTGTACTTGTTAAGCCAATCATCTTATCAGGCTTTAAATAAAACATATTTCCCTCAAATACACTTGTTATCCAGACAAATATAAAAATACTAAACAGCAAAAGCTTGTTCAATGTTTTGTATGAAGTAAGAGTTTTATAAACACCAAAAAATATAAAAACTAAGAAATAAATATATAAATTTAAGCCGAATGGTACACCAATTATTAAAAATAAAAATGGAAAATAATTTACTAAATTATTTGATCTTGAATTAAAAGCATAACCTAATATATACGAAGAAAATAATACAAAAGCAAATATTATTTGGTACGTTTCAAAAAACCTAAAATCAAGATCAGCAAAATTTTTTTCATAGTAACGAGTCTGAGAATAAAATCCAAAAGTTATTAACACGGATGAAATTAATATAGATATAGCATATGTTGAATTCTCACTAAGTAATAGCTTTTCATCCTTTTTTAGAAGCAAGATCACCAAAAATAAAAATAATGATTGCAAAAATAAGGTAAGAAGTGGGTTTAAGCCAATTGATATATAAAATATATCTCCTACTCTATCTACACCAGTTAGCTTTCCATAGCACGGCGCTTCTGAGTATTCATTTAAATTAATACGATAATGATCCTGATAAAGTGTAAAAATATTTTTTAGTTGAAATTCTGAATACGAAATTTGACAAGTATATGTTTCATAAAAACCAAGCTCGTCAGTTAATTCTTGAATTTCAACTTCGCTGTCTAGGAATGATGGAACCCAAGGAAGTAGCAAGACTATTAAAATTAATAAGATATTTAATGTTTTACTAAATTTTAAATTAGACAATTTGTTCTTTTAATTTTCCTAGTATTTTTATAATTGTAGTGACTATTAATACAACTATAAGTAGTTTTGAGAACATTAGTAAATCTAAACCTTCACCAAAACTCTTAGGTGGAGAATAATTCCATCCACCTAATACGTAATGTTCGCATTCAATAAACGAATTTACATACACCGTATTTCCTTCTATATCCGAAAGCATGACCTGGTCAAAATTTGAATCATTTTTAAATACATAGTTTGGATTTGATGATATGTCTTGAAAAACATGGCCCTCAGGGTAGGGCCCACAGAAATTTTCAACTATTTTATTTTTCATATATTACAACTTAATTTGTTAATTATTACATTCTAAAGATTATCATTTGAATGTGTATACATTTTTATACTGTTTCGATAATAAATATAACTCTCAAGCTTTTACATCTATTATTTCTTTATTAAATAACGTAAGTAAAAATATAAAAATTAACGTTATCCACACTGATATGGCAGATGAAAGCTTTATTCCAAAAGAAATATTAAGCCATAATAAACTAGAAACAATAAATGTTTTTAAATTTAATAACAGCAATTTAAAATTTCCAAACATTTCAGGAAATCACGTTTCTGAAGCTACATATTACAGAATGTATTTTGAAAAATATATTTTATTAGAAATTGAAAAAATAGTCTATGTTGATTCTGATATTGTATTTTTAAAATGTCCAGTAAAAGGACTCGAATCAATTATGAATGAATTAGATAATTCTGATTATGTATTGTCAGCAAAAACTGAAAAAGAAATGTTTACAAACAATCTTCAAAAAAGTAAAGACTTAAATATAAATTCACTTAGATACTTTAACGCAGGCATGATGGTAATAGATATAAAAAAATGGAGAAATAATGATGTTGAGAATAAGCTAGTAAGTCTTCAAGATGAACTATCTGAATTTATAGAATTTTGGGATCAAGATGTATTAAATGCTTTTTTTGATGGTGAATATATAGAACTGCCAAACTCACATAATTTATTCATAGACCTGGCTTTAGAGGAAAGTTCTAAGATTACAGCTGTTACAAATGATGCAATCTCTATTCACTATATAGGAAAAACAAAACCTTGGTCTATAAAGGGGATTCTACAAATAGATTCACTTCACTTTCAAAAGGCTTATAGGCTTTTTTCAAATAGTGAATTTTTTATTACACATTCAGTCAGAAAGAGATCACTTTTAATTTTAATTAAATCAATTTTTAATCTGAAAATTTTTAATGTAGATAAACCATTTAGTTTTTTCCTGAGTGCACTTAGGAGCATGATATAAATGTGTGGCTACATTGGTGAAATATCTCTAAAGCCCATCAATAAAGATTTTTTAATTCAATCAAACCTATGTCAAGTTTGCAGAGGGCCTGATGAAACAAAGTATCTAGAAAAAGTAGTAGGTGATCAAAACTATAATTTATCACTATTATTTAACAGGCTTTCTATAATTGACCTTTCTGAAGCAGCTTCTCAACCAATGATTTCAAAGGATTTTGGAACATTAATTACATTCAATGGAGAAGTGTATAACCATAGTGAATTGCGTAAAGCATTAGAAAAAAGTTGTAATTTTGAAACCAATCATTCAGACACAGAAGTCCTTCTAAATGGTCTTTCTTTAGAAGGTCCTAAATTTCTTAATAAAGTAAGAGGGCAATTTTCAATAGTTTTTATTGATCCAAAAAATAATAAAGTATTGATGGCTAGAGATAGGCTGGGTCAAAAACCTTTATTTTATAAATATTCAAAAAACTCATTAACTTTTAGTACAAACTTAAAGTCGCTAGTTAAGCAAACATCAAGTGATACGATTGATGAAAAACAAGTAATCAATTATTTAAACTTCGGAGTAGTTCCTTCTCCTCACACAATTTTTAAAAATATAAATAAAGTAAAACCTTCAAACACTATTGTCTTTGATTTAAGTAAAGATATAAAAATTATTGAAGATAGCATATATTGGGAACCTGAGTCATATATCAATAATAATGATTTCGATCAAAAAATCTTTATTGAAAAATTCAAAGAATCTTTAGAATACAGGCTCGTGTCTGATGTCCCTGTATCCACTTTTTTATCAGGAGGTTTGGATTCAAGTTCAATTACAAAAGGTTTATATGAAATAGATGCAGAAGTTAATACTTTTTCTGTTACACATGAAGATAAAAAATATGATGAAAGTCTCTGGATTAATCAAGTAACTAAAAAGTATGAAACTAACCATACTGAAATTCAAATTAATCAAGACAACATAGACAATCAAATTCTAAATGCTATAAATTCACTCGACGAACCTTACTCTGATCCGTCAGTTATTCCTTCTTTTGTTTTAAGTCAAATAATATCAAAAAAATATAAAGTTGCTTTATCAGGTGATGGAGGGGATGAATTATTAGGGGGTTATAAAAGATTTCAAAATTCATTTCAAAATAAAAATCATTTCAAAAATTTAGCATCGAAAATGTATACAATATATCCAGGATATTTAGGTTCTGGAAGTAATTTATTAATGAACTCTAAAGATCAGCCAACTTCATATTTTTCATCTCTTGAAGATGATAAATTTATAAAAATGCTCGGATTAGAGAATAATACTTCACTTAAAGGCAAATTCTATGAAGAACGTGGTGATAGTTTTAAATCGCTTATGTTAGCTGAGTATAGTTTTTTTCTATCTGAGATGATGTGCCTTAAAATAGATAGAACTTCCATGAGTAATTCTTTAGAAGTAAGGTCTCCATTTCTTGATCACAAATTAATTGAATATGTATTAAGTTCAAAAATGTCAGATATAGTTATTCCTAATGCAAAACAACCCTTAAAAAAATATCTTGGTAATGATTTCAGTCATGAATTTATAAATAGAAAAAAAATGGGATTCTCTTTTAATGTTGAAAACTGGGTATATAAAAATAAAGAATTTATAAATGATACATTAAACAAAGGGGAAATTGCTTACTCTATAGATCCGAATATATTAAAGAAGTTATCAATTTATAAATCTAGAATAAATTCACACAGAATTTGGAAATTGCTAGTTCTAGAAATTTATATAAAATCAATTAAAAATTGAAACTTACTTCTAATCCATCTTATGAAGTTTTTTAGAGTTCAAAATTGATGTAATCTAAAATACGTAATTTTTAAAAAACAAATAAGTATTAAATGTAACAATACAACTATCTATAATTATTATTAGTTCAATGGCAAAAAAAAGAGAATTCGAAGTAATCAATGGAAATAATTTTGCAAAATACTCAAATTTAGTTTTTTCAGAAGAGCTTTCAACAAAAGAATTTAATAAGAGCTATATTTCTGATGAAAATATAGAAATTTTATATAAAGTTGAAGATAAAAGAGCGTCTTTCGTTTGGTATGTTAAGAAGAATTTTACGCTAAAAGAAAATGATATAATATTCTGCAACACTGAGGTCGTAGAATTATTATTTGAAAGTCTTAAATCTGTAAACAACTTACATAATTTAAAATTGATAACCCATCAATCAGATAGAGCCATTACGAAAAAACTATTTAATAAAAAGCCCTCGTGTATAAGTCATTGGTATAGCACCAATGTTGTTTATGAAAATCCCCAACTTACACCTATCCCTTTAGGTGTTAATGATTTTACTTTTTTTGATTACATGAATAAAGAGATTTTAAAAAATCATTTTTATAATGAGAAAAATTCAGTAGAAAGATTAGAAAAATTATATTTAAATTTTAATTTCAACACAAACAGAAGAGAAAGAACTAATTTATTTGAATTTTTTAGTAAGAAGGATTGGGCAGTTGTCGAATATCCTCATAAAAATCCTGATTCATATTATGAAAATATAAGTAAATATAAATTTGTATTATGCCCTTGGGGAAATGGTTATGATACTTACCGTTTTTGGGAGAGTTTATATTTAGGTGCAGTTCCTGTAACAAAAAGTCACATAGCTTATAAGAATTTTAAAGACTTGCCTGCAATTTTTATTAATAACTATGAAACTCTTGATATTGAATCTCTGAACCAAGAGGAGAACTCGGTAGAAGAAAAGCTAAATATAAAATATTGGATAGATTTAATTAATTTAAATAAGGTCAATTCAAAAGAAGAAATAAGAATCGATTACACAGATTACAAACTTAGAAGAAAATTGAATAATATTTTTGCCAAAAGGAAAATGCAGTATAAATTAAAAATACCTAAATATTATTTATCCAGATATTTGAATATTAAAAACTACATGAAGTACCTAAAAAAATAAAATGAAATTCAAAACCAAAGATTGTTTCTGTAAAAAATGAGATTAGATAGATAACATAAATTTAGCAGTAGCAACAACTAAAGATTAAATTATGAAAAGTTATTAATTGTTTCTGCAATTAGTTTAATTTCTTTTACTTTTAAATTAGTAGAAGAGGGCAACCAGATTAATTTATCACTCTCAGTCTCAGAGTATTCAAGGTTTGTAGACATTACTCCTTTTAAATATTTTTGCTTACTTAAACATGGGTAGTGAGGTCTTGTTTCAATTTCATTTTTCACCATATATGAAAAAAACTTATTTCTAGTTGCTTTTGAGTTAAACTTCAAATCATAAAACCAAGGGGTTTCATAATTTTCAAATTCAGAAACAGTAACATTTTCATTTTTTATTATCTTTTTTAATTTTTGGTAATTCTTTTTCTTTGTTGATATAAAACTGTTTAATTGGTCAAATTGAGATAAACCTATAGAAGCTTGTAAATCAGTAATTTTAAAATTTAAGCCAAAGCCAGCATGCCAGTCAGACTTGTTTTTCATTCTGTTAAAAGTTTTTAATTTAAATAACTTTTCAAACATTTTCTTATTATCTGTTAAGACCATACCCCCTTGACCCATAGTAATTATCTTATGGGGAGTAAAGGAAAAAATACTCAAGTCTCCAAGGCCTCCACACATTATTTTATTTTCATAAGTTGAACCAAGCGCGTGAGCTGAATCTTCAATGAGTTTTATATTATTCTTTTTACACCACCTATCTATATCTATACCATTTTTTGTTCTTCCATTAAGGGGTACATATACGACTGCATCTAGATTTTTTATTTTATTAAGTTTTTCAAAGTCCATACACAAATACTCATCTGTATCAACTATATATGGAGTAGCACCAGCCCATATCACTGCATTTATTGTGGCTATCATTGTTAAATTAGGAACAGCAACAACAGATCCCTTTTCAATACCTGCAGCAAGTAGAGATAAATAAATTGCTTGTGTTCCATTAGGGACCGCTATCGCATATTTTCTATTTACATATGCTGCTACTTTGTTTTCTAAATCTTTGGTTAACTTATTCTCTGTAAGCCACCCACCAGAATTAAGATAGCTGCTTACTGCTAATTTATCTTTTTTTGAGATTTTTGGTTCAAATTGATTAATCTTCATTCAAATCAACCCTGGTTCTGTCAGCTTCAGGCCCAAAATAAGGTCCATTTTTAAATTCTAGAACTTGCGATTTTTCTAACATAGTATATTTATGAACTTCACTATATTGAATCATTACATGATTAGTTTCTAGAATATGTGAAGATATAAACTTTCCCTTTTTATCATATAACTCGCAACTTATCTTACCTTTTAAAACAAGAACAGCTTCTTGTGTGATAGTTGCGTTTCTATCAAAAGTATTATGGAAATGAGGTTCAAGTTCTTTTCCTTCCTCGTAGTTCCATGTAGCAAATTGAATGTTTGCATCATCATGAGTATAAAATGTTAACCCCTCTTCAATATTATCTAATTTAATAACTGTTGCAATTAAATTTCCTTTATGAAATACATCTAATTTATTTTCCATAAGATCCTTTATACCATTTTACAGTCTCTTTAATTCCGTTGCTTAAATTTGTTTCCGGAATCCAATTTAGTAGTTTTTCTCCTAACCTTCCATCTACTGATTTTTTAAGAACACCTTCTGGCTTATCAAGATTATATTGATATTCGCCTTTAAATCCCATTTCAGTTGAGATAATATTTGCTAATTCATTAATACTTACTGTTTTATTAACGCCAACATTAAATGTCTTGTGCTCTATCGTTTTCAGTAAGCATCTTGTTAGGGACTCTGCCCCATCATAAACATAGAGCCATTCTCTTTCTTGTTCTCCACTTCCCCATATCTCTATATCTGTATTGTTTTCTTTCGCTTGATAAATTTTATTTATCAATGCGCCTAATGCATGAGACCTATCTGGATCAAAGTGGTCATTAGGTCCATACATATTTGAAAGGATTACATTATTACTAATAAGTTTTTCATTCATGTAATAAGAATTAGAAAGGTCAATTAAAAATCTTTTTGACATAGCATAAAAATACACTGATTCATGTGGTGGGCCATCAAGAAGTAACTCTTCTTTATATTCATTTATTGAGGCTGGGTATACACAATTTGATATAGGGTTCACTATTTTTTTAACACCGTATTTGCTAGAAGTTTCATAAATATTAATAGCCATTTTTATATTTTCTTCAATAAGCTTCCTTTGATATTTATACCCGTATGAAACACCTCCTACAAAAGCTGCACAATTTATTACATAATCTAAATTTTTATTAAGCATGAAAGATTCAAGTTCATTTTTATTAGTTATATCTATCTGGTTTTTACCAGATATTTCATAAATTTCGTATAAATCTATA
>CABXDL010000020.1 GCA_902510995.1 uncultured Candidatus Actinomarina sp.
AATTAGTAGGGGATGTGAGTGTATCAAAATCGAATCTTATTGGAGCAACAATCGAACCTCAAGAAATAGTAGATATTATTGACGAAATACCGATTTTAACTTTTTTGGCCAGTCAAGCTCAAGGTAAAACAAAACTTACTGGTGCAAAAGAGTTGAGAATTAAAGAGTCAGACAGATTAGAAAATATGAAAAATTTTATGGAATGTTTAAATGGTGAAATCACCATGTATGAAGATGGGTTTGAAATTAAAGGGGTCCAAGATCTAGATGAAGGGCATATAAATACGGAAGATGATCATCGAGTTGCTATGACATCTATAATTGCAAACATTGCCCTTGGGAAGAAAATATTACCTGATAATAAAGAGTGTATAAAAGATTCTTATCCAACTTTTTTTCATGATATAGAGAGTATTGGAGGAGTAATTAATGAGTAATTACGGAATCCTAGGTTGGCCATTAGAAAGAAGTTATTCTCCAAAAGTTCATAATTTTTTGTTCAAACAGCTATCTATTAATAGCAACTATAGATTAATAAAATTGAATGAAATAAATAATAAAAATATAGAGGAATTAAATAAGAATTATTCTGGTTACAACGTAACTATTCCATATAAAGAAAAGATAATAGAAGCAACTAAAGAACCTATTCTTGATGAGCATGTTAAAAAAATAGGTTCTGTGAATACTGTAAAAAATCAAGATGATGAAACATTTTTTTATAATACAGATTATTCAGGTTTTTTATATTTTCTTGAAATAATTAATTTTGATATTAAATCAAAGAAAGTTTTCATCCTAGGTAATGGTGGTAGCTCAAAGTCAATATATTATGCTCTTAGTTTATTAGATGTTGAGACGACAATAGTTAGTAGAAGAAATAGTCAAAGAACAATCAATTATGATGATTTAAACAAAAGAGTAAAGGATGTTGATGTTCTGATTAATACAACACCAATAGGAATGCCTCCTTACGAGAATGAAACTCTAGAGATAAACTATGAAAATTTTGATAATCTTGAATTTGTATTAAATCTTGGATATGGTTTAAATAACACTTTTCTAAAAAAATTTGATAAAAGTATTTTAAAATATGATGGTATTGGAATTTTAATTTGTCAGGCAATAGAATCATTTAACATTTGGACTTCATCAAACATAACTATTCCTAGTATTTATGATGATGTTCATAGAGTAATTTCAGACCTGCAAACTGATGTAAAGTCATTAGAAAAAATTGATGAAATTAAAAAAGGGAGCAATGAAAAAGATGATTAGATTTTTAACAGCTGGTGAGAGCCATGGTCCTGAATTAACAGGAATAATTGAAGGTGTTCCTGCAGGATTTACAATCACTAAGGATTTTATTGACTCTTATCTACAAAGGAGGCAGAAGGATACTGGTTCTGGTGGGCGAATGAATATTGAGAGTGATGAAGTGTTTATATCATCTGGAGTAGTAAACAATACATCAACAGGAGCCCCTATTGCTTTACGTATTAAAAATAAAGACTGGGAAAATTGGAAAGATAAAGATATAGAACCATATGTAGTTCCAAGACCAGGGCATGCAGATTTAATTGGTACAGCAAAATATGATTTAAATGACATAAGGCTAGTTTTAGAGAGGTCTAGCGCTAGAGAGACAGCTATGAGGTCCGCAATAGGAGCAATAGCTATGCAGATACTAGAGGCAATGGATGTATCTATTTATGGCTATGTTTCATCTATAGGAAAAGTTGAATATAGATATTCAAGTGATTTCCCATTAGCTCAGATGAGAAAGTTAACAGATGATTCACCAGTTTCTTGTCCAGATGCTGATAAATCTAAGAAAATGGAGAAAGAAATTTTGCAAGCAAGGAAAAAGAAAGACACACTTGGCGGTTCGATAACTACCATTGCTACAGGCGTGCCTCCAACATTGGGAAGTTATGTTCATTGGGATAAAAAACTAGATGCTAAATTAGCAAGAATTCTTATGTCAATACAAAGTGTTAAGGCTGTAGAAGTTGGAGACGGCATAGAATCATCAAAAAATTATGGCACATCGGTCCAAGATCAGTATGTTTTAGACGAGAAAGAAATAAAAAAGGAATCAAATAATCTTGGAGGTTTTGAAGGAGGTATGACAAATGGTGAAAATATAGAATTAACAGCATATTTGAAACCAATAAGCACAACATTGACTCCAATAAAAAGTGTTAATCTTGCCGAAAAAGAAGAAACAGAAACTGTTTATGAGAGATCGGACACATGCGCCGTACCAAGGGCGGTACCAATTTTTGAGAGCGCAATGGCCTTAGAAATATTAAATGCTGTTTTAAATAAGACTGGTGGCGACAATAAGAAAGAAATAATTAAGAATTTTGAAAATATCCCAAATTTAAATATTGATGAATTCGATTTAGATAATAAAGTATGGAAATTTGGTTATGAATCGGAATAATGTTTTTTTGGTGGGTTTTATGGGTTCAGGTAAAACAGCTGTTTATAAAGAGATTTCTCCTTTAGTCAATGCAGAAAATTTTGATTTAGATGAGGAAATTAGTAAACAGTATGGAAGTATTGAAACAATATTTGAAAAAGAAGGGGAAAGCCACTTTAGGTTATTAGAACAAAAAGAATTTTCCTCTATTCCAGATGAAAACTGTTTAGTAGCTTTAGGGGGAGGCTCTATAGAGAGCGATATAATTTTCGATAAGATTACAAGCTCTTCTAACGCTTTTTACTTGATGGATAATATTGAAAATTTATGGGAAAGAATAAAAGACTCAGATAGGCCCTTAGTTAGAAGAGGCAAAGACGAAGTAGTAAAACTATTTAATAAAAGAGAGTCATTATATGAAAAAGTATTAAACAAAATTGATATGTCAAAAACTACAATTAATGAAGCATCTGAAATAGTAATTGAAAGCACATGGTTAAAAGATGCAAGAATCTAAAATTTCTTATTTAGACACTGTCGATGAACTTAATTCATATTTGAACAAAAACTTAAATAAAGATACTTCAATAATCTTTGTTGACTCCAATGTGAAATCAAAATATGAATTTGATGAAAATTATAACATTCATGAAGTTTTGGTTAATGAAGAAACCAAGAATATAACAACAGTTGAAAAAATTTGGGAAATAATGCATTCTAATTCGGCAACAAGAAGCACAAATGTAATTTGCATTGGAGGGGGAGTCCTTTCTGATGTAGTTGGGTTTGCAACTAGTACTTATAAAAGAGGTGCAAATTTAATATTAGTTCCAACTTCACTTCTAGCGATGGTTGATGCTTCACATGGTGGGAAAAATGGAGTTAATAATAATTATGGAAAAAATCAAATAGGGACATTTTATTTACCTAGCGAGGTTTTAGTCTGTGTTGAATTTTTAAAGTCGTTAAATAAAGAGGACATTAATACTGGTTTAATTGAGGCTATTAAGGCTGGTTTTATAGGAAATAAGAAAATTTTAGATTTAGTTTATGGAGATGACACAATTTACTTTGATAAGGGTTTAATCCAATTAGCTATTGATGTGAAAACAAAAATTACAAAGGAAGACTTAAAAGAATCCGACAAAAGAATGTATTTAAATTTTGGTCATACAATAGGACACTTAATTGAATCTGATTCAAACTATCAAATTTCACACGGTCAAGCCGTTGGTATCGGGATATTGATTGCTTTAGAAATTTCAGAAAAGGAATATAATTTGGATCAATCATATAAAAAAAATTATATGACTTTTTTAAATAACTCTAGTCTTAAAAGTCATTATAAATTTCAAAAATCAAGAAGTGAACTTATGACCATACTAAGTAACGATAAAAAAGTAAATAATTCAAAGATTAACTTTGTTTTGTTAGAAGAAATAGAAAAACCAGTGCTTAAAGAGGTAGACATTGAGCAAGCAATGGAGTTGATTTTAGATGAGTAAAGTAATAATAATTAACGGACCAAATTTAAACTTTTTGGGGATAAGAGAAATTGAAAAATATGGAAGCCTAACATATGAAGATTTAAAAAATAAGATTAGTCAACATACAGAAGGTGTAAACAAGATTGAATTTTTTCAATCAAATTCTGAAGGAGAGATTGTTACATACATACAAGAACTAAGAAAAGATAGTGAGGTCAAGGGAATTGTAATCAATCCTGGTGGTTTAACTCATTCAAGTGTTTCTTTAAGAGATGCTCTTTCAATATTAGAAGTACCAATTGTTGAGGTTCACATAACTGATATTGGGAAAAGAGAATCATATAGAAGAATAAATTTAATATCTGACCTATGTATAAAGTCAGTATTCGGAAAAGGAATTGAAGGGTATATTGAAGGAGTTGATTACTTGAATGAAAAAAGTTAAAAAAATATTTTATCAAGGATCAGAAGGTTCTTATTCGGAATCTGTTTTAGAGGCTTATTTTCAAGATGCAGAATATGTTGCATGTCAAACTTTTAACGAAACATTAGGGGGTATGATAAATGATGATTTTGCACTTCTTCCAGTTGAGAATTCATTAGTCGGTACAGTTATTGAAGCTTATGAGGCTCTTCTTGAGAGTAATTTAGAAGTTTATATGGAATTTAGAAAAAAAATTAATCATGCTTTGATAGGTCTTCATGGGTCAAAAATAGAAAATATAACAAAAGTAATTTCACACCCTCAAGCTTTACAACAATGTAGCAATTTTTTAGAAGGTTTAAATATACAGCGTCAACCTGTTTTTGATACAGCGGGAAGTGTCATGAGCTTATTAGAAAATGATTCTAAAGAAACAGCAGCAATAGCTGGAGAACATTTTGAAAAAGATAAAAGATTTACAATTTTACAAAATAATATATCTAATCATATAGAAAATTACACAAGGTTTTTTTTGGTTGGTAAAGAAGATCCTGAAATTTCACAGAAGAAGGATAAAAGATCAGCTGTTTTAATATCTGATGATAAGCCAGGTTCATTATTACAAGGTTTAAAGATTTTTGAAGAATTAAAACTCAATCTTACAAAACTTGAATCAAGACCAATACTTGGATCTCCATGGGAGTATAAATTTTATATTGATTATCAAAATGATAATAATGAAATAGATATTGAACTTAAAGATAAATTAAGCAAGGTGACTAAAGAATTTAAAATTATTGGTAAATATAGCTCTATTGATCTTTAAATGACCAGTTTGAGGATTTTTTATCATCTTCAATAACTATATCTAATTTTTCTAATAGTTCCCTTATGTTGTCAGATTCATTAAATTTCTTTTTATCTCTAAGTAGATTTCTTAGTGAAATTAAATCTTCAACTAGGGTGTTAAATATTTCTGAGTAATTTTTTTCATTTTGTATTTGTAATTTTAATTTTGCAATCTGTTCATTTAATTCACTTATATCATCTAATTTAATTTCAGTCTTTTCATTTTTGTAAATATTATTTTTTGATAAAGAAAGGAGGTTTTTTAAATCATTTAAATCATATGTTTTACCTTTTTCAAACTTCTTTTCTTCTTTGTGGTTAATTACTGTTACATTGCCAATTCCTTCAATCTCAAAGGAATTATCTTTGCCATTCAAAATAAGTGCAGTATGTTCATCTATACCTACAATATTTGTAAATTCTTTATCTAATAAAATATCCATTCTTCTTTTTCCAACATAGCTGTAGCTTGTGTCATGACCACCACCTTCTTTATTGTTGAAATGTGGAATTATTGTGCAGTTAAGATTAAAGATCTCTAAAACATTTAACCCTTTTTCCCAATAAGGCTCTAATCCAACTTTATAAATTTCATAAACTGGTAAAGTTTTATTTCCTAAAGTAGAAGCAGCAGCACTTGAAAAAACAGCGTTACCTCCTTTTATAATATGGTTTTTAAATAAATCTGGAATTTTTGACTCAGACCACGTTTTTGAAGCATAACTAGGACTACCAGGACCAGCAAAGATAAAATTTGACTCCGAAAGCTCTTCAAGCATCTCAAAATAGTTAATTGAATTTATATTTTTTTTATACCTAAAGCTTGCAAGGTGAATTTCAATTTCGACACTTTTTTTATAGAATTCTTTTAATTTTTTAACTAATTCATCAGCATTTTCTTGAAAACCAAAGGGAGTATCGATCATGTAAGCATTTACTTTACCTTCTAAATTATTTATTAACTTTCTATGAACTGATACTAGATTTGGACTTGTTTCGCCAGATCCAAGTATTGCTATCGATCCTATAACTTTTGACATTTAAACCATTATAGGTATTTATTGAATCTTGAAAAATTGTATAATAAAAGTATGTTTAAAATCATGGTTAGAATTTTGGAAGTGTTCACTATAGAATATATACCACGTCTCCCTATTGCATTAAGAAAGCCTTTCTATAAACTGATCCTTCCTTTAAGGAAAGTAAAAGATAAGGTAGCTTTAAATGGTCCAAAGCATGAAGTCACTTTCGAAGAAAGGCTTGAATTTGCAAAACTTTCAAGACAGGGTTTAAACAACAGCGGGTCACATTTGTTAAAACTTGATGAAACTGTAAAAATAGAAAAACTTGAAAATACACCTGTTGATATATATAAATTCACTCCAGATGACTCTATTGGAGACACGTATGGTATCTACTTTCATGGAGGGGGTTATTACGCGGGGAGTATAATTTCTCATAAACATTTTATATCTCAACTATCTGCTGGTACAAATATTCCGTTTTATTTTTTTGAATACAGACTAAGCCCTGAGCATGTTTTTCCTGCTGCTCATGATGATGCAAAAGCGGCTGTTGAATATATTAATAATTTAGAAAATGGAAAGAGTTCTATTTGGGCAGGCGAATCGGCAGGTGGAGGTTTGTCAACAGGATTAGTAGTTGATAATTCATTTAATTTGAAACCAGATAAGTTAGTATTATTATCTCCTTGGCTTGATCTTTCAGACAGTAATAGAGATAGGAGTTATTTAAAAAATAAAGATATCTTACTTGCTTTAGATGGAATGCATTTTGTAGGAGAGTACTACGCTGGTGAATTTGAAGCTACAGATCCAGTCTTATCACCTGTTTTTGCAGATATAAATAATTTTCCTGAAACATTAATTCAGGTTTGTTCGAATGAGCTTTTATATAATGATGCTATTGAGTTTACAAAAAAACTTCGAGAAAAAGGAACCAAATACGAATTGCAAGTGTGGGATGGTTTATGGCACGCATGGCACTTCTTTCCAATAAATGAATCATATGAGGCAACTCAGAAAGTCATTAGCTTTATTACAGCTGATTCTTATTCATCACCTAAGTGATGAAGTGCAAACCCAAATGGTAACTCAAGTCGATTTTCTTTCATAATTTTTTTATTTTGTAATATAATTTTTGTTTCAGAATCTTCTTTTATTTCACCCTCATTTAAAATTATACTTCTTTCGCATATCTCTAACGCCATAGGGAGGTCATGAGTAACGAGTATTATTGATATATTTAGATTTTTTAGAATCTCAATCAAGTCTCTTCTTGATGCAGGGTCTAAGTTTGATGCTGGCTCATCAAGCACTAATAGCTTAGGTTTTGAGGCTAAAACTGTTGCAATTGCTACCTTTCTTTTTTGCCCAAAGCTTAAATGATGTGGTGCTCTATCTTGAAAATCATCCATGCCAACCATTCTCAATGCTTCTATTGCATTTTTTTCTGCATCTTCATTCGAGTATCCAAAATTTTTTGGTCCAAACATAACATCTTCTATAACAGTGGGCATAAATAGCTGATCATCAGGATCTTGGAAAACTACTCCTACAGTTTCTCTAATTTTTGCTATATTTTCAGTTGTGTACTTTAAACCATCCACTTCAATTTTTCCTGATAGGCTACCAAGTATCCCATTTAGATGCAGAATCAAAGTAGTTTTTCCTGCACCATTTGGTCCTAATATGGCAATAGATTCACGTTTCTGAATTGAAAAGCTTATATCTTTTAATGCCTCATGGCTATCAGGATATGAATATGAAAGGTTACTAATTTTTAAATATTTCCTCATAAGTACATATCCAAAATTAAAACAATAATTGATCCAATAGTTAGAAAAATTAAAATTACTGAGTTATTATATTCTCTTTCTCTTAATTCAATAGATCCATTAAAGCCTCTAGAAATCATTGATAGATAGACCCTTTCACCTCTTTCGTATCCACGGATTAACATAGCGCCTGATGCATAAGCAATAGGTAGAAGTGTTTTAATTCCTTTTTCTTCATAACCTCTAGATCTCATTGAAATCTTAACTCTTTTAAATTCGTCAATAAAGACATCAATGTATCGTATAGCAAATGACATAATAGCAATTATTATTTGGGGTAGCTTCAACTTTTGGAGACCATAGATAAGCTCAATATTTGTTGTAACAGCAGTTAATACAATCCCCATTGACAGACCTAAAGTTGCTTTAAAAAGTATTGCAAACATATCTAATAATCCAGTTTTAAATACATCTATACCCATGAATGTATAAATTATGTCATTATTCCCACTACTTAAAAAAGGAAGGAACAAAGCAAAAATAATAAATGGAATATCAATTGTTAATCTTTTTAGATAGGTCTTTATAGGGATTCTTGAAATAAATATAATTGAAAATACAATCAATGAATGTAAAAGTATTTGAAATAAACTTTCAACATTAGAGAATGCTATTGAAATTACAATAAAAAAAGTTGAAAGAATTTTATGCTCTGGTTTTATATTTTTTAGCTTTGATTCTTCATGTAATGAAAGGTGATGAGAGTGAGTTGTTGAGTACATAAATTAAGCTTAATGCAAATGGTTTGCAATAAAAGAAGTTATTTACATTTTTTACATATACCCGAATATACAAAGTGATTTTTTTCTATCTTATATCCTGAATCTTTAGCTATTAATTCATTAACTTTAGTCGTTGTCTTGTCTGAAATATCTTCAATATTTCCACACCCTTCACAAGCAATATGAGTATTCGTTTGTTTGCCTTTGAGATAATATAGTCCAGAGGAATGAGCTCGATGTGAATGTTCAATAATATCTAACTCTTCAAGTAATTCAAATGTTCTATAGATAGTTGCTAGATCAATATCTTTAGAATGTTTTCTCGCTAATTGAAATAAGCTATCTGCTGTAAAATGTTCATGACCTGCTTTTTCTAAAATATTGCAAATTATTTCTCTCGAAATAGTAACTCTGTATCCATTTTCTTTAAGATGGTTAACCAAATTCATATGTAAAGTATAATTTGTTTACTTGAGGAAAAATATTGAAAAGAATACTTTTAAAATTAATAAATAAATATAGCTTACTTTACCTACCAATCATATGGCTCTTAGGTTTTGGTTTCTATATTTTAATATATGATCCACCAACGTTACTTTATATATTTACAGTAATTGTTGTTGTAACCTCTGTATTTTTATATAGATTTACTGCAAATAGAGGAATCCTTTTAGATGGTCATAAATTTTCAGATTATAAATATACAATTATAGAATTTTATTCTGATTATTGACTAGGTTGCACTGCATCACAATTCATAGTTAATGAATTTACAAAAAATTATCCAGAAATTCCAATAGTGTCTATTAATGCAAGAGAGAAAGGTTATGAAGAGATAACTGAAAGATATAGATTGAAATATACACCTACCTATGTGCTTGTAGATAAAAATGCAGAAAAAATATATAGAAGAGTAGGAAGTTTTAGTTATGAGAAATTTCAGTCTTTAGTTACTTAAGAGACTTTATCTCCCAAGGATGAATTTTCATCAGGATTAAGTAATAGAACATTCCCATTGTTATCTATAGATCCAAGAATAAGGCATTGACTCATTATACGACCAATTTGTTTCTCCCCTAGATTTATTACAGCAACACATTTTTTATCAATTAAGCTTTCTAGGGAGTAATTAGTTATTTGTGCACTAGTTTTTTTTATTCCTATTTCTTCACCAAAATCAATATTTAATATATAAGATGGCTTTTTTATTTCAGGAAATTCTTCCACAGAGAGAATTTTTCCAACTCGTATGTCCAGTTCCATAAAATTTTCAATATTTTTATTCATATAAATTTAATGTAATTACATAATAATTTTATGTCAAAAATACTTCTTTTAGCTGGTGGTACACGTGAAGAATCACGCAATAATAAGGTTGCTACTTATGTTAAAGAATATTTTAAAGGGATAGATGTAGCATGTTCTCTATATGATCAGCTTTACTTAAATACCCCATTTCTCTTAGATTATGAAGACAAACAACCTGAATCCATAATAGAAATTAGGAAGTCTCTGATAGATTCAAAAAAAATAATAATATTTAGTCCTGTATTTAATGGAGGTTATGTATCTCATTTAAAAAATACTTTAGACTGGCTTTCTTTAGGTTTTGATAATTATTCTTATAATGAATTATTTAAGGATAAGGATGTTTCAATTGTTTCTTCTGTTGATGGTAGTGGAAGCAACGCAAGAGGTTCTTTTGACTTACTTTCAGTTCAATTAACGAACTATGGTCTAAAAGTTTATGATGAATTTTATTTGTTTACAGAACAAGAGACTGTTGATGAAATGATAGAAAAAGATAAGAACAAAGAAAAATTTCAAAATTTTCTTAATTTATTTTTAACTATTTAAAACCTCGTTTATTTTTTTGTATATTAAGTCTGTTAGCTGTTCAGTTGTATAGTCATTAGGATTTTCAATTGGTTCTAATACATCAAGATGTATGTCGCCCTTCTTAAACCATACCTTTCCTTTAATCATAAGATTATGTGCATTATGAGTTACTACTGGCAAAATTGGTAAGTTGAAACTTTGTGATATATTTGCTGCACCTTTTTTAAAAGGCAAAAGGTCTTTTTGATTGCTTCTTGTTCCTTCAGGAAAAATCATTATTGAGTTTCCTTCAGCAATTACATTTGATATTGATTTATTAATTTCAGGTAAATTTAATTGTGCATTTTTTCTATCAATTCTTGGAAGGCCTAATATTTTTAATACTCTTCCAAAAAATGGCCATCTAAATAATTCTGTTTTTGTTAGGAATCTTATTGACACTGGCAATGCATGAATGTGGGTAAAAATATCTAAGGTTGAGGGATGGTTTCCAACAACGATATAGGTTCTGTTTGTATTAATTTTTTCAATGCCTGTTATGGTGAGATTTACTCCAACCATTTTCACACCAAGCCATCCAAAGTAATGATAAATTTTTGTAGCCAGTGTTTTACCATTAGGGATTATGGATGTGAAGAGAATACTTAATATAAATATTACAAAAAGGAATAAGAAAGTAGGGAAAAGATACAATGTTCTAATCCTTGTTTTATTATCTATGTTTAAATTCACAAGCCAATTTTAGTATTACCTATCACAACTTGAGACAACTTTCTAACTGCTAATGGTGTATTCAAATCTAGCATTTATTTCTAGTTACATTGTTTACTAATATAAGATGATGAAAAGGATAATTGTATTTCTATTATTATTTAGTTTTTGTTCAGAGCAAACATCTGAACAGGTCAACGATGTTGAGCTTACAGAGTCAAATACAACTATTATTCAAGTTGAGGAATCAAATAGAACTACTACATCAATACAGGTTCAACAATTAGAAACGTTTACAAATATTAATTATGAAATAGAAAATGAAAATAGTGTAGTTAGTTACTTAGCACCAAAAGATTTTCTTAATTCAAGCATTGAGATAGTAAGAGGTTCAACAAATACAATAGTTGGAGGATTCACTCTCTCTCTTGATTCATGTGACCTTGCAGATTCATGTCTATTAATAACAGATCTCATTATCTCTGCTGATCTTACAACTTTAAAAAGTGGAAATTCAATAAGAGATAATGCAATAAAAAAAAATTGGTTAGAATCAAGTCTTTTCCCAAGTGTGATATATAGAATTGATGAATTAATTCTTCCAAATAATGATTTTGATTCAAAGATAGATGAAACCGTGGTAGGAATATTATCGATAAGGAATATTGAAGTTAATGTTCCATTTACTATAACTGCTTATATGGAGAATGATGAGATTAAAATATTTGGCATGACAGAAATTGATACAACATGGTTTGGTTTTGAGGCTCCAACAAAATTTAATGCTTGGGAGGTTTTAAATCCTATTGCTATAGAGGTTGACCTAGTTGCAAAAAGAAAATAGCAATTGATTAATAATTTAGAATATCAAGATCTTTCTGAGCCATTTCAAAAACTTGATGAGGACTATGCTTCTGTGGCAATGTTAATTTATCAAGAAAAAGAATTAATTTTTATTAAACGTTCGGAAGATTTACCAACACATAAAGGTCATATAGCATTTCCTGGTGGAAAGAAAGAAGCATCAGATCAAAGCATTGTACATACTGCAATAAGGGAAGCTACAGAAGAATTATTAATTGACTCAAAATCAATTACTCCTATAGGAATTTTAAATCCTATTGATACAGTCGAATATAGGTTTCTGGTATTTCCAATTGTAGGAAGAATAGATAAAAAACCAGAGTCTTTTAATGATTCAGAAGTCCAAGAGGTATATTTTGTATCTATAGATGAATTAAAAAATGAAAAAAAATGGATTTATAGAGGTCTTTATGATACAGATTGGATTTTTAACATAGATAATGAAATTTTATGGGGCGCAACTGCAAAAATGGTAAGAAGGCTATTAAGAATTTCCTAGTTTAGATTCTCAGACTCGTCTTTTACTGCTAAATATAAAGAAATAAAAATTAAGACTACAGTAAGGAAAAAAATATTATTTACTACTTCATCAAGTAATAAATACCCAGCAGAGATACCAACAACAGGTACCACATAATCGACTAAGGTAGTAAAAGATGCAGAAACTCTTTTTATTGTATAAAAGAATAGAGAGTAGCTCGCAATATCAATAAAAACTAATCCCAATAACTTGAACGATGTTGAGTATGTAATTACTTCAATATTTCCATCTAGAATAAAAAATAAAATTATAGAGATTACACTCCCTACGAACCATTGAGTAAACAAATAAACTTTAGCTGGTATATATTGCGAATGTTTTCTGTTAGTTATGTTGCTTAATGCAAGGCCTTGAACCCCTATTAGAGCTAATATTCCTCCAGTTCCCAAATCACCCTTTCCAGAGATACCTGTCACGCCTGAGAGAAAAAGGACAACTAAACCAATAAAACCAATTAATACTGAAGAAATTTTAAGTTTTGTTATTTTCTCTTCTCTATAAAAGAAATAAACCCAAATTACTGTAAAGAGTGGGATAGTAGAGATAAAGATACTCATTAAACCTGAGGAAATATTTTTTAAAGCATAAATAAAGGTCCACCCAGGAGTTAATATTGCCAATACTCCAGTCAACCCTCCTTTTAGAAAGTAGCTAAGGTTTATTTCATTTATAAAATCTCTTATGCAATATAAGCCTAGAATGATACAAACTAAGCTAATTCTTGCTGTTACTAAAAATATTTCATTTACACCATCAATTAATAAGCTTCGATTTATCAAACCATGGAAGCCATAAAGAATACCTATTATTATTATGTTTCTTAAACCTGCATAAGCAGACATTGAAAATTCAGATTTGATAATAGCACTCCATTCTGATTTAACTTATTAGAATAGCAGATATGAAAACTGTTTTTTCTGGGATTCAGCCAACTGGTAAGGTTCATTTAGGTAACTTTTTGGGTGCCATAAATAATTGGGTTGATATGTCGAATAGTAAAAATAAAAACTATTTCTGTGTTGTTGATTTACATTCATTAACAACGCATCCAGATCCGAAACAGATGGAAGAGAATATATTTTCCACAATAAAAGTACTGATTGCTGCAGGTATAAATTTAGACAATTCAACAATATATGTTCAGAGTAAAGTTTCTGAACACTCTCAGCTTTCCTGGATATTATCAAATTTTTGTCAAATAGGAGAGCTTCAAAGGATGACTCAATTTAAAGAAAAATCATCTGAATTAGGGAATCATGCAGGAATATTAACTTATCCTATTCTGATGACATCAGATATATTAATTCATAAAGCTCACGAGGTTCCAGTAGGTGATGATCAAACTCAACATTTAGAGTTGACTAGAAATATTGCAGAGAGGTTTAATAATAAATATGGAGTTGTTTTCCCCATACCTGAGAAAACTTCTGGAAAAGTTGGAGCAAGGCTTATGTCATTAAGGCACCCTGAGAACAAAATGTCTAAAAGCGCTGATGATATAAGCGGAACAGTTTATTTTGATGATTCAAAAGATAAAATTATGAAAAAATTTAAGTCATCAGTAACCGATTCTGAAGATGAAATTAGATATGACCTTGAATCAAAATCTGGAATCAGTAATTTAATTGATATATATTCTTCAATTCAAGAAATGACCCATAAAGAAGTTGAGAAGAAATTTTCAAGTTCAAAATATGGAGAATTTAAAATTGAGGTGGGAGAAGCAGTTGCTGATTATATTCAACCAATATATTCTAATTATGAATCTATAAGCGATAAAGAAATTTTGTCATTAATCAAAACTAATCTTGAAATAGCTAAAAGTTCTGCAAAGAAAACAATGGAAGAAGTAAATAGTCTTTTAGGTATTTAATAAATGGACAAAATTAAAAGCATTCCTAACGAATGGGAAGAACTAGTAAACGATGAGCAAAAAAGAGCCATAGAACATATTTATGGGCCCTTATTAATTATTGCAGGTGCGGGTTCAGGGAAAACAAGAGTTCTAACTTATAGGTATGCACATTTAGTAAAGAATTATTCAATTAGTTTTGAAAAAATTTTGGCTATTACATTTACCAATAAAGCTGCAAATGAAATGAAAGAGAGGATTAGTAAATTATTAAATTTAGAAGTTTCACCAAAATGGATTTCGACATTTCATAGTTCTTGTGTAAAAATATTACGAATTCACGGACATTTAATTGGCTTTAAGAATAATTTCACAATCTATGATCAATCTGACTCAGCAAAATTAATAAGAAATTGTATGAGGGAGAATGATGTAGATCTTAAACAGTATTCTCCAAAACGTTTTCAAGCACACATCTCAAGTCTAAAGAATATGAGAACCTCTCCGGGAGAAGCAGTTGAAAATGCAGAATCATTTTTTGAAGTAAAAGTAGCTGAAATTTACACTTCTTATGAAAAAAAACTTATTCTTTCTAATTCAATGGATTTCGACGATTTATTAATTAAAACAGTTGAGCTTTTAGAGACAAGTGACCAGGCATTAGATTATTGGTCAAATAAGTTTGAATATATTATGGTTGATGAGTATCAAGATACAAACCTTGTTCAGTACAAGTTAATTGAACTACTTTCCTCAAAGTATAAAAACTTATGTGTAGTTGGAGATTCTGATCAAAGTATTTACGCTTTTAGAGGAGCCGATATAAGGAATATTCAAGAATTCGAAAAAGATTTTAGCAAGGCAACAATTATTACTCTTGAAAAAAATTATAGATCATCACAGAAAATTTTAGATATTGCAAATGCCGTTATATCTCATAATCCAAGAAAGAAAGAAAAAAATTTGTGGACTGATAACGAAGACGGCTTGGATGTT
>CABXDL010000021.1 GCA_902510995.1 uncultured Candidatus Actinomarina sp.
AGTCATACATGCGAACAATATCATTTGACCATCTAAGAAAATCATCATATCTAGACTCAGGGACACCTAATAGTTCACCCATAATTGCTATTGAAAACGGTTGAGCATAATCATGTAATAAATCGAAATTACTCCCTATTAGTGGATTTAATATTTCTCGTGATTTCTTCTCTATAAATGGTCTTAATAATTCAACTTGTCTTATAGAAAATGCTTTTGCAACTAACCCTCTAAGCTCATTATGTGCAGATCCTTCAAGGTTAAGTAAAGAAAATTCTTCTGTCTTTCCAAAATAATCATAAGCTTTTTTTCTACCATCCCACTCTCTATCACCTTCTATGTCACCGGGTTTTGCAGATACATATTTTTTACTACTTTGTACTGATTTCACATCTTCATATTTTGTTAAGTAGATTAAATCAGAAATTTCATCATAAAAAATAGGTGATTTTTCTCTAAAATCTTTCATTGCAGGATAAGGATTTTCTATAAAATCCAAATCTTGATTTGGAAAAGTTATATTTTTTAATTCCATACTTAATTAATTATATGACTTATTACTGAAGAATTTCAAAAAATCTTTTCTGAATTTTATACAGTAAAAGACGTTAAATGATATTATCAGTTAATGTCTGATATTAAGATAGAGAACCTAAGTGTGCAATACCTTGGAGAAGAAGAAAAGGCACTTGATGATGTTTCAGTTGAGATAAAGCAAGGTGAGTTCGTAGCCATTCTTGGATCACATGGAGCAGGGAAAACAACTCTTTGCTTATCTATTAATGGAATTGTACCAAATATGATTGCAGCTGATATGTATGGGATTATTGAAGTAGCTGGTGAGGTACCGCCAAAGATTCCAGTTAGAGAACTAGCAACAAAAGTCGGCAGCGTATTTGATAATCCAGAGTTTCAAATGAGTCAATTAACAGTATTTGAAGAAGTTGCTTTAGGATTGCAAAACTTAGGAGTTGATAAAGAAACGATTGAGAAAAATATTGTCGGCGCATTAGAGATGGTTGGTTTGAAGGGTTTTGAGGACAGGTCGCCCTTTGAGATATCTGGAGGGCAGCAGCAAAGACTTGCTATGGCATCAGCCCTATCAATGAAACCACAAATTCTTGTATTAGACGAACCTACATCAAATTTAGACCCTATAGGAAAAGAAGAAGTTTTTACAGTTACTAGAAAAATTAATCAAGAAGAAGGCCTAACAGTTGTTATAGCAGAACACGAAGTAGAGGTGATAGCTGAGTTTGCAGATAAAATCTTACTTCTGGAAGAAGGAAAAATTACTAAATCAGGGACGCCGCAAGAAGTGTTTCCAGATTTAGTTGATATTCAAAAAGATATTGGAGTAAGGGTTCCACAAGTAACTGAGTTTGCAAGTAAAGTGCCGAATAAATTTTCTGGGTCTACTCCTGTGACCCTTAACGAGGCTATAGAAAGCTATAAGAAATGAATGAAACAAAAATAGTTTGCAACAGCCTTGGTCACACTTACCCTAACGGAGTTGAAGCAGTAAGAGATGTTAATGTTTCTATAGAACAGGGAGAAGTGATTTCTGTTGTGGGGCAAAATGGTTCAGGCAAAACAACATTAGTAAAACATTTTAATGGGCTTTTAAAACCAACAGAAGGAAACGTTATGATTGGAGATCTCGATACACTTGAAAATGCCGTAGGCTTACTTGCAAGAAGCGTTGGTTATGTTTTCCAAAATCCAAATCATCAAATTTTTGCTGCATCAGTAAAAGAAGAGCTTTCATTTGGATTAAAAAATATAGGACTAGAACAAGACGAGATTGAGAAGAAGGTCGGCGAAATCGCAGAAGACTTTCTACTAACAGAATATTTAGATTTAAATCCATACAGACTTGGATTCTCATTAAGAAAAACTGTAGGGATGGCATCAATTATTGCAATGGAGCCCGATGTAATAATTTTAGATGAACCAACAACAGGCCAGGATTTTTTAGGGGTAAAAGCAATCAGAGATTCAATACACAAACTAAGCGCACAAGGAAAAACAGTTATTGTTGTATCGCATGATATGCCATTGGTTGCTGAGGAAACAAACAGAGTCTTAGTAATGTGTGAAACAGAACTGATTTTTGATGACTCTCCAGCGAAATTGTTTGCTAATGATGAAATTTTAAATAAGACAAATCTTTTACCTCCCCAGATTTCTTCATTCGCTACAAAAGTTGGATTAGGTAAGTCGTCAAAAGATGCAGTGCTTTCAGTTGAAGATGCACTTAGATCTATAAAAAAATAAAAAAGTCTTATTGTATTGACTTTATTTAATATTTTATTTAAACATTTTTAATAAAGGCAACGCATGGATTGCTTATTTTATTTAGTATAAGAATAGGTAAGAATATCAGAAATGAAGATTGATGATATTCATAAAAAAATAATAAGGAGGGCTTGTGAACGAAAAAGTTGATTCACAAAAACTTAGTAGTGCTACAGGTGGAGGAGTTCCTTTAACATACGTTATTGCATTAGTACCAGTTGCTTCTGTTCTAAATGTTATCGGTGGTACCGTCGCTGGAGCGCTTAAACTCCCTATATTCTTGGATATGATTGGGACAGCTGTTGTTGCTATGACAATTGGCCCATGGTGGGGATCCTTAGTTGGTGTTATTACTAACCTAACAATGGGATTCATCACAGGTCCTGTATCAATACCATTTGCTGCATGCAATGTTGTTGGTGCATTAGTTTGGGGATATGGAACAAGATGGGGTTGGGCAAACGATAAGGTCAGATTCTTTGGTCTTTCAGTTGCTTCAGCTGTATGTGTTTCATTAATGGCAGCACCAATTGTAATTTTTGTATTTGGTGGTGCGACAGGTCACTCATCAGACATTTTGACTGCAGGTATTCTTGCGTCAGGTGCTGGTATGTGGCAATCTGTATTTTCAAGTAACATTATCGTATCTGCTGCTGATAAAATTCTTTCGTCTTTCTTGGCGTTAGCAATTATCGGTGCATTACCTAAAAACTTACAGGTAACTGGTCCAATAATGGCTCAAGAAGATATGGGTAAAGCAGTATTAATTACTGCAGGTACTGTAGTGGGTGTAATACTTACTGTTGTATCAATGACTCTATTGTAAAAGGAAGTGAGATAATATGAGAGAAGTCACATCGAAAGATGGTCTTGGAGTAGGTATTGTCGGTCTAGGGGTAATGTATTTAGTTTATCCGTGGGCATCTGCCACTATGGCAGGCGCTGAAGCCTTTGGAATGTTGTCCGGAATGTCTGGAGTATCAGGCCTTCTAACAATATTTGCTGGGATAGCCGTTTTACGATCCAAGGACTAAAAAATTAGGTAGGTCTTATTTTGTTCGATAAACTTGAGCAGGTTAAGCACTTACCAATAAGTTTTGGAGAAATTGCCCGGTACGTAATAGTACCGGGTGATCCAAACAGAGTCCCAATAATATCTGAATTATTGGATGATGTTCAGCATCAAGGTAAAAATCGAGAATTCAATGCTGCAAGAGGGAAATATAAAGGCGTTGATGTTTCAATAGTTTCTACAGGCATAGGATGTCCGTCTACTGCTATAGCTGTGGAAGAGCTAATTCATATTGGTGCAGAAGTATTTATAAGGATTGGAACATCTGGATCAGTAGATGGTTCGGCAAAAAAAGGAGATATTTTTATTGCCACGGCAGCAGTACGAGATGATGGAACAAGTAAACAATATATTCCAATAGAGTTTCCTGCTTTAGCAGACACAGAAGTAGTAGACAGTTTAATTAAAGCATCAGCTGCTCTTAAAGTCCCTACAAAGGTAGGGGTATGTCAGTCCAAAGATTCTTTTTTTGGAGAGGTAGAACCTGAAAGAATGCCAGTTGCTGAATATTTAGACAGCAAGTGGAAGGCATGGCAAAAAGGCTCAGTAGGTGCTTCGGAAATGGAAGCGGCTACATTATTTACTCTTTCTAGCATCTTTGGTGCTGAAGCTGGTGGGATTTTCGCAGTTGAGACTTCAGACAAAGAAACAATACATAAAATAACAAAGATTGTATTAGAAAGCATTTACTATATGGAAAAAGGAGTTAAAAGTGAGTAAAAAAGATGGAGTTGAAGAAGCCATAGGAGGCCTTCTTGATGCATATGATGATGATAAAGAAGCAGTACAATATCATGTCCAGTTAAAAAAAGGCGATATTTCAGATTTTGTTATACTCCCAGGCGATCCAGGAAGAGTTGAATTCATTGCTGAACATTTTGATAAAGCAGAACTTGTAGCTGAAAATAGAGAATATAAAACAATGACAGGAGAATACAAAGGAAGACCCGTTACTGTTACTTCTACTGGTATTGGATGCCCTTCAACAGCAATCGCAATAGAAGAATTAGCTAATGTTGGCGCATCTACATTTGTAAGAATGGGAACTTCTGGTGCTATGCAAGAATATACAAGAGTAGGGGAAAAGGTTATTGCTACTGGGGCCGTAAGATACGAAGGAACATCGATCCAGTATATGCCTATAGAATTTCCAGCCGTAGCATCTCATGACATGGTCCTTGCATTAAAAGATTCTGCAATAAAGCATAATCTTGATCACCATCTTGGAATAGTACAGTCAAAAGATTCTTTTTACGGACAACACAATCCAGAAAAAATGCCGATTGCTGATGAACTTAGACAGAAGTGGGAAGCCTGGGTTAAAGGTGGTGTTCTTTGTTCAGAAATGGAAGCAGCAACAATTTTTGTTGTTGGCTCATATAGGAAAGTTCGGACAGGAGCAGTTTTACTTGTGGCAGGAGATCAGGCAAGAGGAGAATCTTTAACAAAGGAAGAATATAAAGCACATATGAGTGATTCTGTTAAAATGATTCTTGATTCAAGCTTAGATATTGAAGTGGAGGTATAAATGGCTAGAGTTCCCGTTGGGGCATATGTACCTGGAGATTCTTTTTTTCATAAAGCGCATCCATTTGTAAAGTTTTATTGGGTATTTTCTTTTGTAATATTTTGCTTCTTTAATAAAAATCCATATATTAATTATGCATTAACCGCTTTAGCCTTAGTTATGGTTTATTTCTCTGGAACTTTTCAAAGCTATATAAGAGCGATGGTGATTTTTGGACCAGCAGCTTTTGCTATGATATTTCTTCAGTCTGTTGTCCCCCCTGCGGTTTTTGATAACCCTCAGTTTTTATCAGATCTTGGTCCTTTTTCACTCTATACAGAGTCAATAATTTATGGCATGTTATTTAGTAGTAGGATTTTGTGTATATGTTCATGGTCAATATTAATGTTGATGACTTTACACCCTGCATCCCTTTCTTCAGCTCTGCAAAGAGCAAAAGTTCCTTATGTTGTAAATTTTATGATCACAACTACTTTGCAATTAATTCCAATACTTCAAAGAGAATTTGGAATTATTCTCTCTGCTCAAAAATCAAGAGCAATGCAAGCTCAAGGTTTTAAGGCACTACTTCCAAGTATTATCCCAGTTTTTGCTGGGGCAATAGATAGGGTTGCTCAATTATCAATGAGTCTAGAGACAAGAGCTTTTGGCTCAGATAATGAGAGAACTTTATTGAGATATAGTAAATTCACCATTAAAGAGACAATTCTATCAATTTTGGCTTTAGTTCCGATTTTTATAGTTTTTTATGGGAGGATTAAGATGAATGCTTTTATACCTGCAGCAGGTTTTTCACTTACTCCAGTTGTAGGTGTCTCTATAGTGGTATTTTGCGGAGTAGCATTTCTTTTGATTATTTTTGGAGCCACCTTAGCTATAAGACTTTTTGGTAAGAGCTAGAATCTAGTTGTCGTCTAATAAACAATTTGTTAAAAAACATTTCATATTTAATTACGCTATGTTTATTTTTGACAGCATTGGTTTCGGAGCAGCTTTTGCTCTTCTGATACCTGGCAGTTACCCTCCAGATATAGCTTTAGCCATTTCTGATAGGTGGTATGCACCCCCATTAATTATTATTATTTTTTATGCTGTAGGGATTATGGGTCAGATAATCACATCATCAAACAGAAAGGTTGAACAAGATTCAAAAAGAGGTGTAATTTTTTGGGGGATTATTGAACGGTTTGGATTTGTATTAATATTCATTATTCTTAAGTTTTATTCAGACAATACTTTAAGCTTCGAACTATTTATGATCTCTTATGCGATATTTGTATTTAGTGCAGGAGCGATTCTTCCTTCCTATTTTGATTTAGTTTCACGGGTTTTATATAAATATAGATCAATTTTCTTCTCTATCAATTTGACTACCGGATCAGCATCTGGATTTTTGGTTTCAAGATATGTAGATTCACAAATAAAAAATAAAGGACTGGTTGACGGTTATTTAGATGGTTTAATTTTAGTCATAGTTATTACTACGATATCTTTAGTTCCCTTGATTTTAATTAGAGAACCAAAAAGTGAAATTCGATCAAAATCTAAATTAAAAATTAAGCTTATAAAAGAAAAATTAATAAGCTGGGCTGAAATTGTTACCAACAATAGAGAGTTAAGAATTGTTTCAATTACAAATTTCCTATCTTCTGTCCCAGAATCAATAACACCATTTTTTACTATTTGGCTCATTACTTACTATGAAGCACCATCCTACATGATAGGTTTTTGGGTAACTTCATTACTATTAAGCCAAAGCATTGGAAGTTTTTTTGTCCCTATAATTGGAAGCAAATTTGGATTTAAATATACATATATTTTAGGGCTATTAATGCATTTTATTGCAAGCGCCCTCTTTTTAATAGATGGAATGGTATATCAAGACGCTATCTTTATTTTTGCAGGTCTTGGTTTAGGAATTTTCAGTACTTCACAATCAAATATAGCTGTAGAACTAGGGGAAGTAGGAGATGCTGGAAATACAAATGCAATGTTATTTACATTTAGGATCCCTATTTTTATTACTTTCCCTCTTATAGTTGCTTACTTCACAACATTTGAAAATTTATCAATAGTACTTATTTCATCAATAATTTCTGCACTAATGGGGATAATAATTATTTTGTTGAAACTTGATAATTCAATTTTCCCTCAAATTAGATTCTGGAGTAAAGATTCTTAGTTTCTTCCTTTATAAATATAGAAAAGGCCTGCTATCAACACAGCAACAGCCATATATAAATAAATTCCAAATATAGAAGCCACGGCTGCAACTGTTACCAGAGAGAAACCTGTCCTCTGGTCGCTGTTATATGACGGGAGATAGTAAAAGATTTTATTTAGTATATGATCTTTATCTTTTAATCTTTTTTCATCTATCCAGAAAACAATAAAAATTACTACAAAAGTAATAAACAAAATAAGCTGCTCTCTTTGAGGTAATAAAATCATTGTTTTGAATATGAAATTTGAGTTCCAGGTTTTGTGACTGAGTTAGAGGCTCTATCTATAGCGAGTTTTATTGCATCTTGTGGCGTAAGATCAGAAGCAAGTCCATATGCAAATGCTCCAACGAATGCATCGCCAGCACCTGTTGTGTCGACTGCTTTTACACTTGGAGCTGGAATTTTAATTACAGAGTCTTTATCTATAGTTGCAGCCCCTTTATCTCCCAATGTCACAATTAAATTTCCAGAAAGAGAATTTCCATAGTTAATTAAATTTTCATCAATAAAAGCATCCATTTTACTTATAGTAGCAAACTCAACTTCATTAGGAATAAACCAATCAGTTAAAGATAATAAACTCTCTGAAGGTATTTTTGCTGGAGCTGGGTTTAATATTGTTGTTATATTATTTTCTTTTGCAAAAGAAAAAACTCTCTCAGTTACTTCTAAAGGTATTTCAAACTGGCCAACAATTATTTTTAAATCTTCAATTTCAGACAGTGCTTGAATAGCTTTTTCTGCATCAATATGATCATTTGAACCAGAGATTACAATTATTCTATTTTGTCCTGATTCATCAACCCATATAGGAGCTACACCACTTGACCCCGGAACTATTTGAAGATAATCAATATTTATATTATTTTTCTTGTAGTTTTCTATAGTCATGTCAGCATAAACATCTTCACCCAAGCATGTAATCATGTATGTTTCGGCACCTAATAAGCTAGCCATTATTGCTTGATTAGCACCCTTACCTCCAAATCCCATTTGATAAGAAGATCCAAAAACAGTTTCTCCGTCACCAGGTATTTTTTCAACATAAGATATTTGGTCAATATTTGAACTTCCAACAACACAAATTTTTGACTTCATGACGGAATTATATCTATTTAGATTTAATTTTTCTACTATGATTTAAATTATGGAGATCAACTGGGAAGCAAAAGTTCTGAGTTCTCTCGTTCCAGTTATTGAAAACTCAGAAGAAGTAATTATTAATAACGATGAAATCAAGAATGTAGCTAGATGGATGGCTTATGAAGAGTTTATCTTACCCCAAAATAATAAACTAAGAAAAGATCCAGAAGACTTCATAAGGACAACATTTTTAATTAATACTTTGAATTTTGCATTCACAGACTTTAAAACTTCAGTTAAATATTCAATAGAAAGAGATGGTGAGATATTTTCAGATAGCGAGGCAATGTTTAAACAAATTCATGAAGCGATTGACTCAGGTACGAACCTTCTTGATGGAGAAGTTTTAGCAAATCTCACAATTGAAGACTTAGGAAAGATATTTTCTGGAAATATAGAAATGCCAATGATGGAAGAAAGGGTCGAAGCTTTAAATTCAGTAGGGGTAAAACTTTCGAGTGATTTTGAAGGTGATTGGATGAACTTTATTAATGCAGGACCAAAGAGACTTTATAAAGATGGTGAAGGCCTGATTGAGAGATTGTTAGAAGAGTTTCCTAGGTTTAATGACAAATCTATATATAAAGATACATATGAGGTTCATTTTTATAAACTAGCACAACTTGCATTTTGGGGTATTCATGCTGAGCTTTCAGGTTCAAAATATTTTGTTATTGAAGATATGAATTCAATGAGCGCATTTGCAGATTACATCATTCCTGTTGCCCTAGAGGTAATGAAAATAACAGAATATTCAGAAAATTTAAAAGCCAAGATATTAGAAGGAACGATAATAGAAAGAGACTCACAAGAAGAAATTGAAATAAGGGCAGCATCTTTATTTGCTACAGCAAAGTTAACGGAAGAAATAAACAAAAGAAGAAACAAAGATGATCAGTTAATAATTCCGCAATTAGATTATAG
>CABXDL010000022.1 GCA_902510995.1 uncultured Candidatus Actinomarina sp.
ATATCTTGAGGAAATTTATTTTTATATTCTGTTAAGTTACACATATCTAAAACCTCATTTAATCGATCCTTCTTTAAATCTTCCTTTGATAATCCAAAAGCTACATTCTTCTCTACATTTAAATGTGGAAATAAAGCATAATCTTGAAATACCATTCCAATATTTCTATCTTCAGGAGGAAGGTTTGTATTCTCATCAGAAATTATTTGATTATACATTTCAATAGATCCAGAATCTGGTTTCTCAAACCCTGCAAGCAATCTCAAAGCTGTAGTTTTACCTGACCCTGAAATACCTAAAATACCGAAGATAGAACCCTGCCAAACGTCTAAATTAAAATCTTTTAAAACAGCTTCCTCACCATATGATTTGGTTAAAGATCTAGCCCTAATAATTAAATTATCAAATACCATAATTATCTACTTAAATTCCTTGTACTTAATATATAAGTAGGAATTGCACTTATTGCCAACAAAATAAAAGCAGAAAATGCAGCCTGTGTGAATAAACCCTCTGAAGCAAAGGACCAAACATCAACAGCCATAGTATTAAAACCAGTAGGTCTAAGTAATAAAGTCTGAGGTAGTTCTTTCATGGTTGAGAGAAATACCAAAGCACCACCTGCTAATAAGCCTCTATATATTAGAGGAAAAGTTATAGTTCTAAATGTTTCAATCTTTGACTTCCCAAGACCTGAACTAGCTTCAATATATGAAGTTTTCACCTGCTCCATTGACGCCTGTCCGCCACCAACTGCTTGTGGAAGAAAAACAATCAAATAAGAAATGACGAGAGCAAAAAAACTTTGATAAATTGATGGGAAAATTTTTATTGTTATAAATAAAATTGATACACCAACAGCTAAATGTGGTAATCCATATAAAGCAAGAATTATCTTCTCAAGAAAAGAACTAAATCTAGATTTATATTGAGAAACCATAATAACTATGGGCATAGATATTAATATCGCAAGAAATGAAGTCGCAATAGAAGCAGTAAAGGAACCAACCACTCCTCCAAAAACAGCTCTTACATCGTTTCCAAGTGAGATACCTCTTATAAGCCAATAAGAAAGAACTGTAATTGGTAATATCAAACCAAAAAATATAACTGTAATCAAAAATAAATAAACAAATATTTTATTTCGAAAAGTTAATTCAACTTTTGCGGGAACTCTAGGAGTGCCGGAAACTGTTGCTGCTCTTGAAACATCGGAACTTCTTTGAATGAAGCTAATAATTAATGCTAAGAAAATTAATAAACCTGAATAAAATATTATAGGATCGCCCATAAGGCTAAATTCATAATAAGTATAAATAGCCTTTGTTATCGTTGAATACCTCATTAAAGAGACTGCGCCAAAATCTGAAATAACATATAAGCCAACCAACAGACCTGAATAAATTATAGGTTTTTTTAATCTTGGAATTACAACACTTGTATAAATACGGAATCTATTTACACCAAGTGATCTTGCAGCTTCTTCTACTGTAGAGTCAAGATTCCTAAGTGCACTACTGCAAATTAATAAAACATAAGGGTAGGTAAAAAGAGTTAGAACAATCCAACTTCCTATAAAACCATCGATTCCATTAATTTCACTTAATCCAGTAAATGAAAAAATTTGAACAAATATTCCTTTAGGTGAAAAAGCAGAAACATAAGTTAAGGCTCCTATATATGAAGGAATAACTAAAGGTAATGTACACAATGTAAACAAAATTTTTGAACCTGAAATATCAAATCTGACTAAAAATATAGAAATTAATAAACCAATTAAAACACTTGAGAATACAACAGCAAAAAACATTGAAATTGTATTAAACAATAGACCATAGACGTTCCAGGATTCAAAAAAACTTTCAAAAGATCGTGAAAATGTGAAAAATCTCCAAATCATATAAAAAACAGGCATTAAAAAGGCAATAAGAATAAGTAAATTTGAAAACAATAATCCTTTTGGAATTTTCACAATTATAAGAATATCTTGAAAAAATAGATATATAAAGGAAAAAATCTGATCAGATTTCTCTGATCAGATTTCTTCGGTTCGGTTTCGAGTTAATTAATGACTGACTAAGAAATTAATTAATGAAATTCTAGAAACCTGCTGCAGCTATTAATTCTACGGCTTTTTCTTGCCATAAAGCTAGTGCAGACCAGTTCAAATCTGCTGGAGAATTTAAACTGTCAATATCTGGTAGAAGTGCATTTGGTGTAACACCTGCAACGAGAGGGAACTCATATACAGTATTAGTAAAATGCTCTTGTGCACTTGTAGAGTGTAAATACTCAATAAATGCTAAAGCAGCTGGTTTGTTTTGACTAGAAGACAAAACTCCAGCTCCTGCTGGCATAACCATTGCACCACAACCACCATCTAAAAATACATTTTTAATTGGAGTATCTCCAGCTTCTGCCAATGTTCTTAATGTGTAGTAATGGTTAATCATTCCAATATCTAACTCACCAGCAGCAGCTGCTGCAACTTGAGGTGAGTTTTTAGGATATTCTGTATATCCAAGACCATTAATGGCTGTTAGCCATTCAGCAACTTTTTCTTCACCATCTTGCTCGATCATACATGAGACCATAGCTATGAATGAAGAGTTGCTTGGAGCAAGTCCAAGTCTTCCTCGGAATTTTTCATCATTTAATCCATAAATTGTCCCTGGAAGTTCTGCGTCTGTAACATCTCTAGTATCAACAACTAATGATCTTGATCTTCCTGATGTACCTACCCAGTAACCTCTTTGGTCGACTGCCCAAGCAGGAACATTGTCTAATACGTCTTCAGGTAACACATCAAACAAACCTTCTTTAGCAACAACACCAAGACTTACAGGATCTTGTGATAAGAAAACATCAGCTGGACTAATTGCACCCTCAAGGGCTAAAGTACCTGCTAATGCAGCACTCTTTGCATATCTAACTTCAACTGTTACTCCAGTTTCAGCTGCGAATGCAGCAATTACGTCAGCAACTAAGCTTTCTTTTCTACCACTATAAATAACTATGGTTCCTCCAACTTCAGCTTCTTCTTCAGCTAAAGCAGCTTCAACTGCTGCTACAACTTGAGCGTCAGACACTTCACCTGCAGGTCCTGATTCTCCCTGCGCTCCCGCTTCACCTTGTGGGCCAGCTTCACCAGCACACGCAGCAAATAACATTAAAAGAGCAGAGATCAATGCGATTGATTTCTTATTCATAATTTATATAACCTTTTTATTGCTTATTATTTTGTTAATACTAGTTAACAAGAAAAGTTAAGTGTATTATATTCCATGTTTAAATGAGTCTGAAAGTACAATCGAACTGCTAAAGACACTCGTTGATGAAAATATTAGTAAAAAATAAAAACTATTTTGTTAGCTGAGTGCTTTTAAAAAGAGCACGTGGAAATATCTTTCCGCCTGTTCGGACAACCCACATAAAGGCTACAAGTATATATGCAAATGGACATGCCATACTTTTATTCTAATCGAACATTAATATAAAATAAATGGAAATAAATATAAAAGAAGTAGAAAAAGATCCAAAATTAATTACAAAATTTGAGCCTTTAATTTGGATTGCATTTATTGCCTTAATTGCTGTAGCTGGCTGCCCAGCCTTTTAATTAAAAAAACTAATTACAATTTATGATGAAATGTTAATACCTGTTAACATAATTATTAGTTATGGATAAATCAAAAAATATATTATCTCATGAAAAAGATGGACAAGAATTAATAGAAAACTTTCCAATATCTTTTTTTTCTCATGCTCAAGCTATTTATCATCTACAAGAAGTTGGCATTGAGCTAAAAAAAACAAGGGTTGCTGATTGGCTTGAATCTAGCAGAGCAAACGTATCACAAGTTATCGGCAGAATGCAAAATAGTGGTTTAGTATCTTTTGGTGAAAATTTAAAATTAACAGAAAAAGGGTTGTGCTTAGCAAAAATAATCACAAGAAGACATAGAATTACGGAGAGGTTTTTGTCAGAAGTACTAAACCTTCCATGGGAAGAAGTTTATGAAGAATCTTCAAGATGGGAAAACGTTTTAAGCCCAGTTACTGAAAAAGCAATGTTGGATATATTGGGGAACCCAACAACAGGACCTTTTGGAAATCCAATTCCTTATTCAAATTATAAAGAAAAGAAAATGTATCCTATCTTAGAAGTTGATCCAAAAAATACTTACTCAATTGAAAAAATCACAGAGGAGCTAAAACGAGATAGTGAAACAATAAGTTTTCTTCAAAACCATGACATGGTCCCAGGGAACAAAATTAAAGTAGCTGATTCCGGTGATTTCTCAATAACAATTAGTACAAATAATAATGATTATTTTGGAATTGATAAATATATTGCAAAAAGAGTTTTCGTTGTATGAATAATTTACTAGATCAAATCCCTGTAATAGTTTTTTCTTATATAGGAGGAGGGATATTTCTCCTATTGATCTTGTATAAATTTTTTCCAAAAATATTTTTATCATTTCATAAGCCTTTCTTCTTTACTATTGGTGTTCTTTCCTTATCTTTAGGATATGTTGGTATTGTTGTTCCAGGTTTACCAACAACAGTTTTTATATTGATTGCTGCGTGGGCTTTCTCTAAATGCTCTGAAAGATTCACAATCTGGTTAGAGAGTCATAAGATTTTTGGACCAATCATTCTCAACTGGAAAACATATAGAGGGCTGTCAAGAAGGGCAAAAAAACTTGCAATTAGTATGATTGTCCCTACGTTTGCATTGACAATTTATTTTGTATTCTCATTAGTTGGAGATTTAATTTTTGGAGCTTTTGGTATTGCTCTTTGTACTTGGTTAGCTACAAGGCCAGAGCCACCTGTCCAAACAAATAACTAATTAGCTTCTGGAATCTGATAATCAATAGGTGAAACTTTATCTAACTCAAATACGTCTCGTGCTTGAGCTTCATAGTTTAAGCCTATAGAAATTTGATCGCCTTCTGTCACTCTGTTCCCAGTTTCATCAAGACGTGCATTAAAAGTTGCTTTTTTACCTGACTTACATATAGTCTTCAACTCAACTAATTCATCGGCCCAACCTAAAAGATAAGCACTTCCAGGAAAAGGCTCTCCTCTAAAATCAGTTCTTAAACCATAACAAAGTACAGGTATTTTTAATTTGTCTACTACCAAAGTAAGTTGCAATACTTGTTTAGGAGTTAGAAACTGAGCTTCATCAACCAATACACATGAGATAGGTTCACGTTGGTGTTCATGTGCTACCCATACATAAAGATCATCTTCTCCTTCAAACTTTTCAACATCTCTTTCTAAACCAATTCTTGAGGTAATCTTTCCTTCTCCAAATCTATCATCTAGCTTTGGTGTAAAAATTAATGAACGCATTTCTCTTTCTTCATAGTTGTAGGCTGATTGAAGTAAGTTTGTACTTTTCCCAGCATTCATAGCTGCGTAGTAAAAATAAAGTTTTGCCATATTTTTATTGTAGTATTTACTTTCAATCAAAATCTTTTGGAACTAAGTAAAAATATTTTGTTTGAAATTTGATGTTAGACTGCTCATATGTATGATCTACTAAAATTTTTACATCTTGTTAGTTCCTCTGTATGGCTAGGTGGAATGATATTAATGGGAGCATTTGTACCAACAGTAAGAAAACTTGATAGCTCTGGAACAGTTATAAAAGCCTTGGCTAATCGCTTTGGCCAAGTGGGTTGGGCAGCATATTTTATAGCTATTTTTTCAGGAATGGGAATGTTTTTATATGGATGGAGCTTTTCATCATTAAATAGTTATTTTCATATAAAAATGGGCCTGCTTCTCATTACAGGGGTTTTGACCTATGTTCATTCAAAGGCTTCTAATTTGGAGCCTAAATTTAGAGGAATGATACAGGGATTAATTCTTTTAAGTACTTTTGGAATTTTCTATACAGCAATTCTTTTTACAGGATAAAATATAAAGACTTAAATTAAAAACAAAGGGAATTTGAGTCGCCCCAAATCCCCTTTGGTTTTGTTACTTTTGAGAAATACTACATAAGAAAAAATACTTGATAAATCTTTCTCTTTTCTCTCTTGTAGGTGATATTTTCCTCATAATCAAATTATTACATTATTTATATATATAATGAATCTAAATTAATGACCAAAGTCCTTTTTATATTTATTCAGTTTTAATATGTACTTTTATCTTGGTGCCTTTACTGCTACGGAACTTAGCCTCACCACTAAGTTCAATAGCTCTTATTTGAATATTTTTTAATCCAAAACCTCTACCCATTGACTCTTCATCAAAACCTTTACCATTATCTTCAATAGCTATATCAATATGTTTATCTCCTTGCTTGACTTTAATTGTTGCTTTTGTAGCTTCTGAATGTTTAACTATATTAGATACTGCTTCTTGCACAATTGTTGTAACTGCAAGTATTATCTCAGAATCTAGATTTTTATTTAATTTACATTTAACATCAAATTTTATATTTGACGTAGTTTCAGCCCTATAAACAATATCTAATATTTGCTGTTCTAAAGTTTCAACTCTAAATTGAACATTCTCTGAACTGTCTACAAGTCTGTATAGATCAGATATTACTTTCTCAGACACTTCTTTTGTTGACTCTAAAATAGAAACTATTTCTTTATTATTGTTTCCTGCTGCTAATAGCTGCAACTGCATGTTCAAAGCAACTAAATTTTGTAATGCTGAGTCATGAAGGTCTCTTTTAATTGATTCAACTTTAAGCTGTATCTCGTTACTCTTAACAATCTCATTCATTCTTACATGAAGAATGGATTGAGCAATAAGTCTTGAGACAACTTCTATCATCGATTCGTCTTCTTTTGTAAAGCCACCTTTTTTATTTGCTGCGTAAACCCTTCCAAGTACTTCATCTTTATTGGATATACTTTTTGCTAGCAGATTATCCATAGGAGGATGGTGTTTTGGATACCCTGTAAAGTTGTCGTGTTGTTTAATTACAGGAATATTCATTACCTCACCGTCTTCTATAATTTCTCCTAGTAAACCAATTCCTCTAGGAATGTCACCAATTCTTTTAACAGTGTCTTTTGAAATTCCTGCAGATAGAAAATTTAAATACACTCCTCTATCAAGCAACCCAATAGCAACATATTGACAGTCAAGCAACTTCTTTAAACTACTTCCGGTTTTTTCTAATAATCTAGTGAGATCATGTTCTGTTAAAGTATCGAACCCCATTGAAATAATTTCAAGTAAATTATCATTATCAATTAAAGAATTCGTCTTTTTGTTCATATAGAAATAGTATAAGAGTATGAAGAAAAGAAAGATTAGACTTTGGTGACAAAAGTCCTTGTTATAGATGATCATCCATTAATAACTACTGGAATTAAATCTACTTTATCTAAAGAACACAAGGACTGGGAAATAGAGACAATTGAAAAATATGAAGATGCCGCTGCCTATAAAAAAATTGGTGATATAGATATTGCATTAATAGATGTAAGACTTGGAGAAAATTCAGGGTTAGACCTAGCTAAAATCTATATGGACAAATTTCCTAATATTAAAATTTTAATTATTACTTCTTTTGCTGATAAAGGTGCTCTTGAGAAATCTATAAGTATGGGAGTTAAGGGATTCCTTCTTAAGACAAGACAAATTGGAGATCTTGTTCAAGCTATTGAAATAATTTTATCTGGAGAGTTATTTTTTCCTAAACCAAAATTATCTAAAGAACAATATGAATTAATTATGATGAATGACAAAATTCATTCTTTGTCTAAAAGACAAAGAATGTTAATAAATCTAATAAGTGAAGGTTTAACTAATAAAGAGATTGCTGAAGAAATGTACGTATCTGAAAAAACAGTAAAGAACTACCTCACTGTTATTTATAAGAAAATTGATTGTAAGTCTAGATCAGAAGCTACATCATTTATGAAAAGGTATCAAGCAAAGAAAATAAATTTATCAAATAAATCCGAATGGTAGGTCTAAAGAGGATCTGAGTTTCCTCAAAGATCCCCTTCAAACCTATTTTCAATCAACCAATGTATTAATCAATCAGCAATTTACCTTAAGGAAGGGTACTTATGTACTATTGGTTGTTTTGACCAGAAATTATATAAACTAAGACTATGTCTTTGATTAGATAGTCCAATATATAGTGCTAAAAAGGCGTAAACTACATGATCGTCAACTAACGGATTGTGACTACCTTCAGCTATAAATGGTGGTGAACTGAAATACATTAGGCCTAGAAGGATAAAGGCTGAATAAGCAGCAATTTTTGTTCCTATCCCAAAAAATAAACTAAGTCCAATCCCCAAAAGTCCTAACATAAATAACCATTGGCAAAAAATATTTCCACTAAAAGTTTGGAAAGAATCTTGCAGTGGTCCTGATGTTCCATAATTTAAATAACCATAAATAGGATTTCCACCATTAATCCATGAACTATCTTTTGGAGTAGTAAAACCTAATCCAAAAGCTTTATCAAGGAAGGCCCAAAGAAAAATCCAACCAAGAGCTATTCTTGTTAAAGCTAGAAAATACCTTCCGTCTTTAGTATTCAAATCTTCAAATTCCTCTACATCTGTATCAAATTCTTCAATCACTTTCACTCCTTATTTTTCCAAACAATATAATTAAAACAATTTAAAGAAATAAAACATAATTAATTCAGGGACAAAAGTCATCTTTTATG
>CABXDL010000023.1 GCA_902510995.1 uncultured Candidatus Actinomarina sp.
TAATTCTTGATGAAATACTTTTTTAAAGGATATATTTTCTTTTTCAAAATATTCTGTATGTTTTTTATAACTATTTTTTCCATATTGAAACTTTTTAATATAATTTTTCCCACCAATAATGGGTGTTCCTGAGTCTTTGCTTTCAGAAATAACAATTTCATTATTTAAACACTCGTTTATCCAATTTTTTGCATAATATTTTGTTAGATAAGGTAAGTCAGCATGGCAAATTGTCCAACCTTCGTAGTCGTTATTTGAAATTAAAAATTCTGATGTTTCGTTACTTAAGCCTTTAGATTTTGAAACGAATGTAGGTATTTCTATTTTATTACAATATTTAATAACTAGAGAATCTTTAGTTATACAAAATATCTCCACATTCTGATCTTGAAAAGCATTTACTATGTTAAGCAACATATATTGCATTAATTCAACTCTTTTATTAAGGCTTAATTCATTGGACAATCTAGTCATAGGGTCCCGAAAGTCTCTTAGTGGTATGCCAATAATAAATTCTTTATCCATATATTTATTTCCGTAATACCATGCTATTAACTTAAATATTTGAATGACAAGAAAAACAAAAATAATTGCAACCGTTGGACCAAGTGTAAATTCTAAAAACGGTATTAAGAAATTAGTCGAAGCAGGGGCAGATGTTTTAAGATTAAATTTTTCTCATGGAACAAATGAAGATCATTCAAATGTAGTTAAATGGGCGAGAGAGTTAAAAACATCTGTTGCAATTATGCAAGATATTCAAGGCCCAAAAATTAGAACAGGGAAAACAAAAGATTTAACTAAATTAGAAGAATCAAATCAAGTAAAGCTTACGAATAAAGATACTATTTCAGATGAAAAACTGATTTACATAAATTATAAAGATTTATATAAAGATATAAATGTAGGTGAAAGAATTTTAATTGATGATGGTCAGATGGTAATTAGGGTAACTAAAAAAACTAGATCATCAATGGATGCTGTTGTCGAAATAGGAGGGGAGTTACGTTCAAACCAGGGAGTAGCTTTTCCAGACTCTAGGTTGTCTGTTTCAGCTATTACTAAAAAAGATATAGAAGATATAAAATTTGGAAAAAAATTAGATGTTGACATCATAGCCGTTTCATTTGTTAGAGATGCAAATGACATTAAAAAAGTTAAAGAAATTGCTGATGAGAATATAAAAATTATTGCAAAAATTGAACTAAAAAATGCTGTCAAAAACTTAGATTCAATAATTGATGAAGCTGACGGTGTAATGGTTGCGAGAGGAGATCTAGGAGTTCAGATTGAACTTGAAAAAATTCCATTTATACAAAAACAAATATTAGATCAAGCTAATGCAAAAGGAAAAATAACAGTAACAGCTACTGAGATGCTGCAATCAATGAAAGAGTCGCACAGACCTTCTCGTGCTGAAGTTACAGATATTACTAATGCAATTCTAGAAGGTACAGATTGTGTCATGCTATCTGCTGAAACAGCCATAGGAAATCATCCAGAAATTGTAGTAGAAGTCATGTCTAATATTTGTACAGAAGCTGATTCAAGAAATGATACCTCAGTATTAAGGTTTAAAGAAGCTTCAGGAATTGACACACTTACAACATCACTTGCAAAAGCAGCTGTTCAAGTTGCAAACGAAATAGATGCAGAAGCTATTGTTGCATTTACAGAGACAGGTAGAACACCTCTTCTTATATCAAATTACAGACCAGAAGCGCCAATATTCACTTTTACAACTATTGATAAAACTTATAGACAAATGCATATTCTTTGGGGAGTGCAACAAGTAAAGATTGACAGGCTAGAAACAACAACTGAAATGTTTGAAATTGCTAACACTTGGTTACAAAACAACAAAAAATTCAAAAAAAATGATAAAGTTGTTATTGTTGCTGGTACACCTCCCAACAAAGAGGCAGCGACAAATCTAGTTAGGGTAATGAAAATAGGTGAATTTTAATGGGTCAAAAAATTGAATTAAAAACAACTAAATTTAACAAAAATATTATTTTTGATTTAAATAGATCTTTATCTGGACAAGACGGCGTTACTTATCATAATATTGCACATGCTTCTTTAACGGATGAGGTCAGTGCGCAGTTGGCTTTAAAATTATTTCAATTTTCTAATGACATAGACAACATATTCATCCAATCAAATGTTGTAACTATAAATTTTGTTAGCAATATTGGAACAGCTGTAGAAGATTATGAGGAACTAATAGAAGATTTTTTCTTATTCTATAAGGACGAAGAGGAATGATAGTAGGCGTAACAGGCGCTAGTGGATTTATTGGAAAAAAACTAACAAAGAAACTACAAGATAGTGGATATGATGTAAGAAAATTTGTTAGAAGAGAACCTAAGTCAGAAGATGAAATTTACTGGAGTCCTTCTAAAAAAGAAATAGATATTGAAAAATTTAAAGAACTTGATGCAATTATCCATTTAGCAGGAGAGTCAATTGCCCCCAAGGATATATTTGGGTTCCTTCCTTTTGCTGGTGGAAGGTGGACTAAAGAAAGAAAATCGCGAATTTATTGGTCAAGAAAATGGGCTGCTGATTTATTTGTTAAAACTTATAAAAATACTGAAGAATATCCAAAAATATTCATTTCTGCTTCAGGCATAGGAGTATATGGAGAACATGGTGATGAAATAATTACAGAAAGTACTAGCTACAACAGAGGTTCATTTGAGCAATTAGTAGTTGAAGAAGCTTGGGAGGATCCATTACTTGAAATAAAAAAAAGGGATGTAAGAGTGGTCAATGCTAGAAAAGGTATTATTTTAGGGAAAGGAAATGTTGCAACAGATATCTTTACACTTGTAAGTAAATTAAATATAAGTAGTCCTATAGGTAAAGGAAATCAATATTTTTCATGGGTCTCTATAGATGACGTTGTAAATGCTTATATATTTTGCATAGAGAATGAAAACCTTCAAGGTCCAGTAAATTTTGTATCTCCCGAACCTCTTAAGCAGAAGGATTTTTCAAAAGTAATAGCAAAAATCATGAATAAAATGTATTTTTTTCCAGCATTACCACCTATATTAATGAAAATAGCAATAGGATGGGAATTAGGAGAAAGCTTAGGATTGACTAGTATGAGAATAATTCCTGAAAAATTATTAAAGGAAAATTTTGAATTTGAAGCTCAAACTTTAGAGATGTGTAAAAAGGAGTTTGCAGGATGAGTACTTATGAAGAAAGAATGGCTGAGAAATACGGTTTTTTCACAAAGGATGATGTTCCACTTAATAAAAAAATAAATCAAGACAGTACTGATATTCAAGAAGAAACACCTACAGAAGAAGAAACACCTACAGAGGAAATAGTTGAAAATACTGGAGGGGACAATCTATTAGTTCCAATACAAGCATGGGAAAATGTTTTAAAACAATTAGGAAATTTACATGAAGCAAATCAGCTAATGGCTGAATCTAGAGAACGTGCCGCTAAAGCTGAAGCAGAAGCAGAGTTTCTAAGAGAAAAATTAAAGAACACTAGAGATGAACTTGAGTCTTCAAAGAAAAAAAAGCGTTTCCTCTTTTTTTAATAGTTAGATTTCGTTATTAGTAATTGTATGCTCTGGAGGAGATCCCCAATCATTTTCTTCTTGTTGACTAGGTTGTACATAAAGATACAGGAGATAGAAAGCACCTATTCCTGTTAAACCCCATAACCAATTCCATCCCGACTTTCCTACATCGTGTAATCTTCGAATCGCGGATGATAAACCTGCAATTATTCCCCATAAGTAGAAGATGGCAACACAAACCCAGGCCAAAGATTCACTAATAAAACTAATTAGAAAAGGTCCAAGAAAAGCTGCAATTAAAAACCCAAGACTTCCACCCCAATATTCCCATCTTGAGGCTCTGCCTTTAAAATCAACTACATTATCAAAAGCATATTTTTTAGTTGCTATTTTAAAATTCATAATTCTAGTGTACTTTTTTTGTTGGTCAGGTACGCCTTTAATAATAAAAAATGATATAAGGAGAAGGATTATTAATGAACCCATTGCAGGATTTCTCCCTAATCCAAGTGTGTTGACAATAAATCCCCAGAGTAAGGGACCAACAATTGTTGCAAATCTTCCGACTGTAGAATATAGACCGTAGAATTCCCCTAAATGTTTTTCTGGACTAAGTCTTGTCATAAATAATCTATCAACAGCAAAAATTCCACCAATATTAAATCCACCAATTACTCCTGTTACATAAATTAACCAGGTTTGATCAAATTCAGTTGCTATTATTGCAAGCGTTAAAGATATCATCCAGCAAACCAAACTAATAAGGGTACAAATTCTCGGACCATATATATCACCAGCTATACCAAATACAAACCCTCCAATAATTGAGACCACAATTGCAAGTGCTAAAATTCCTTGACTGTCTTCAGGAGTCAGTCCAGCTTCTTCTACTAAATAAACAGCAAGAAGACCTCCAATTAAAGTATTTATTGCGTCTGCATAAAAGAATCTACCTACGAGAAATCTTGTAAGTCCAGGATATTTCGTAGAATGCTTCCATGATTTAATGACGATTGTTAACGACTCAGATATTTTAATATTTGATTTCACTGTAGATACTTTTTTTTCTTTAATAAAAATAAATGCTGGTAAAGAAAAGATCAAAAATAATATAGCAACAGATCTAAAAATTTCTACATAACTATAACCAATATTTTGAAGATAGGTTGCTACACCAAAACCTGTTAATGAACCAATATATCCAAAAGCAACACCCAATCCAGATATCTTTCCTCTATTTTTTTCATTACTAACTGAAATAAGCAAAGCATCGTAAACTACTGAACCAAGATTGAAACCAATTAATGAAATAATAAAAAGAATTACTGATGTATTTACATTAAATGTACCGAGTAAGAATGTTGAGACAATGCAAGCTAATGTTGTAATAAATAATAATGGTTTTTTTCCTTGAGATCCATCAGACCTAGCACCTACCCATGGACCAGTAATAGCGACTATAACCATAGCGCCAGAGGTTGCAAAACCTAATGCTTGGTCTGTCCACCCTTGTTCTGTAACAAGCCAAACTGAAAAATATAGTCCTGGAATTACAAATGCATAAACAGTATTTGCTAAATCAAAAAGCAGCCACGAAAACAAACTACTTCTTTTAACTTCTTTCATTACAGATCTTTAACTGCTTCAGAGAACCTAGTTAAACCTTCTTTTAGGTCTTTCTCACCTAAAGCATATGAACATCTCATATATCCTTCTGCTCCAAAAACTTCACCAGGAACGAATGCAATATAATGTTCATCTAATAACCAATTACAAAAATCATTTGAGTTTGAAACTTTCTCAATTTTGTTATCACAGTAATAACTTATATCGGGGAATAGATAAAAAGCGCCATTAGGTTTATTTATTTTTATATTGTTTATATTATTAAAAACATCAAATGCATAGTCCCTTCTTTTATTAAAAGCTTCCTTCATTTTATTTGTTTCATCCAGACCATTTTTAAGTGCTGATGTTGCTGCAATTTGAGATAAGTTAGCTACATTTGATGTTGCATGAGATTGTATTTTTTTAGCGATATTAATTACTTCATCGTTTCCTATTATCCAGCCAACTCTCCAGCCAGTCATTGAATATGCTTTAGCAACACCATTGATCACAATTGTATTTTTAAATTTAGAATCATAAATGGCTGGAGATGGGGTTTTTTCTCCTTCATAAATTAAATGTTCATAAAGTTCGTCAGAAATAATCCAGATATTATTCTTAAAAGCCCACTCATATATTAATTCAGCTTCTTTTTTTGTATATACTACTCCAGTTGGGTTAGAAGGAGATACCCATACGATGGCTTTAGTTTTCTCAGTTAGACTATCATTTAATTGCTCTACAGTTACTTTAAAGTTATCTCCAAAATTTGTTGTTATTATTTTTGGAATACCACCAGCAATTTTTACAGCTTCTGGATATGTTGTCCAATACGGAGCAGGAATCAAGACTTCATCGTTTTGATCCAGTATCGAAATTAGTGTATTAAAAATAGCATGTTTTCCACCATTACTAATAACTATATTGTTAGGGTCTGATTCAAAACCAGAATATAAACTTGTTGTTCTTGAAATTTCATTTCTTAAAATTTCTAAACCAGCAACAGCTGTATATTTATGATTCTCTGGATTGTCTGAAGCCGCTTTTACATCATCTATTACATAACTCGGAGTAGGGAAATCAGGTTCACCAGCACCAAAACCTATTACTGGTTTACCTTCTTTTTTAAGCATTTTGGCCTTATTTGATATTGCCATTGTGCCAGAAGGTGTAATAATATTATTTAATTTAGATATATCCATAAATACATTCTTTTCAAAGTCATTTTAATCAAATTTAATAGGTAAACTATAGTTCAATTTTATTAAACTTGTTCAAATGGAGACAATACTATACGGTAAACCTATTGCTGATGAACTTGATAATAAAAGTAGATTAGTATTCAAATCATTTGAGAATTCTAAGGACAGGAAACCTAAGTTAACAGCCATAACAGTAGGTGATAATCCTGCTTCTTTATTGTACGTTTCAAGAAAAGAAGAAAAAGCGAAAGAACTAGGTGTAGAGTTTAACTGGATTAAATTAGAGAAAGATGCTGATCAAGAAGAGTTAGATTCAAAAGTTAAAAAAGCATCACAAGATTCTGATGGAATAATTATCCAACTTCCCCTTCCGGAACATATTAATCCTGAACAGGCAATTAATATGATTCCTTATAATTTAGATGTCGATGGCCTTACAGCATTAAACTTAGGTAATTTATATTCAGATAAATATAAAATAATCCCTGCAACATCCTTAGCTATTCTTGAATTAATAAAGTTTTACAAAATTGATACCACTGATAAAAATGTTGTTATTGCAGGTCGTTCAAGACTAGTATCTTCCCCTTTAGCAAAGATTTTAAGTTCAAAAAAATACAATGCAAACGTTACTGTAATTCATAGTAAGACAACAAATCAAAAAGATTTTTCTATTAATGCTGATATATTTATTTCTGCAATAGGTAAACCTATGAATTATGATATTTCATTTTTTAAAGAAAATTCAACCGTTATAGATGTTGGAATATCTAGTGTTGATAAAAAAACTTATGGAGATATTGATACTAATAACATAGAAAATTATCTATCAGCTAGATCTCCATACCCAGGAGGAATAGGACCAATTACAGTTTCAGCTCTTTATTCAAATTTAGCTTCTCTAATTAGCTAGCTGCCCATTCTTCTTCTGAAATTTGTGAATTTATATCTACTTTTCTCAAAAGGAAAAATCCTATAACAAAAAATAGGGAGATTCCTGGCAGAGAAAGTCTAGGGTTTCCAGTTGAAGCACTTACATAGCTATAAATTAAAGGCCCCCAAATTGCTGAGAATCTAGATATTACAGAAAAGAATCCCATAAATTCTCCTTCCGCACCTTTTGGTAACATTGTTGCGTAAACACTTCTGCTAACTGATTGCAATCCACCCATACCTAGACCAACAACAACACCTAGGAGTATTACAGGAATAAGTTGCTTTTCTGGTACAACAAATGCACTATTTCCTGCAATAAAGAATAACGTTATCGTAAATAGTAAGGTATTCTTCTGTCCAATTCTTCCAGCAAGATAGCCAGCTAAACGTGCACCTGCAAAAGCAATAAATTGAACAATTAAATAAACAACAATTATTGAAGTTTGATCAAGTAAAAGAACTTCGCTGAAGAATGGACCGGCCATGTTTATCACTGTTTGAGCTCCATCCCAATAGAAGATATAAGCTAATAGGAAATAAAGTAAAAATGGAAATCTTCTAATCTTTTTTAGTGTTTTTATATTTGTTTTCCATCCTTCAGTTATCTTAATTTTCTTTCCTTCTTGAGGTTTTTGTTCATCAATTTTCATTCTTGAAAAGCTGAACATTGAAAATACAAGCCACCATAAACCTGCAAAAGCAATCGCAATACGTGACGCAAGTGCTGTATCAATTCCAAGCATGCTAGGTCCCAATTGTA
>CABXDL010000024.1 GCA_902510995.1 uncultured Candidatus Actinomarina sp.
GACGACGGGGCCAATGCTCGGGGAGAAGGATTTGAACCCTCAATAATGGGACCAGAACCCATTGTGTTGCCAATTACACCATCCCCGAAGGTTAGCAGCCCCGACCGGATTCGAACCGGCGTTTCTGGGTTGAAAACCCAGCGTCCTAGGCCTCTGGACGACGGGGCCGTATAATTATTAAGAATATAGTAATTAAATTATTATTTGTTACAAATCTTCAATACTTTCGCCCATCCTGGCAATAGTATTTTCTTTACCGAGAGCATATATTGATTCAAACAATGGAGGGCTTATCTTTGTGCCAGTAATGGCAACACGTGTAATTTGAAATCCAATTTTTGGCTTAATATTTAATTGTTCAAGTTCACTTCTCATAATTTCTTCAATTTCATTAAGTTTAAAACTTTTAGTAGACATGAACTTATTTCTAACATTTTTCATATATTCCTGTCCTTCATTTGTATTAACACTTTCCCAATCTTTTGAATTTACTTCAAAAGGCTCATCTAAAAGAAACTTTACTTGTTCATTAATATCATTTAATGTTTCCAGTCTTTCTTGTACAGCATGTTTAATTTTTTTAAGTCTATTTATTTCTTGTTCAAATAATTCTCTAGAAATTGAGTCTTGTATAGATTCAATAAATGATTTTTCAAAATCCCCATCTTTTAAATCGCGTATATACTGCCCATTCATCCATAGAAGTTTTTTAGTATCAAAAATTGCTGGATTAGGAAGAACATTGTTTAAATCAAACTTTTCAATTGCTATTTGTTTATCAAATATCTCAAGATCATTTCCAGGTGCCCAACCTAGTAAACACATATAATTAAATAGTGCTTCTGAAATTACTCCTTTATCTTTATATGCAGAAACAGAAGTGTCTCCATGTCTTTTGCTTAATTTCTTACCATCAGGTCCAAATAACAAAGGGAGGTGGCAAAAATCAGGAAGAGGTGCCTGAAGAGCATTAATCAATAAAATATGCTTTGGTGTAGAAGATAAAATATCCTCTCCTCTTGCAACTAGTGTTATTCCATAATCAACATCATCCACTGTTGAGGCTAAATGATATGTTGGCGAGTTATCAGATCTTAAAATTACAAAATCTTCAACATCATTCAAATTAAAACTCATAGAGCCTCTAACGATATCTTGAAATTTTATTTCTCCTTCTTCAGGAACTTTAAACCTTAAAGCTCCTTCTTCCCTGTATGCTAAACCGTTATTTTCAAATTCTTCAGCAACTTCTATATACCTATCAAATCTTGAAGACTGCTTATATGACCCTTCGGAACCTCCTACTTCAATACCTTCATCCCAATCTAAACCTAGCCATTTTAAGTTTTCAATTATATTTTTTTCGTATTCTTCGCTGCTTCTTTCTTTATCTGTGTCATCAATTCTTACTAAAAATTCTCCATTATTAGCTCTTGCATACAACCAATTAAATAGAGCTGTTCTTGCATTTCCTATATGTAAATTTCCTGTTGGAGATGGTGCAATTCTTAACTTCATTATTTATTCAATATTATTTATCAATGTACCTATAGTATCAATTTCAATTCTTATTTCATCTCCACGGGAAACTTTGCTTACGCCATCAGGTGTTCCAGTTAAAATAACATCTCCCGGCAATAAAGTCATTATTGAAGTTACAAATGTTATTATTTCACCAATACTAAAAATCATGTCAGATGTATTACCATCTTGTTTTAATTCATCATTAACAAAACATTTTATATTTAATTCAGGATCCTTCTCAAAATCGGTTTGAATTACAGGCCCTAGTGGACAAAAAGTATCAAAACTTTTTGCTCTTGTAAAATTTCCATTAAACGAGCCGTCCTGTCCTTGTAGTATTCTTTCTGATAAATCATTTGCATTTGTAAAACCTAGAACACTATCCATCCAATTATCTGCATTTAGATTCTTAGATATTTTTCCAATTACTATTGCTAATTCTGCTTCATGATCTACATGTTTACCAATTGATGGATAAATAATTGATTCTCCTGAACCAATTACAGATGTAGAAGGTTTTATAAAAAATACAGGATTTTCAGGAGCGTGATAATCAAGAACCCCTAGTTCATGAGCATGTTTTTGATAATTTTTTGCAACTGCTACAACTTTCGAAGGAAGTACTGGTGCTAGAAGTTGAACTTCGCTTTGTTCATATGATTCCTCTGTCTCTTCCCAAACTACAAATGGAGAACCCTCATATCTAATTATCTTATCATCAAGTAATTCACCATAAAAAATATCATCTTCATGTTTTACTCTTACTATCTTCATAACTATTAGATTATAGGAATTTTAATTAGGTTAGCTAAGAAAATTAAATAATTCTATGAGATGTAACCCTTTAGGATGATCTTTCGCGCATTTATCAAGAACTTCATCATTCATTTCACCAATGTTATTTTCTGATATTCTAAGTAATCCTAAAATTAAATGAAGATCACTTACTGTTGGGGCTCGTCCGTAGTTTGATGCTCTATAAATAATTAAATTAGTAATTACTGAACTGATTAATTTATTTCTTGGGTGAGTCTCCCAAATATTTTTATATTTATTAACAATCTTTAAAGCAAACCCACTGTCTGGTCCTGTGTTCCCAAAAACTTCATCAGAACTTGGTTTAATGTTTTCTGCAGGCCTCTTATGACCTCTTCTAGGCACAGGCATGGGTATTTCTTCTTTACCTTCGAATTTGCTTATATCTATATTTGGTTCTTGAGGCATTAAACCAAGGTTATATATTCTTTGAAATTATCATCTTTTCCATTAACAATTTCAAGATATTTATTTCGTATTTTTGTTGTTAAATTTCCTACTGAACCATTTCCTATGTCATTACCATCAATTGAAACAATTCCAATAATTTCAGTGGCTGTACCAGAAAAAAATATTTCATCTGAAGTCATTAAATCTTCTACGTAAACATCTTTTTCTTGAAATTCAATATCAAAAAGATTTGCAATTTCAATTACAGTTTTTCTTGTTATGCCACCTAGTGCTCCAGTTTCAATAGGCGGTGTCATTAATATATTATCTTTAAAGACAAAAATATTTTGGCCGCTACCTTCTGCAATACTTCCAGTATCACTAAGCATGATTGCATCATCAAATCCTTTTTTTACAGCATCTATCTTAGCCAGAGTAGAGTTCATATATCCTCCAACACCTTTAGCAAATGGTTGAAAACTCTTAGGGCTAATTCTTTGCCAGTCTGAAATGCAAACTTTTACACCTTCTTGACCGGCTTCATCTCCTAAATAAGCTCCCCATTCCCAGGCAGCAATTGCAACTCGGACAGGGACATCTCCTGGTAATAGTCCCATTTCTCCATCTCCTAAAAATACTAAAGGTCTTATATAAGCTGAATTAAGATTATTAACTTTTACAATTTCTAATATTGCATCAGAAATATCTTTTTTCTCAAAAGGAATATCCAAGTTATAAGCTTCAGCTGACCTATACAGCCTTTCAACATGATCTTCTAGTCTAAATACTCCTGAACCATTTCCAGTTTGCCTTGCTCTCATACCCTCAAAAACTCCTGTACCATAATGGAGAGTATGTGTCATCACACTAACATTCGCTGAATCCCAATCTACTAATTCACCATCTAGCCATATGTATTTTGATTTTTCCATTATTAATTACAAATACTACACCTTTTAAAAAATCAAACCACAGAAAATACTATTATTCATTGTATGAAGAAATTTATTGCCTCAGGATTCGGAGTAGGTATTCTTTGGGAATTTTTATTTAAAGATAAAAAAGGTGGAGGTACTCTAGCTTCTTTTTTATTTGCTTTATTTATATATATTCTTGATTTAAATTTGCTTATTCTATTTTTAATTTTTGTAGGATTAATTGCAATTTATTACATAGTCGTTGATGACAAAGAAGCTGATGATGATCCTAGCTGGATAACATTAGATGAAATTTGTGGAATGAGTCTTGTGACTTTGGTTTCCCAAGCAGACCTACTGCCTTTAGTTTCTGGATTTTTAATATTTAGAGCTAGTGATATTTTAAAAAAACCAAATATTGTTGCAGAAATGGAGAAATATCCTGGAAAAATAGGAGTACTTTATGATGATTTAGCCGCAGGAACAATTGGGCTAATTTCAGCTTTAATAGTTAGTCAAGTGATGCTTATAGCTCTTTAAGCAATAAGTCTTTAGCTATTGATGGGTTTATGTTTCCACCAGAACTTTTGATAACTTGTCCAACTAAAAATCCAACTAATTTTTCTTCCCCATCCTTAATTCTTTGGACAACTTCTTTGTTTGCTTCAAATACATCTTTAACAATTTTTGAAATTTCATCAAAATCATTTTCCTGAATCAAGTTATTTGATTCAGCAAAATCAGTTGGATTTATTTCATTTTGAATTAAATTGGTTAAAACCTCTTTTCCTGATGTAAAAGATATTTTATTATCATTTATCATTGTAATTATTTCACTTAATCTTTCAGAATTTACCCATTCAGGAAGGTTCTCGATTTCAGCCTTTCTTAGTTGACCTTGTAATTCCCCAGTTATCAAATTGTAAGTAGTTTTACAATCATTTGTTAATTTTTGAGTATCTAAATATAAATCATAAATCCAAACCTCACTCTTACCTAAGTGGTTTGACTCAGACATGGAAAGACCTGTATCGATAAGTTTTTTTCTTTTATCTGAAGGCAAGGTTGGTATCTCTTTTTTAATATTATTTATAAATTCATCTGTAAGAATCATATTTGGTAAATCAGGGTCAGAAAAATATCTGTAATCTGCACTCCCTTCTTTTGACCTCATTGAGGATGTAACTTCTTTATCTTCATCCCAGTGTCTAGTTTCTTGAATTATTTTCTCATTACTTTCAATTAGTTTTGTTTGTCTCTTAATTTCAAAATCTATTGCTTTTTCTAGCGATCTAAGTGAGTTCATATTTTTAATTTCAACTTTTACACCTAGCTCTTTATCTCCTTCTTTAGCTACTGAAATGTTCGCATCAAATCTTAGGTTCCCTTTTTCTAGTTTTCCCTCAGATATCCCTAAATCAATAACTAACTGCCTAAGCTCTTCTATATACGAAACCGCTTCTTTGGATGATTTAATAACAGGTTTAGTTACAATCTCAACTAGAGGAACTCCAGACCTATTAAAGTCTAATAATGTACTTGTTGCAGAATCAATTCTGCCAGATCCTTTGTGTTTACTTTTCCCTGTATCTTCTTCCATGTGAACTCTTTCAATTTCAACAGTTTCAATACATTCGTCTAATATTATTTCTAGAGACCCATTAACTCCAACAGGTAAGTCAAACTGTGAAATCTGGTAATTTTTAGGTAAATCAGGATAAAAATAATTTTTTCTATGAAACATTCCGTTATTAGTAATTGAACAATTTGCACTTAGAGCAAGCATTGTAATTGACTCAATAGCTTTAAGGTTTGGCACGGGTAATGCTCCTGGTAAACCTAAGCATGTTGGACATAAACTTATATTTGGATCTTCAGTTTCTACTACAGGACAATTACAAAACATTTTTGAATTAGTATTTAATTCGACATGAGTTTCCATTCCGATTGTAGGTATCATATTCATTTCATTTCCTTAAGTAATGAGGTTCTTTGATCAAAACTAATTAAATTTTCTAATTTCTCTGAAAATTTAAGAAGTGAAGAGTCTGTTCTAGCAGGACTCATTAACTGTACAGATAGAGGCATATTTTCACTTGATAACCCAGTTGGAATACTTATTGCTGGAAGACCAGCGAGATTTGCTGGAATTGTACACAGATCAGACATATACATTTCTAATGGATTTTCTGTTTTTTCACCAAATTTAAATGCCGGTGTAGGGGTAGTTGGTGAAATAAGATAATCAACATCTTTAAATATATTTTCAAAATCTTTTGTAATAAGTGATCTTGCTTTTAATGCTTGTCCATAATATGCATCGTAATAACCAGCTGATAATGCATAAGTTCCTAATAAAATTCTCTTCTTTACTTCTTCGCCAAATCCTTGTGCTCTTGTATTCTCCATCATCTGATAGCTTGTTTCTCCAAATTCTCTTGACCCATATCTGACTCCATCAAAACGGGAAAGGTTTGCAGAGCATTCTGCAGGAGCTATTAAATAATAAATACTTAATGCCACTTTTGTAAGAGGAAGAGATACTTCTACGACTTTGTTTCCTTGGTCTTCTAAAAGCTTTATAGTCTTTTCTACTTCATTTTTTGATTCATCAGATATCCCATCTTCCATCAACTCCTTAATTACACCTACTTTCGCTGTTTTATCATCTGGTATTTCAATAGAGGTGTCTGCTATTGAAGTTGAATCCAAAGGGTCATGACCTTTTATAGAGTTAAATATTATTTTTGCATCTTCTACTGAGTTTGTTATAGGTCCTATTTGGTCAAGAGAAGAAGCAAATGCTACTAGTCCATATCTTGAAACAGTTCCATATGTAGGTTTAAAACCTACAACACCACAAAAGGAAGCTGGTTGTCTTATTGAACCACCTGTGTCGCTTCCTAAAGAAGCTAGAGCTGAACCAACTGAAACTACAGCTGCTGAACCACCAGAACTACCCCCAGGAACATGTTGTGGATTCCATGGATTTTTTGTAGGTCCAAAAGCTGAGTTTTCTGTTGAAGAACCCATTGCAAATTCATCCAGATTTGTTTTCCCGGTAAATACTACACCGCTATTTCGTAATTTTGAAATAACTGTTGCATCATAAGGGGAAATATAATTTGATAATATTTTAGAAGAACAAGTAGTTTCATGGTTTTTTAAATTGATATTATCTT
>CABXDL010000025.1 GCA_902510995.1 uncultured Candidatus Actinomarina sp.
AATAACATTGGTTTGTATAGTTAATATTTCGATTTTTAACAAATGTAACCTTATTACCATTAACTTTTAAATTTAAGTGATTTGCATACTCAGATATTCTATTTATATATTTTCCTGAAGTTTTAAATAATTCAGTTAAATCGTCATCATTAATATTTTCTCCATCTTCTAATTTGTTAAAAATATTATCAAAGTTTTTTGATTTATAATCAGCTTCGTTATTGAATACGAAATTAAATAGTTGAGGTATATCTTTACCACTTCCAGGATACCAATCAGTTTCTTTTCTTCTATATCCCCGTACATCTCTAGTAAGTAGATAATTTGTAAATTCTCCTTTATCTAATAATTTTCTGGCTTCATCAATAGAAAGTAAGGGTGAAAGAACTGTACGTTCATAAAGATTCTGTTTAGATATACTTTGTAAATCTTTAATCTGCTCTGTATTCCAATCTCTTAAAAGTAGGTCATTAATACCATTATTTATAGCATGAATTGCATCCTCTTTAGTGTCTACGTACATAGAGATAAGATGTTTATAATTTGGTTTATAAGTATTGATAAAATTCATATCATTTATATTTGATATTTCAATAGATCTTGGTTCTAACCTTGTTAAAACTTCTAATGCAATTTCTTTGTTTCCTTTGTAAGAGTAAATAAGTCTTCTAGAATCTTTATCTTGAAATTGTTCCCAGTTATTATCACTAATTAACCACATGGAAGATTGATACGAAGATTTATTTGATATAGTTTGAAATCCTTTTTTATTAATTTCATTAAAATTTAATTCTTTTTTTATTAAAAAAGATGATGTCCCCTCTTTTTTTCTTGAATTTAAAAATATTTCATTATCATTTTCAGACGGTCTTATTCTGAGAAATGATATATTATTTTGCATATTCATATATTTTTGGATATCCATCTACATTTATAACATTAATAACTTTTTCGTACATTTTTTCATCCAACCATTGTTTATTTATAAAATTTGGATAAACAGGAAGTCGTGGAATTAAAGTCTGATTTGTATTATCTATAGAATTACTTAAATTTTTTAAGTCAGGCCATAAATGATCTGGATTAACCCAATCAATAGTTTTTGGTGAAATTCCTCCTAAATCATTAATGCCGCTTATTAAATATTCATCTATTGATGAAATAAGATTTGGTGGAACCTGTAGTGATATATGGACGGGTAAAAATATTCTTACTGTTGCAATAACTTTAAGAAATAAATCATTTGTTATTTCAGGACTATCTTTCATGAGGGTATTTTGTTTAGCTCTAAAATTTTGTAATATGATTTCTTGAATCGATTTATTTTTTCTGGAAAATAATATCAACTGTTCTATATCATCTATAAGCTCCTGTTTAGTTTCTGTAATTCCTAAAAGTAAACCCGTTGTAATCGGATATTTTATTTCTTGAGCATTCTCAATAGTTTTAATTCTGTCAGTAATATTTTTTGTTTTTGCTTTATAATGAGGCCTTCCAGGATTTGTCACATTGCTTGAGAATGTTTCCAACATCAATCCACCAGATGGTGAATATTTTTTCAAATCTAATATTTCTTTTTTTTCCATAAGCCCTGGATTTGCATGTGGAAATAATCTGTATTTACTATTAATTCTTTTCATGTTCTCAACTAAATATTCATGAGTAGATGAAAAACCTAAATCATTAAGTTGAGACTGAGCTTCTTTCCATTTTTTTTCAGGTTTATCACCTAATGTGAATAGAGCTTCATAACAATCATTTTCATCACCTACTTTTGCTATTATGTCAACCTCATCAAAATTTAAATAAGTACCACCATCTTTAGGTGATTTAACAAAAGTGCAATAGCCGCAAGAATCTTGACACATCGTTGTTAAAGGTATAAATACTTTAGGACTAAATGTAATTTCTGTACCAAATGTCTCTTTTTTAATTATGAATGCTTTTTCTGATAATTCATCAGTGCTTATATCACCAAAAAGATGGTTTTCTATTTTTTTAGCTAATTCAGTCATTTAATTAATCATCTGGATATTATTATTATTTGATTGTAACAAAAAATAATCAATCTTTGCATTCTAAGAAAGAAGAGAATTGAAAAATATATCGCTAGTGGGCTTTGGGAGAATAGGAAGAGATTTATTTAGACAAAGCATTGAAGAAAATAATATAAATATTGTTTCAGTTTCCGACGTAGCAGATAAAGATAATTTAATATATTTACTTAAATATGACTCTATTTACGGACCATTAAAAGCAGATGTTACAGAAACAGAAAATGGGATATCTGTTAATAACAAAGAAACTATTTTTAATAACTGGAAAGATGCAGAACAATCTGATTGGGATTCAATTAATACTGACATAGTTGTATTAGCTACAGGAAAACAGCAAAACAAAGTTGAGGTATTAAAACATTTAGATCAAGGTGCTAAGAAAATTATTATTGCATCAACACCAAAAGATACGGAAGATATAGATATATTTATTCCTGGAGCAAATGATGAAAATATTGATTTTAATAATTCTATTATTTCTTTAGGATCAAACACAGCTAATGCTTCAGCGCCTGTAATAAAAATTATAAATGAAGCTATCGGAGTGGAACGTGTTTTTATTAATACAATACATGGTTATTCAAACTCAAATAGATTAGCTGATGTTGCTGGTGAAGGTTTTAGGCAAAATCGTGCAGCTGGAGAAAACATTATTCCAAGTAAAACATCTTCTTCTATTGTTATAGAAAAAGTATTACCTTTTTTGAAAAATAAGATTACTTCTTCCTCAATGACAGTGCCGGTACCTGATGGAAGTATTATTGATTTAACTCTTGATGTCAAAAAGAAAACATCATCTGAGAAAATAAATAAAATTATTGAACAAAATATATCATCAAATTATATATCTGAAAGAATCGGGATTACTTATGATCCTATAGTCTCATCTGATGTTGTTGGAAATTCTCTATCTGGATTAATAGATGGAAGGTCAACAATGGACATTGATGAAAAGAAAATTAAAATTTTAATTTGGTTTGATAATGGATGGGGTTATTCATCACGTATTCTTGAAACAATAAAAATTTACCAAGAAGAAAGCAAAGTAAATGAATAATATTGCAATAAATGGATTTGGAAGAATAGGTAGGTCAATATTAAGAATAATTATTGAGCAAGATATTGACATCAATGTTGTAGCTATAAATGATTTGGGTGATTATGATAATTTAGCTTACTTATTTAAGCATGATTCAATTATGGGTATTCTAAATGCAGATATTTCAATTCAAAATGACATTTTTAAAATTAATGATCGAGAAATTAAACTTATATCTATTTCTGATCCCTCTAAGTTACCTTGGAGTGAATTAAATGTTGATATAGTAGTAGAGTCAACAGGTATTTTTACAAACAAAGAGTCTTTAAACAAACATTTGAAAGCAGGCGCTAATAAAGTTTTACTAACAGTACCTCCTAAAGACGAAATTGATGCAACAATTGTTCTTGGAGTTAATGATGAAACACTTACTAGTGACTCTAAATTAATCTCAAACGCATCGTGTACGACTAATTGTTTAGCTCCTATAGCAAAGGTACTGAACGATAATTTTAAAATTAAATCTGGATTAATGACTACTGTTCATGCCTACACAAACGATCAAGCTTTAGCTGAAACAACACATAGTGATTTTAGACGCGGTAGAAATGCAACTCAAAATATAATTCCAACATCAACTGGAGCAGCAAAAGCTGTTGGAATGGTAATGCCTGAATTAGAAGGGAAATTAGATGGGATGGCAATGCGCGTACCGGTCCCGAATGGTAGTGTTGTTGACCTAATAGTTGAATTAGAAAGTGCAGTAAAAATCAATGATATTAATAACGCAGTTAAAACAGCATCTGAAAATGAATTAAAAGGTATATTAAGCTACTCTGAAGTTCCTTTAGTCTCAACAGATATTTTAGGTAATCCAAATTCAAGCATTTATGATGCGACATCAACTGAGATACTAGAAAATAAACATGTGAGAGTTGTTTGTTGGTATGACAATGAGTGGGGTTATTCAAATAGAGTTGTAGATCTTGTAAGGAAACTTATAATGGACAATGCAAATGGATAATAATTTACCAAAACCTCCTAAAGCTGTAGGTAATTACACAACGATTAAGAAAATTGATAACTTAATTTTTACTTCTGGTCATGTGCCCATAACCGATGATATCAAGTACATCGGAAAAATACCTAATGAACAAAGTACAGAAGATGGATATAAAGCTGCTTCATTATGTGCTGAATTAACTCTTGCTACGCTATCAGAAAAGTATAACGTTGAAAAATTAACTCCAGTAAATGTAGTTGGTTTTGTAAATTGTTCTGATGATTACTCAGATCATCCTAAAGTTTTAAATGGTTTTACTGATAAATTAGAAGAATATTTTAATTCAAAAGCAACAAGATCAGCTGTTGGTGTTTCAAGTTTACCAATGAATGTTTCAGTAGAAGTTCAAACAATTTTTTATATTGATGAATAATTTAACAATAGGGATATCAACAGGTATAAAGAATGCACCAATGTCAGCAGGGGATATACAATGTGCAGTATTGAGTGCCGAATTTATAAAATTATGTAATAAATTTGATGCTCAAGCTGTTATATTTCCGACTCAATTTAATAACCCTAAGTTTTCACTTAAGGGAATGGATGGCTTAATAATTACAGGAGGTGGTGATATTAGTCCATCACATTATGGCGAACAACCAATAGAGAAACTCGAAAGTGTTTCTATTGAAAGAGACATAACAGAACTTAATTTACTCAAAAGAGCCGAGGAAGAAAAAATAAAAACTTTAGCAATTTGTAGAGGACATCAATTATTAAATATTTATAAAGGAGGAAGCTTGTATCAAGATATTTCTGATGCAGGTTATAAAAATATCGATCACGCGAAACCGCACGAAAATGCACAAAAGCATATACATAATGTAAAGATTGATAAAAACACTAAATTAGGCAATGCTCTAATGGTTGACAACTTAGAAGTTAATAGCATTCATCATCAAGCTATTAATAAATTGGGTGAGAAATTAATCATTTCAGCAACATCTTCTGATGGAATTATTGAAGGTATAGAAACTACTGAAGAATGGGACGCAATAGGTGTTCAGTGGCATCCGGAATACCTTTCGGAAGACAAAGCATCAATTGATTTATTTGATTGGTTAATTAACTAATTTATTAACTAATTTAAGTTTTTTATCCTTATAAGAAAAATAATGATCGTTATAAGGTACCACTACTTCATCTTTTCCCAATACATTACAATAGATATACTTATCAGAATAGAAATATCCTAATATCATATAATCATCATTTATATTTTCATTAATGTAGAAACCAGGCCAAGGTAATCCATTTTGTAAGTAATTATCTATTTCATTTTTTAATATAGATACTTTACTATTTCTTAATATCTCAGCTGCTTCAATATTGTTTATATTTTTAAATTTAATTAAGAATCTGTTTTTTAAATGTGTCTTAATTTCTTCTATTTCATATTTCTTTTCATTTAAATATACTTTTCTATTTTTTAAATCTAAATTTCGAAAAAATATTTCATGATTTATGTATAGATAACCATTTAAAGAATGGGGTTTACCTAAAATTCCAATATTATAGAGTTTTTTGTTAGTCAATAAATTCTACAGAAGAGTTAAGGCCTTCTTCGTCAGCTGCAGCTTGAGCTACAGTTCTAATTGCTCTTGCTACCCTACCTCGTTTGCCAATAACTCTACCCATGTCATCTGGTGATGTTCTAACTTCAATTTCTACAGAATCTTCTGTTGATGATCCTATCTCTACTTTTACAGATTTTTTGTCTTCAACAATTTCAGAGACT
>CABXDL010000026.1 GCA_902510995.1 uncultured Candidatus Actinomarina sp.
ATAGCAGGAGAACCATCTGAGATGAGAATAGAAAAATAGATAATAGGAATTACCACTAACAAAACAGGAAAAATAAGGATTGTTATTGTAATGTCAGTTATATTTTTCATATAGTATTTACTCTAAACTATTCAAATTAATGTACTTGAATAAAAAATATAACATTAGAGTTAGATAAATGTGTGGAATAGGTGGAATTGTTAACACTAATAATTCCAAAATTGACCCAAGTATTATTGAAAATATTAAAGATTCCTTAGAACATAGGGGACCAGACAACTCTTCCGTAAAACACATTTCAGAATCAAATTGTTTTGTCCATACAAGACTTTCAATTATTGATTTAAATGATCGATCAAACCAGCCTTTCCAGTCAACTGATGGAAGATATACATTGGTATTTAATGGTGAAATATATAACTATAAAGAAATAAGAAAAGACCTAGAGTCAATTGGAATTAATTTCAATACTGAAGGAGACACTGAAGTACTCTTAAAAGGTTTTATAGAACATGGAGAAGGCATATTAGACAAACTCAGAGGTCAATTTGCATTTGCTATATATGATGATTCAGAAGAAAGTATTTTTCTTGCAAGAGATAGGATTGGAATTAAACCATTATATTTTTCTTCATATAAAGATTGGTTTATTTTTGGTTCTGAGATTAAAGCAATTGAAAAATCAGGAGTAGTTCCGTTTGAACCTGATATGGATTCATATGTTACATATTTGAGACATCTTTGTGTACCGGGAAATAGAACTGGAAATAAAAATATATTAAAAGTTCAACCTGGTGAGTACGTCGTTTACTCCTTAAAGAGTGGAATTTCAAAAAAGAAATATTGGGATCCTTTTAGTTTTGAGGTGAATAACGATATTAATGAAAAAGATGCTATTTCAGAAGTAGATAGATTATTGTCTGAATCTGTTGAGTACAGAAAAGTTAGTGATGTTGAAGTAGGTTTGTTCCTTTCAGGAGGAGTAGATTCATCATTAATAGGAAAATTAATGAAAGAAAATGAAGTTACTGGGCTAAAGGGTTTCAACATAGATTATGAAGATCACTTTGATGGATATGAAGGTGAAGTAGCAGAAGCTGAATTTGCATCTTCAACATTAAATATTGAATTGATCAAAGAAAATATTAAATATTCTGATTTTCAAGATTTATTAAATAACTATTCATTTTATCAAGATGACCTGATTGGTGATGAGGTAGGTATCCCACTATATTTTCTTGGAAAAAGTACAAAATCTAATGGAATAAAAGTGGTACAGGTTGGAGAGGGTGCAGACGAGCTTTTTTATGGCTACGATCATTGGTTAAGGTTTATCAAGCTAAATAAATATATAAAATCAATAAATCAATCTCGCTCAAATGTATTAGATTTTAAAAACCATCGCATGAATTTAGTTTCAAATATTTTATTTAATAGAACTTCATTTTCAGGAGGAGCTATAGGTTTTAATTTATCTGAAATAAATAGACTTGTTGATGGAGGACTCTCAAAGGAATTTCAACTTATTAATTATGTTGACAACAAGTGGGATGAATACTTTACAAAGAAAAGTGCAAACTTATCAAAATGGATGACTTTGATTGATTTGAATATTCGACTCCCAGAGTTACTTTTAATGAGGATGGATAAATTAGTAATGCAGTCCGCTGTTGAAGCAAGGGTGCCATTCTTAGATCATAAACTTGTTGAATATGTGTTAACGATTCCTCAAGAGGTGCTTATGAACACTAAGACAACAAAACCATTATTAAAAAATGTTGCAAGAAGTCATATTCCTAATGAAATAGTAAACAGAAAAAAACAAGGTTTTAGGGCTCCAATAGGAGAGTGGATTAAGAAAGACGAAGAATATTTTTATGAATCCATAAAAGAATTTAATTCTCTAGTAAATTTGTTTAGTGAGAAAGAATTAAAAAGAGTTCTTGAAAGTGATGACTTTCAAAAGAAGTGGTATCTAGTTAATCTTGCTCGATGGCATACGACAAGGGTTGCGAATTGATTAAAAATTGGAAAGAGAATACGGTTTATATCTCTTTAATGCAATTAACACTATTAGTAGTCAACTTTTTATTAATAACAATTATTAGTCGAACATATGGCGCAGAAACATATGGTGAGTATGCTTCTGCAAAAAGTTTGTCTGTATTAATAGGTACTGCAACTGTTTTGTCTTTAGCTCTCGTTGTGACTAAAGGCAGGGCACAAAATATAGAATATTCAAATGAAATATTTTCTAATTCTTATTACCTAGTAATACGTAATTTATTATTTTCTTTAGTTTTATTAATTCCTATAGCAATAATTTTTGGAAGAGATTATTCGATGACCTCTTTATTTTTGGTAGGTTTTGTATTCAATGAAATGATCCATATTGCCTTGGCTTATTATCAGGCACAAGGAAACTTTGTTATAACTTCAAAACAGATACTAGTAAGGACTGTTTTGTATGGATTAGGTGCTTGGTTTATAGTATCTCAAGGTTTTTCAATTATTTGGGTAATTGTTTATCAAGCTTTGATATTGTTTATCTTTTTTATAATTGCTCATCTATACATACCTAAAAAAGAACTAACTAATAATACAAGTAAAGAAACTAGATCCAAATTAACTAAATCTGGAAGAAAGATGGTTTTAACAAGTTTTTCAAGTGCACTTATTTCCGAATTAGACATAGTCTTACTTGGTTTATTTTACTCAGGAACACTTTTGGGTGTTCTCGCATGGTCAAGGAGGATATTAGAAATAATCTTTCAATTACTTGCTGCTAGTTTAGATATTATTTTTCCAGAACTATCAAAAGCAAAAAACAAAGATGAAGTTTCAGCAATTAGAGTTAGGTTGAGAAAAGTTTTTATATTTTCTTTTTCTATTCCAATATTGTTTTTCTTACTTAAAGGTGTGGCTGGAGATATATTTGTTTCTTTATTAGGGAATGACTTCAGTGATGTATCAACGTATGCTTCGTCCATTCTTTTTTGTCTACCTGTTATGGTTTGGTCAAGAATAAATATAATCTTTTCAAGAGCTTTAAATTTTGAAATTAATATAACAAAATCTATATCTATAGGTGCAGTATTTTCTTATGGCGTCTACTTTCTTATGCATAGGATAGGATACAATCCAGCTGTACTTTCTATTATTATTTCACAAGTTATAATCGCTGGGCTAACAACATATAGTTTCAGGAAATCTAATGAAACTATTTAAAACTTTTTTACGTAAAATTAAATATAATTTGAAATATTTTTTTGGTGTAAAAATAAGTATTCCATCTGAATTTAGATTATTTGAGAGAAGAAAAAATACTTTACCTTATTTAAGATTCAATAAAACTGGTTCGCTAAAAAATAATTCTACGGGTATATATGATAATAGCTCTGGAACCGTTTCAGCTGCATCATCAGAAAATCTTCATTTACTTTCTGATGATAGAAAAATATTTGGTAAATTATGTGACAACTATGAATTGTCTAAAGATATATTCTCAAATTATGAATTTTCTAATAAAAGATTAAAACCCGCTTTCTTCAATGTTGCTGATGTAAAAGTTCCATACGAAGCTGCAAGACTCCAGTCTTTGCAAAAACTAGAAATAGGATATATTGATGTTAGTAAGTTTCCATTGATTTACTGGAATAGCCCTATGGATGTTGCTATTAGAAATATAAATTTAATCTTTCACCTTTTAGCTATTGAAGAAGAAACCGAAGGTGGGCTTCAGATATTAGGCAATAATAAAGAATTAATTACATCATATATAAGTCAACATTATGAGTTTATAAGTAACAACTTAGAAGACAAAGGTGACGTTGTAGGGAATCACTATCTTATTCAACTTACTTCTTTGTTACTCACAATTGCTACGTTTTCTTTTGATGACGACGAAGATGAATTTAATTATTTTGTTGATAAATTAGAAAAAGAACTTGAAAAACAATTTCATGAAGAAGGTACAAATTTTGAAGGATCAACTCATTATTCAGCGTTTGTTGTTGAAGCCTTGATTTTATGTTTTCTAGCTATAGAAAATATGATAGAAATTCTAGAGAAACAAAAAAATGACTTTAGACATCATAATGGTTTAAGATTTCGAATAGAAGAAATTGTTAGAACAAATCAGCTTTTTCTATCTTTACTAACAATCAATGGTGAATTGTCACAGATAGGAGATAATGATTCAGGAAGGTTGTTTTATCAATTCTACAATGAAGACAAACCTTTATATATAGAGTGGTTACTTGATTTGATTGATGATATTTTCAGTCAAAGTATAGAAACTGAAGCATTTGATAAGCTAGATTTGGAAGAAGAATTTAGTCATGAAAGACATTATACAATAAATAAAACTCCGTCAATTAATGAATATAAGAAAGTAACACATAAACCTATAAAGGTTTTTTCAGGTGATGATGACTTTGAAGCTTATAGTTTTAAAG
>CABXDL010000027.1 GCA_902510995.1 uncultured Candidatus Actinomarina sp.
AAGAAAAAGATAGTAAAACATTTAAAGATATTAAAACCAAACTAGGTAAAACATTAGAAGTTAATGAAATAGATATCAAGAGATACGACAAAGAGTCAATTAAATCTCTATTTATAACTCAAAAAATATATAGGATATCAAAAAGCATCCTAATTGCAGATTTCCATCTTGAGATTCTGCTTAAACATTTGGAGAAACTACCTACAGAATTTACTGTCTCTGACTTTAAAGATGAAACTAAGTTGTCAAGAAAGTATGCAATACCTATGTTGGAATTATTAGATAAAAAGTTATTTACTTCAAAAATAAACACTTCAGGGGCCCGAAAAAAATTACTCTGAAAAAGCTAAAGTTCTCTTTCTTTCAACTTCATTTTGCCCTCCCCAAATACCAAAAGGTTCAGAAATTTCTTTTGCTTCGTCTAAACATTCATGCTTAACAGGGCACCCATTACATACTGCTTTAGCTTTTATTTCTCTTTTTTCTCTATCTTCTTTTTTTTCAAACGTAGCGGGTGGAAAGAATAGATTGCTGCTATGTTGTCTACACATGGCATCATACTGCCAAGAGGAAACTTTTATTTCTAACATATTGAAACGATATTGAAGATTTTACATATGGCAAAAGGTTTTTTTTCGCGAAGTTTTACTTATTTTTTAATTAATTGTTAAATAATTAAAGTGCCGTCTTCTTCTTTGATAACATGTTCTTCGTTTACTTTGTATTGTTTATCTTGTTTGGTTTCTACTCTTATCTTTAATTCATTAACCTTAATCAGGGCCGAATCATTATCAAGAATTTGGATTATTTTGGCTTTCCTACCTGCAAGAGAGCTCATAGCACTTGTATCAGTAGTTAATCTGGACCTAATAACTGTTGGTATCGCAATGAAGTAAAAGAATGCAAGACCAAGAGAAACTAATCCTAAGAGAATTGAATTAACTCTTATTTCATAATCACTAAACATAACCAGTGAGGATAAATATAACAATAAAAAAGCACCAATTCCTAAAAGTGAAAAATAGCCTCTAGATAATATCTTTATGTAAATTAAAAATGAAATTATAAATAGTACGATTCCAAAATAATTTATTCCAAACTCTTCAAAAGCCATAGTTGAAAAAATTACTAAAGACCCTCCTATAAATGCCATTAGTCCTGGTCCTAGTGCAAATAATTCTAAACCGATTAATGCAAAACCCAGAACAAAAAATAGATAAGTAAAAATTGGATTAGAGATAGAAATATAAAATCTCTCCATCAATGATGGTTTAATAAATCCTATTTCGTTATTAGTAAGATTTATGTTTATAGCCTGACCTGATAAGTTGCTAATAATATTTTCTGAACTCAAATTTTGAATAAAAGCACCTATAGAGCCGACAATAATATAGTCTTCGTAAATGCCCTCTTCGTTAATTATGCTTATTATATTTTTTTCATAATCACAAATATTTATATCACAATATTTCTCATTTATAGATTCATTAAAATTTACATTTATCAAATTTACTCCGGGAGTAAAACCTACAAAATCAAAATTATTTATAGTTTGAAATTCTAGATCAACCTTATAGGGGCCTACCCATAAAGCCGTTGAGAAATCCTGGTCTAAGATTATCTTGTTAAATTCTTCTAATTTTTCTGATGAAAAATCTTTTGCGCTGTACTGAACGACAAATAAGTCTTCTTTTTGATATTTAAATTCTTCAATATGTCTTTCAATGGACCTTACATGTGCAGATGAAAAAATACCATCAACTTCAAATATGTTAATTTGAGCAATACTTATTGATGCTAGAACTATTGAAAAAATTATATTTATCATTATTTATGTTTAAAATTACAGGATAGTAGTCTTTTTAAACTGTGAAAATATTATTGATATCAGATAACACATGGGTCAAGAAATCTCTTGAGAAATATCTTAATTTTAAGCATGAATTAACTCATATGAAAGAATATACAATTGTAGAGGATTATTTTGATTACATTTTTGTTGATATGCAGGTTCAAAATAATGGAGGACCTTCAATAATTAGAGAACTAAAAAGACATGACCCTACGAAGAATTCATTCATAGTGCTTATTGCAGATAGGGATGATGATGAAATACAGGCAAAAAGGGTTGAATCTAGTGGGTTTATGGTTAAGCCGATTACACAAAGTAAAATAAATAATTTCTTTAATTTAAACTAAGATGCTTTAAAATTTAAATATATATATTGAGTACTAACTTAGACATAATCCTATATTTACTAATCTTTACTTGTTTAGTGTTCTCTGCCTTGCTCTCTGGGTCAGAAACAGCAATTACCTCACTTCCAAGAGAAAGGATTCATCAACTGGATGGATCTAAAAAAAATAAGAGAATAAAACGCGCAAAAGATGAGATTGAAAAAACAATTGGTGGAATCCTTGTAGCAAACAACTTTGTAAACATATTAATGGCATCACTTGCAACAATTTTATTTGTAAGAAGATTTGGTGAGAGAACAGGTGGAATTATTGCAACACTTTTTATAACAATACTTGTTCTTGTCTTTGGAGAAGTAACTCCAAAGACTCTTGCTACAAGAAAGCCTTTGGAATTTTTCTCACGAACATCAATTTTTATAGATTACCTTGCAAGAATATTTGCGCCTTTTACAAATTTAATTACTGGATCAATAAACAAGTATGGAGCAAAAAATATTGGGGATATGGATGGCGATAATGAAATAACTGAAGCTGACATTCAAGCACTAACAGCTTTAGGTGAACAGGAAGGACAAATACTTCCTGCTGAAAGAGAAATTATTGACTCATTATTAGAATTTTCTGATAGACCAATTAAAGAAGTAATGACTCCGAGGGTAGATGTTTTATTTCTATCAACTCCTCTATCTATAAAAGCTGTTAGAACAATTGTTAACGAAAAAAGAATCTCTAGAATGCCTGTTTCAAAAAGTGAATCTCTAGATGATACTTATGGGGTTGTATATGTAAAAGACCTTCTAAATCTTAAGATAGACTCTGATGCTGTAGAGATAGAAAATTTGGTTAAAGATGTAATTTACTTACCTGAATATACAACAGTTCTTTCAGCCTTGAATATCTTAAGAGAAAATAAAGCCAGCTTTGCATGTGTTATTGATGAAAATGGTGGAATCGAAGGTGTTATTACAATTAAAGATGTTCTTTCAGAGTTTGTTGGTGACCTTCCAGATGAACATGACCAAAGATTTTCTGGCATTAGAAGGCTTGGCCCGGGACAATGGCGTATTGATGGAAAAACTGATATCGATGATTTTGAGGAATTTTTTGGATTAGACCCTAATGATAAAGATGTCGCAACTCTTGGTGGGCTTTTCTTAAGCCATTCAGAACAACTTCCAAATGAAGGTGAAAAAATTACTATTGATGGACTAGAGATTACCGTTTTAGAAATTGACGGTAGAAGAATTGAGTCTGTTGTAGTAAAAAAAATAGCAAAGAAGTAAGATTTAAATAATCAACTAAACTTTACCCTATGGCATTAATTTGGAGAATAGTTTCAATAGTTTCTGTATGGTTGCTTTTTGGTCTAGCAGCTTCATTTTTTGTTAAAAACGTTGATAGAAGAGACTATCTATTACTAATAGTTTCAGGACTAATAGGAGGGGTCGTCGGTGGAGGGCTCGGTAATATAATAAACCCCCCAGACAATATTTGGTGGTTAAGACAATTGATTATCTTTGGAGTGGTGATCCTTACAATGCATACTCTTCATAATATTTTTAAATGGAGAAAATATAAAAAATAGTTATTTTTTAGGAATTCTTGCTGCTTTTAAAAGATTGCCATTCTCATCAATTAAACCACATCTTTTAGATAGTAATTTTGGGTTAAATGAAAATAGATTCTTTTTCCAGGTTGCAATATAACCGTAACCACCAACTTCATCAAGCTTTTCTATTGCCTCCCCCAATTCAACAGTTGAAAGCGCTACAACAACAGGTAGATCATCTTGATATACTGCATCCCATTCTTCTGAGGTTGTTGCTTTACCTGACTTAAGGAGTAAATTAAGAATATCTTCAGTCATCTTTTGAAATCAATTCTTCAAACTTAAACATATACTCTTCTTCTTTTTGACCATTTAAAGTTAAATCAAATGTGGTGTCTTTTTTAATTCCTAACTTTAATATGCCAATCATGCTTTTGCCATCCCCTTCTTGCCCGTTGTAAGAAATGACTACTTCTCCATTAAACTCCTGTGCTATTTTAACGAACTCAGCTGCTGGCCTTGCATGTAGTCCTACAGATGATTTAATAGTTAAATTTTTTGTAATTGACATC
>CABXDL010000028.1 GCA_902510995.1 uncultured Candidatus Actinomarina sp.
CAACAATTTCACCCTCAAGCATTTTCGAACCTAGCCACATTGTTACTTCTGATAACTTTGTAACCTCAGTTTCAAGCTTTCCTGCCATTGAAGCTACAACTTCATCTTCTTTTTTCATTTCTTCAATTACTTTATTAACATCACCAAGGAGCCTCTGCATTGCCTGACCATTATCTAAAGGTAATTTTCTAAACATTAAATCTAGAGCTTGGATTCCATTCGTTCCTTCATATATAGGAGCAATTCTTGAATCTCTCAAATATTGGGCTACACCTGTTTCTTCTACATACCCCATTCCACCATAAACCTGAATGGCAACCGACGAGAGCTCAACTCCTAAGTCAGAAATCCATGCTTTTGTAATTGGTGTTAAGATTCCACACCTTTCTTCACCAAAAGCTTTCAATTCTTCATCTTCAGCAGAATATTCAAGATCCAACATTAATTGGTTGTCATACATAAGATATCTCATTGCATCGGTGTAGGCTTTGATTGTCATCAACATTCTTCTTACATCAGCATGGTCAATTATGGTTGAGTTCTTAGCATCTTCTTTTGACATTCCAACAGGCCTTCCTTGAACTCTATCTCTTGCATATTGTGCTGCCCCCTGTAGAGCACCACTTGCACAAGCTAAGCCTTGTCCACCAACCCACACTCGAGCTTCGTTCATCATGGTAAACATGTATGTTAAACCCCTATTTTCTTCACCAACAAGATAACCAGTTGAGCCATCGTATTCCATTACACAAGTTGGGCTTGCATGAATACCTAGTTTTTCTTCTATAGATATACAATTTACATTATTATTTTCACCTAAAGAACCATCATCATTTACATGCATTTTTGGAACTATAAACATTGATATTCCCTTAGTTCCTTCAGGAGAATCAGGAGTTTTTGCTAATACAAGATGGATTATATTTTCTGTCATGTCATGATCACCAAAAGTAATCCATACTTTTGTACCAGTTATTTTGTATGTTCCATCATCTTGAGGTTCAGCTTTAGTTGTTATTGTCCCTAAGTCAGAACCAGACTGAGGTTCACTGAGGTTCATTGTTCCAGTCCATTCGCCGGAAACTAACTTAGGAAGAAACTTTTCTTTTTGTTCTTCACTTCCATGAAAATACATTGCTGAAATTGCTCCAGCACTAAGGCCTGGTGCAAGGCCAAAAGCTAAATTAGCAGTACTTAGTATCTCTAAGGTTCCTCCAGATAGTGAAATTGGCATACCTCCACCACCAATATCAGCAGGTAAAGAGATTGAAGCCCACCCTGACTCAGAAAAACTCTTATACGCTTCCTTAAAGCCTTTAGGCATAGTTACAACACCGTCTTTAATAGTTGCACCCTCTTGGTCGCCTATTGCATTAATAGGAGCTAATACCCCTTCAGCAAATTTTGCACATTCTTCCATAGTTGGAATGACTATATCTTCAGAGAAATCACTAAATGCAGAAATTTTATTTAAGATATTATACGAATCAATTACTTCGTAACCAAAAACTATATCTTTAACAGGAGCTTTATACGCAACAGCCATAAATAATATTCTACTCTATATGTATTTATTAATAAAAAAAGTTAGCGTGGTTTTATCTCTACTAATTTTGAAATTTCTTCAATTTTTTCTATAGAAGGGAGAGAAGAAGTACCAGCTACTATTGCACCTGCTGCACAAGCATTTCTAGTAGTAGTTATGACATCATCTATACCGTGTGCTCCAATATAAGCAGCAGTAACATCCCCTGCACCGGTTGAATTTATTGTCTTAAAATCTGGAGGAGTAATTTCCACTACACCATCTTTACTTAGCAGGCGAGCTGGTAAGTTAGCAGAGGTCAGCAGAATCCAAGAGACAAAATCTTCGTTTAAAAGCCTGTTTGCTTCGATGACATCTATCTCATCCTTACTAACAACTAAAAAATCTATTTTGTAATCAATAGTTTCACCATATCCTGCTTGAGTTATGAAGACGTTGCTGAAAGCCTCATTTTTTAGATTTTCTCGAATATATTTAATTGAGTACCTATCAATTATCATTGAATCAAATTCTTTAACTTTATTTAAGTTATTCCAATTACAGTTTTCATATCCAGATGAGATTATTGTTCTTTCTCCGTTTTTGTCAATATAAATTGAACAGGTGGGAGTTAAGCAATCATTTATAAGAACATCCTTATAACCTATCTTGCTTTCTTTTAAATAGGATAATAAATAATCACCTAGAGGATCTTTACCAATACAGTTACCCATTACAGAAGTTTCTATACCCCAGTTTTTTATGTTTTCTGCACAGTTGATTGCTGTTCCACCAGGTCTGATTTTGTATTCTTTGCTTCTAATATCACCACCTGCATGAGGTATTTCATCAACAAAGTACATTAAATCTGGGTTAAGGGTTCCATAAGATAATACTTTTTTATAACTCATATAAGTTTTTGAAGATAAATTATTTTGCTTGTTATTAAACTAAGCCACTAATTACGGCACCAGCTACAAGTATTGCTATATAGCTAATTAATCCTCCACCTATTGCTGCAATCTTTGTACTCCTTGAAATCAAGCTAGGTCCTGCAAGGTGGTATATCAATACACCAAAGAAGGGTACAAGATAAACTATTGCTATCCACATGTACTTGCTTCTTCCCTGAACTTTATCATTAGAGTCAATGTCTTTAATTGCTAATGCAGCCCAAGCCGCATACAAAACAAAAGGCATTAGATATCCGTAAAGTTGAAATAACAATTGCCAAACATTAGGGCTTGTAATCGGTACTCCACTCATAATTATCTCCTTTTTAGCTCCAATAAGATCTTCAACACTGTCTCCACCTAAAAGATGGAATGGAAGACCAATTGAATTTATATCTGGTACATAAAATAAATTTATTGCTGGTGATGGTTTATTAATATCATCAAAAATCATATTATCCTGAGGTTCAGGCCACGGGTAGTCTTTGTATCTTGCTTTTGGTGCTTCCTGGCTTGCTGCATCTGCAAATAAACCTGCAAGCATCATTAATCCTGATACGTCACCCTGTAATGGGAATCTTGAAAGAAGAGAACCAGACCCGACTGATTCACAATCATGAAGTTGCTCAAGCAAGGGAGGAGTAGATGTTTGATAGATATTTCCTTCAAAACAGTTTCCAGGACCCCAAGGGCCAGCTAATGCTAAGTCCGTATAACCTGAATCCATTATTAGATTGTTCTTAACTTGCACATGTTGAGAGAAATAGAGGTTTACATCTAACATTGGGCTTGCGACAAGACCATATTTATCATGGTTAATTACTATATTTTTTTCGATTACATCTCCAACCCTACCGGGCACAACAATACCCATTCCTTTAGCTACTAAACCAAAACGGTTTGAAGGTGCTTCATAGTTATTATTGTTTACAACTAAATTACCAACGAGAGTTGTTTCTCTTCCAGGAGGGTCTAATTCAGAATCTAATGTATTTGGAATAACTCCTGACATGTTATCTCTCCAAATATTATTGAATATATACAAATGACCACCAGCATTTGTTCCAGAGTACCCAAGTGCATTGCCCTCAACAACACTGTCATAAATTAAGGAGTTGCATGGATAGCATTGACCAATATAGATACCGCTATCAGGATGTCCAGAAGCGTATATATTCTCAAATATACCGTCTGTCGAACCAAATGCATAAACACCATAATCACCATTGTTATAAGTTGTTAAATATCTACCAGCAAAGCCTTTGGAACCATTCCAGTAAACACCATTTAGAGAGAAATTTCTAACGGATAGGTTCTCAACACTCACTCCATCAGTATCGTAAACATTTATTCCATTTTCTCTCATAAACTCACCATCAATAATTACATTATTTCTATCTCTTCCACGGATTGTTAGATAAGGAGTGGTAACAGTAATTGTTTCGTTGTAAACACCATTATTTATAAGAATTAAATTCCCCGGTTTAGCTGCATCAACAGCACTTTGTATTGTTGAAAATGAAGAGTCTTTGCCGACTTCTAGAACGTCACTAGTTAGAGCAACATTTACGTCTTCTACAGGAGGAATATATTCTGCATCTCCAACAATAATGATTCCAACCATGCCTTTATTGTTAGTTCCATGATATGGGCAATAATATTCGTATACGCCAGCTTCATTAAAGGTGTGTTCAAACTGATCGCCTTTAGTAATTATTCCATATTCAAAATAATCAGAGGAGACAGCCTGCCATGATCCATCACTAGCTATTACATTATGATCATTTGACCCACCAGACTCCCAAATAACAGTAGTTCCCTCAG
>CABXDL010000029.1 GCA_902510995.1 uncultured Candidatus Actinomarina sp.
GACTCTCCTTTCATTTCAGCTAAAGCTTGCTCTACAGATATTCCTAAAGCCTTTGCCCGTGCTTCAGCTGATCTTAAAAGTAAATGTTCTGGAATGTCTACCATTAGAGTGGTCCCGAAATTCCGCCATCTTTTCTAACTCTCCAGAAGTGTATTGCCATAAAAATAACAATTATGAATGGGAAAAATAGTACATGTAAAACATAGAATCTTAAGAGGGTTGCTGATGTTGCTTCTAAACCAGCAAACAATATGAATTTAACTTGGGCGCCAAATACTGGAGTATATCCTGCCATGTTCCCACCTACCGTAACTGCCCAGATTGCCAGCTGGTCCCAAGGTAACAAATACCCTGTAAAGGAGAGAAATAATGTAAGAAAAAGAAGTATTACCCCTATTACCCAGTTGAACTCTCTGGGAGCCTTATATGCTCCATGATAAAAAACTCTAGACATATGAAGAAAGACAACTAAAACCATTAAATGAGCGCCCCATCTGTGCATATTTCTAACTAAAGATCCAAAAGCAATACTTGTCTGAAGTGCTTCCATATCTATATAAGCAAGTTCACCCGTTGGCCTAAAATAAAACATTAGCCAAATTCCAGTAATTGTTAATACTATAAACAAAAAGAAACTGAGGCCACCTAAACATAACGTATAAGAGAGTCTGATTCCATGTCTTTTAACTTTTACAGGATGTAAATGATACAAAACATTGTTCATTACAACATAGGACCTATTTCTAGGACTATCAGAATAGCCTTTCCTAAAGGGAGAACCTGGTCTAAAAATACTAGACCAAAACTGACTACCTTTTAAAGAGTCCCCTAAGCCCACTGCTGTATCTTTAATTCTCTCTCTAAAAGTTAATTTTTGCATTATTTAATTCTAAAGCCTTCCATATATATAGCCGTGCCTGTCATCTCTTGCTCCGGAATCTTCTTCCCATGGAGCAGTGTAGATTCCATTCTCTACAGCTTGATCAGCTAATGATCCTTCAAACTTTCCTAAAGAAATAACACCTGTTGGACACCTGTCTATACAGAGAGCGCATCTTGTACATGCTTCTTCATCAACAACAAAAAACCCTACCGCTTCTTCACTGTCGTCAGGAGACTCTACATTTATTGAATCTTCTATTGCATCATTTGATAAATAATGAATACATTTCCATGGACATATGTCTACACAGCCCTCACACAAAATACATTCTGATTCATCAATATGGAGGAATTGTTTTGGCCTAACTCTTGAAGATACTTTCTCTACTTCAACCATTCCAAGATTATATTTCTCTGGAAAATCTGGCATCTCAATTAGAACTTCTGATTTAGCCATCATCACCTGCTTTTACTACTGTCTTTCCGTAGTCAGAAATTCTTGTTTTTCCTCTTTCTTTTGCGTTATTTAAATCTTGTATTAAGTAGCCACCAACAATTACAGTAACTAAAGCACCTTGAGAGATTCCAAGTTGAATTATGTCTTTAAATGCACCTAAACTCAATGAAATTTCATTACCTAGAAATAAAATAGGAGGAAATTTTATAAACTCTCTTTGATTAGTCCACTCAAGAGGACCTTGAGCTAAGTTAAGCCACTCTGATGGAAGGACTCCAAATATTAAAGTTAACTGAATCCAACTTAATAATGAAAGATATGCTGCTCTCGTCCAGGTCATTGGTGTGTCCTGCCATGCTAACATTGCTAAACCAAGCAAAAATAACTGTCCAGCTCCAAATGCTACAAGCTGCCCAAAGGTTTGCATTAACCATCCTCTAGGCATCCAATTAAAATAATCAATTACTTCACCTTTAGGGAAACCTGCAAAGTGTGCGATTATCACACCTATTGTTATGCCTCCAATTCCCATGACAATAAGAGCTGGTGCAATTTTATATCTGTTCTTAAAAACAAAATTTATCAAAATATCCTCAAAACCTTATATCTATATTTTATCGTTATTCCAATAGATATATAAATTTTATCAGATAACTTTTACTATAATCTTGCTTGAATGAATAGTATTTTATTTGAATGACGCTAAATTTAAGTTGTTAATTACTATATAGATAGATGAAGATAAAATTAATTCCAAAAAATGAACAAGATTTATCAAAATTTTTCATTCTATTTGCTCCTTTGGTGATCCTTTTAGCCGTAACTATTAATTTATTAAGAGATTTCTATTTTCTCTTCTCTGGAGCTTTACCTCATACTCGAATCTTCAATTATGGTGTCCTTGATAAAATTTCAAATCAAGCTACCTATAACTTACTATTTGCATTTGTTTTTGTATTTGTAACTGTTTATTTACTATCTAAATCTATAGGAAGAAGGCTCGTCCTTTTCCCTCTTTTCTTCTTGTCTTGTTTGGGGGTAGTCGGATTTGAATCAATAGAAATTATTCTGGGGTTAATTTTTCCTAATAATATGATGTCGTTTGGAAATTCAACATTATTGTTGTTGTTTAAACTTTTAGTTGTTCTTGGTCTATTAAGCTTAGTTTTTCTTAATCTTCTAGCTAAAAAAGAGGCTTCGCTATTTGTCAGTAGTCAATTCCTAGTCGGATCTTTGATGTTTTATTCACTCTCTTTAATTATTTACCAAGAAAGCTATATTGTAATTTCAGATAATTTTTTTATACACTCTTTATACATCTCCTCTCATATATACGTCGGGTTTTCTTTTGTCTTCTTATCAATTTTGTTTTTTTTAATGACAAAAGGAATAAACGCTACTTTATATAGTCAAACATTAAGTTCTATTACTTTTTGGGGATATCTATTCCTTCTGCCTTGGACAAATTATAAATTCCATTATGGTTCAGTCTTACCAGATTGGATAGAGAACGTTTCCCTGTACCTCTCTTTAGGTCTTATAATCCCTTTACTTTCTTTATTGGTGAATTACCTTAAAACGATATCAACAAGAGAAAATAATAACTCAGTAATTTATGAACTTATAAATGTTTCATTTATTGTATTTTTTATTACAAACATTTTTCAAATTGTAAGCTCATTTTCAAACTTAATCCCAATATTAAGTGTTACAAGTTTTGAGAGTGCCATTAGATATGGATATGTATACAGTCTAGTTTTAATTGTTGTTCCATTTGTTTATTACTTAATACCAAGAATCTTTGGAAGAGAAGTTGTTTATACAAGAATAGAATCTATAACTAGTTTCTTATTAAAGTCCGTTATTCTTTTGTCTCTTTTTATTACTGGATTAATTGGAATAAATTCTGGTTATTCGTGGAACGCTGGTGCTAATGCAGGAAATCCAACAATTTTTGGCGAGGGTTTTTTAATAACTTGGTCTCTAGTTTCAACACCCTATACTATAAATTTATTCTTGTCTTTGCTTTTGTTAGTTGGAGTACTTTTATTTAACGTAACAACATTTAGGGCAATATCT
>CABXDL010000030.1 GCA_902510995.1 uncultured Candidatus Actinomarina sp.
TGCTCTATGTTTGTAAATGTATCTAAAGCAAATGCCAAAGCTAAGAAAATTGAAAAGAAATCGTTATTTTCTATAAATGCAATTTTTATAATGTCATTAAAACTTATTGTCATCATAAGACCTATAGCTGTACTTAAAATAATAAAGATTCTAAACCATTTGGTAGAGGAAGTATGTTTTTTAGACATTATCGAAGATTTTTTTTCATACCAGTCCATCTGATCCTGCATTCTGTTGGCCTCGTAATATTTAACCCTGGTATCTAAATTCTTTTTTCTTATTTCTAATGATTCTTCTGTAATTTCAACATTTACTGGCTTTACATACTGTCCACCTAAGCTATGTATCTGTTGTTCGTACTTATCTATGAAATCTTTCACATTTCTATTAAATTTATCATTATCATATTGCTGATCAGTTGAATCTTTTATTGGATAGTCTCCTGCACCTACAACAAATTTGAACCATTCGGATTTGATAGTTTCTGCAATTACACGTGTATAGGTCCATTGCTCAACCAAATTTCTATTCCTTTTTCTGGTGTAAAAAAATAAACTAAACAGACCACATAATATAGCCAAAGGCACTGAAATTTTTGGATTAATAGTTCCTGTGAGATCTGCCAAAAAAGCACCCATAAACAAAAAACTAATATAAAGCTTTGTATACTTTTCACTTAATTTTTTTAGCTCCATAGATGCTTTATCAAATTCTTCTCCGATATTTGCATTGTAAGAAGGGATTAAGTTTTTCATTTCAGTATTCATACTAATTACTAGCGATAAGTTTTAAAAAAAATATTTTATATTTTATCCAAAAAAATATTAAATGCTACTTCTGAAATAAATTCGTCATCCATAGTTAAAAAAAGTTTGTTTGTGATTTCTCCAATAATTTTCAGAGTTTCTTCTACGTCTTTTCTTGAATCAAAAATTTTTTCATTTGCTAACGTATTTATATTCAAATCTTTGTCAATTAAATGTTCTTTTATAATTTTACACTTTTCTTGTATCCCTGCCCTTTTTGCTTCATTAACACAATCTGAAACTGCAGCATTTACAATTACTTGTTTGCTTGGATCTAGATCATTTATAGTAAATTTATGCTTTGTATCAATTGGAAAAGTTACTTTTCCATATATTTTAAATACTTTTTCTATTAAAAACTCTTCTGGAAGAAAATCAGGTATAAGATCTATAAAAATTGTTTCCAGGGTGCCAGGAGTTACATCTGTTGGAAGGTTATTACAGATTATTTCCATTATTTCTACTAGTTGTTTTGTTGTATAAATTCTAGAAGCTTGCTTCGCATTTTTTTTTGGTGGAGTCTCTTTGAAACTCCCCACTAAAGAGATAACATGTTCAATTTCATCATTTGTAGGAGGTCTTTCTTCTGGAAACTTATTTACAGTTGTAAAATAGTCAGCTTTTTGTCCATGTTCTTCAGTTCTATTTCTGGTGATAACATTATTTGTATCATCTGCAATATTTTCAATTCTACGTAAGAGAGTATCAATAACAGTTCTTCCCCTGTTGTTTACAAGTACTCTTTTTATTGCTTGATTTAAGTTTCTATTTATTTTGCTTTCTCCATTTTTAAATATCTCTTTTAAATTTACATTTTTATCGTTGTCACTTGATAGAAGGAAATATTCATTGACTTCAGACAATAGAGTTAGAACACCATCATTTCCATTTATGTCTATTCGATATTTATTATATGCCCATTGATTGTATCCTTTATTTTTGGTTAATATTTGAAGACATTGATGTTCTAATTTTGAATAAAAATCCTCTAAAACAGTATTAGGAAGACTCGAGAAATAAGATGCAGGTTTGTTTTCTTTTGAATAATGATCCTCCCAATGTGAAATTAATACTTTTCTATATTCCTCAGTTATGTCTGCCGGATTGTTTATTGATTCATTCATAATACTTAATTTTAGAAACTTATCGCTAGTAAATAGTGTATGAAAGATAATAGCTTAATTTATAAAAGAATAAATAAAATAATCAATGAAAATGGGAGATTTGATGAATTAGTAATACTAGATATTGAAAATATTTATGGATGTAATTCAATTTATACAAAAAATAAAGAAAGAAAAATGAAAAAAATTAGAGAAACGAAAAAAAGATTAAAAAATTTTGAAAATTATTTAAATTTAACAAGAAGATCTTTAATAATCATTTCAGCAAATAGAAGATTATTGGAAGATCTCGATATGTGGTATTTTGATGAAAGCCCTCCTGTTGAAATCTTAATAAGTGCCAAAGGAGAAGATGGTGCAGATTTGGCACTTATTGATTCTGCAGAGTATATATTAAATTCTGAGCATATTAATAAATTTAAAAAAATCATAATAGCTTCAGGTGATCATATTTTTACACCTTTAATAAAAAGATTGAAAAATGAAAAATTCAACTATAAAACCTTATCAGTTGATGGAAAATTATCTAATAAAATTTTAGAGATCAGCGAAGACCATATCAACTTAGATAGAGAGTTGGAATATGCAGTGTAAATATTATAAATATTTAACAAGATCTGGAGAGGAGGAATAAATGTTTATAGGTTTATTAGACCAATGGCTTCAAGAGAAAGCAATAAGAGAAGGAAGAAAACCGAAAAGACGACCTCCTCGGAAGAAGGGGTTAAACAACGTCCCAAGGATTAATTAATGAACAGTTATGATCCATTTAGTGAGTCAGATAATCCATTTGATAATAATTCGGAGAACAATCCACCTTTAAATAATGAATTTAAAGTGAAGGTGGCTGACAACTTTTATAGTAAAAAAAATAAATTTATCTATTTGTCATTAACAGTATTTTTTTTAGTTTTTGTATTTTTATATATACCACCTAAAAAAGAACATAATATAGTGGAAGCGGAACAAGAAGGGGTAAATGTTTATGTCGAACAACCCACCACATTAATTGAAAATGAAGTTCCAACTACAATTAAATCATTTGAAAACATTACGACTGTTCCAGAAACCACTGTTCCAGAAACCACTGTTCCAGA
>CABXDL010000031.1 GCA_902510995.1 uncultured Candidatus Actinomarina sp.
CCTGCTGAATATCCTGCAGTATGACACCTTGCACAATATGCATTAAACAAACCTACTGATCTAACCGATTTATCATAATCACCATCAAATGTTCTTTCTGCAATTTCTTGAAAATCAACATTCCACAATTTCGTCTCTAATGCTTGCTCAAGAAAAACTAGCCCATCTATTGCTTCATTTAAAAACTTTTCTTTACCTTCAACTAGTATTCCAAGATTAATTTCATCTGATTTAAGCTGTGAAAGATATCCCTTTGCAATGCTTAAATCCTTCCTTCCTGGAGTTGACTCCTCTTCTTCAGGATTTAAATTTAGGACTTGTATGCCTAAGACCTCAGCTATTGAAGCACTGTAAGTTGAGAGTTCAATTTCTACAGAGTCAAACAATCCATCCTCATCAGAATCAATCCCAGTTTCTTTTTCAATTAATTCTGAAACAATTAGGACAGCCTCTTTTACAACAGGTAACTTCGAAGGTGCATCTTCAATATCTTGAATTAATTGAGTTTGTTTAATAATCTCACTTTCAACTTGTAGGTCAGAATTCTCTACTCTTAAAAGTGCAGAACTAACATTTGATTCAATGTTTTGTAATTCTGATTGCTGAGAAATTTGAAAATATCTGAGGTACTCAAGTAAGTCAGATAGCTGACCATCATTCATAGGGCCACCTCCTTCAAGACCCCAAGCAGGCATTGGAGAATTTGCTCTTCCGTAAACTAACCAATATCTTATTTCTTCTTCTTCATATCTATAGAAAACATTATTGATAGCCGGAGCTGCCCATACAACACTTACTCCACTCCTTTTCTCAACATAAGAAGCAGCGCCTCCAGAGCCGTCAACACCATGACAGTTCCCACATCCAAACTCTTCATAAAGATGCTCTCCTCTTACTATGGAAACTTCATCAAAGTATTCAACAAATTCTTCTTGTCTGTTTTGTTCACCTAAATAGTAAAGAGGAATCATAATCGTTAATAACGAAGCTAATAAAACAGCTATTGAAAGAGTTCTATCTAAATGTTTTGTTTCAAGTTCATCATCTGATTTATATTTTTCTAAATTAGGAGCAATTTCTTTATTTTTTCCTGAACCTCTAAAACCAACTGCTGCAAAAAATGCTAAGGCTCCAATTATTATTAATGATATTAATGTTATGAAAATTGAGCTATTCATTTTTACTCATCCGCAGGTGCTAAGGCAATACATGAAAGTCCTTGAGGGTATTTAACTGATAATCCTGATGCTCTTGGTGATTCAATTATTGATCCAGTATCAATGATAAACTTTCCAGCTGCATTCACACTTACAACAAACCTATCAAGATTCCTTGGGGCTGGTCCAGCATAATATTCTCCTACTAGATTATATTTTGACCCATGACAAGGACATTCAAAACCTTGGGAGGAGTTACACCAAGGAACCCTACATCCTAAATGAACACATCTCTGATAAATAGCAACTAAACCATCTGCAATAGTTGCTCCGTCTGAAAATTGCGAACCTGATACTTGAGATGAATCAAAAGGCAGTACATAAGCTCTTGCTTCAGGAATAAATGCAGGAATAACTGATCCATCTGATTGAACAATTTGTTTTTTTAAATCTTCAACTTTTCCAGCATCAACTTTCGAACCAAATCCTCCTGAAACTTTTGGCCAAAAGAATCCTAACCATGAGATAGCTTGAATTCCTACAAATGCCCCAAATGAAACTCTTAAGGCCTTCGTTAAAAATTGCCTCCTTGTAATTCCAGCTTCTTCTTCCGATATCTCCTCATAAATAACTTTTTCCTCAATTTTGATTGAACCATCTATTTCTACTTGTTGCTCTTCGTCTACTTCTGTTTCATCTGTAATGTTTGCTTCTTCTGTTTCAGTAGGTTCATCAGGAGCAAGGAAGCTTGTTTTTGACTTATCTACCTTTAGAGCTTTCTTGTCAACATTTTTTCTCCAATTTAGTTTTTTTGGAGTTCGACCTGAAATAATAGCAATCATACCGAGAACACCTAGTACTCCAACTACACCAATGGCAATAAACGATACTTGGACTAAGCTCATTAGTGCCCTTCTCCCAAAAAGTTAACCCAGTCTAGTAAGTCATCAAACCAAATACCGTCAACCCAAGGATATGTCCAGTTCCAACCAGGCCCTCTAAAGAGAACACCAATAATTGTTAAGGTACCTGCTCCCGCAAGGAAGAAAGTAAACATCATAATTGCATACTTTCTTTTTGAAGGATGATTTTCAGGATTTCTATCTACATACGGTATGGCCATAAAACCTATCATTCCAACAACTAGAGGAATCATCACACCTGCAATTTGAGGGTCCCAATATGACAATGCTTCTTGGAGCCCTAGAAAATACCAAGGTGCTTTTGCAGGGTTTGGAGTTATGTTTGGGTTTGCTTCTTCAAGAAGAGGTGCTTGTAATATTGCACTTATGAAAATCAAAAAAGCAGTCATTGCCATTAACGCAATAAACTCTGGGAGCATTAGGTGAGGCCATGTGTTAACTTTATCAACTGGAGCGGAAACAGATTTTTGAATTGGCTTAGCCTTGACTACTGTTA
>CABXDL010000032.1 GCA_902510995.1 uncultured Candidatus Actinomarina sp.
GTATATTTTATACACTGCTTTGCCTACTACTTGATCAAGGTTGATAGATCCATATATTCTTGAATCAATGCTATTTTCTATATTGTCACCAAGAACAAATAATGTATTTTTAGCAACAATATAAGTTCCTTCTTGTGTAGTTCTCTCTCCTGATACATTATATATATTTACAAGTTCTCCATTATTATATATTTTTCCATCACTAGTTATTTTCACAACATCATCCTCTATGCCAATTACTCTTTTTATAAAAGCTGTATCAATTGCTAATTGTTGTTCATTGAGATTCCATACTTGTAGTGAGTCATAGAATTCTTGATATGTATTTTTATTGTAAACATAATTAGGGTTGTAAAATACAATTACATCCCCCAGTACATAATTCATATTTATATATTTATCTTTAACAACTAATACTCTGTCATTTATATTTAATGTTGGTTCCATAGATGCAGATGGAATATAGTAGATTTGAACAATAAAGGTTCTAATAAATGTAGCTATAAGTATTGCAGTTATAAAAAGAGCTATATTTTTTAAATATTTAATAATATTTTTATACTAGTAAATTACTTACGATCTTCTTTAATTTTTGCAGATTTTCCAATTCTATCTCTTAAGTAATATAGTTTAGATCTTCTAACTTTACCTTTTCTTATAACCTCAATTGAATCAATAATTGGAGCATGGATAGGGAAAATTCTTTCTACTCCAACGCCAAATGACAATTTTCTTACCGTAATTGTCTTGCTGATACCAACTCCATTAGATGCAATAACTACACCCTCAAAAGTTTGAACTCTTTCTCTATTTCCTTCTGATACTTTTACATTAACTTTTACAGAATCTCCTGATTTTATATCTGGTAAATCTGTTTTTAGTTGATCTTTTTCTATCTGTTCTATTAAATTCATTGGTACCTCAAAGTGAAATTATATTATCTAAATTAGATTAAATGTCTTTTAAATTATTCTTTTTCCAGTCTTCTATTTCTTTATGATTACCTGATAACAAAACATCTGGTACATGCATATTTTTATATGTTTCAGGCCTAGTGTAAACAGGGAAATCGTATTTTCCATCAATAAATGACTCGTTTATTAACGACTCTGAATTCCCAAGCACTCCTGGCAATCTTCGTATCAAAGCTTCCATTAAAAACATTGCAGGAACTTCCCCTCCAGATACAACAGCTTCACCAATTGATATTTCATAATCGCTATGAATATCTATAATTCTTTGATCAAAACCTTCATATCTTCCACAAATTATATTTATTGATTTATATGTGTGTAGTTTGTTAATCATAGTTTCATTTAGCTTTGCTCCTGAAGGTGTTAAAAATATGTTTGCTTCAGCTTTATTCTTTTCTATTGCCTTGTCTATAGGTTCAACCATCATAACCATTCCTGGACCACCTCCATATGGAGCATCATCTGTTTGTTTATAATTTCCAATGCCATATTCTCTTAAATTAATGGTATTTAATGTAAATATTTTATCGTTTAAACCATTTGATATAACACCAGTATTTTTCCATTCTTCAAACAATTTAGGAAATAATGTAATTACATTATATTTTGATAGCATCTTGCTCCAAATTTTTATATTCTAATTTTTTTAATTTGGTATAAAGAGTATTTCTTAAGTATGGTTTTTTATTAGCTTTTTGTATAAGTTTAATAAACTCTAAGTCGGTGGTTTTTTGTCCGTGAGAAGCGCCAGATGCTCTACTAATATTTTCATTTATTAAAGTACCTCCCAAATCATTCACACCAGCTTCTAATAATTTTAAGGAACCATCATGACCGAGTTTTACCCAGCTTGCTTGTATGTTGTCGATATAATCGTAGAAGTATATTCTCGCTAAAGAATGAATTAAAAGTACTTCATCCCAAGTTGGTCCCGGCATGCTTTTACCTTGTAAATATATTGGTGATCCCATATGAACAAAAGGTAAAGGCACTATTTCAGTGAAACCATGAGTTCTCTCTTGAAGATTTCTTATCAATGAATAATGATTAGTCCAAGATTCAATATCATCTATATGTCCAAACATTATTGTTGCTGTAGATTTAATTCCTAAGGAATGAGCTACCTCCATAACGTAAGCCCATTGCTTGGATGTAATTTTATCTGGACATAAATATTTTCTAATACGATCATCTAATATCTCTGCAGCAGTGCCAGGTAGTGTATTCAATCCTACATCTTTTAATAAAATCAAATATTCTTCTACACTTTTGTTAATAGTTTCAGCACCTTGCCATATTTCTAGTGGTGTAAACCCATGAATGTGCATATCAGGAATAACTTC